>CAZVEF010000018.1:9718-30809 GCA_964625715.1 uncultured Spirochaetaceae bacterium | reverse complement strand
TCGAACCTGCCACCTCCTCATTATCCCGGAGCGCGGGCGCGCGCACAACACCTCGATCCCGCAGCGCGGGCGCGCGCACAACACCTCGTTGCTCGGCGTCCAGCTTTCCGCTACTTTGACGCTCATGAGTACCCCCTTCCGCATCGGCTTCGTCAGCGGGAAGCTGGGAGACGTCGACGGCGTCTCGCTCGAGGCGGACAAGTGGATCGAGACGCTCGAGTCTCTCGGCCACGAAGTCGTGACTGTGGCGGGTCGCTACGCCGCGCCGCTCGAGCGTCCGGCGCCCGACCGTCAGCTCGAGCTTCAACAGATCCGGTTCGACACGTCGGAGCAGCGCGAGTACGAGCGACTCGTCTTTCCCCACCTCAGTAAGCGTCCGCCGCAGCTCAACGGTGAGCACCGGCAGAAACTCGTCGAGCAGATGGAGGCGCAGGGGGCCGATGTGGCCGGCGCGCTCCACGACATCGTCCGCGAGCACGACATAGACGTGCTCGTCGCCGAGAACACGAATGCGATGCCCATGACGCTGCTCGGCGGTCTGGCCGTGCACCGGGTTGCGACCGAGCAGCGGGTCGCCACCATATTCCATCACCACGACTTCTGGTGGGAGCGCAGCCGCTTCAGCGATACTCGTATTCGCGGGCTTCTCACCCGGATCATGCCGCCGGTCGACCTCGGGCTCGAGCACGTCGTCATCAGCTCGTATGCCGCGCACATCCTGCGCTCGCTGAAGCGAGTCTCGCCGTTCGTCATCCCCAACTGCGAGGACTTCGACAATCCGGTGACCCGCGACGAGTACAATGCGAGCTTCCGCAGCGACCTGGGCTTCCGGGACGACGACATCCTCGTCGTTCAACCGACGCGGATCGTACCTCGCAAGCGGATCGAGGACTCGGTGCGGCTGCTCGTCCGCTTCGTCGAACGTTATCCGCAGTTCCGCGATCGGATGCACTACATCATCTCGCTCTACCAGGGTGACGAGCGGAACGAGAACTACATTGAGCAGATTCACGATCAGGCCGACGCTGCCGGCATTCCCTTTCACATGATCGCCGATCGGGTGGCTTCAACACGCGCTACCGACGAGCGGGGTCGACCCGTGTTCACGAACCGGGACGTCCTCGCCAACGCGGATCTGGTGACCTATCTGCCCATCTGGGAGGGGTTCGGCAACGCGTTGCTCGAGGCGATCGCGGCGAGAGTGCCGGTGATCACGACGACCTACCTCGTCTACAAGACCGATATCATGATTACCGGTCTGCAGAACATCGAGATCCGCGACCGCTACGACGAGGACGGGCAGCTCGTCATTCCCGACTCGGCGCTCGACGCGATGCACCACGTCCTGACCCATCCGGAGGCGCGTCGCGAGATGACCGAGACGAACTTCCGGATCGCCCGCAGCGAGTTCGGACTCAGCGTACTGCGCGAGAAGCTCGAGGGGGTGCTCGCGGTCTACGGCGACGAGATCCGCGCCTCGCGTCAACGCCTGTCGAAGAGCAAGCAGCGCTACTCGGTGTGATCGAACGTCTCGACAACCGCCTCCTGCGGTGCGATGAGCCGAAACGACACGTACAGCGCGATGCCGATAAGCGCCATCCCCAGCGAGATCATCTGTCCTTCGGTCAGGTGCAGGACGGAGGTGGTGAACTGCGGCATCGCGAGCCGATCGCCGAGCGCGACTATGTAGCCGACCGCCTCATCGGTGGCGCGAAAGTACTCGGCGAAGAATCGTGCCACGCCGTACCCGGTGACGTAGAGCGCGATGCACGCACCGGGAAAGGGACGACGCCGGCGGAAGACGAACCAGAGCAGCGCCCAGAGTACGAGGCCCTCGAGGACTGCCTCGTAGAGCTGCGATGGATGACGGGGCAGGTTGACCATGAGCGCGCCGTCGGGAACGACGAGGTTCGTCTCTGCGATCACCCCGGGCACCCACGGCTCCTCTATCGAATACCGTGGCATCCGCGGGAAGATCATGCCCCACGAGACGGTCGTTACGCGGCCGGCAAGCTCGCCGTTGATGAAGTTCCCCAGGCGGCCGAAGGTGTAGCCGAGCGGTGTTGCTGCGGCGAGCGTGTCGCCCCAGTCGAGCAGGTTCACGCGGTGGACGCGCGAGAAGAGCACGACCGCCGCGACCGCGCCGATGAACCCCCCGTGGTAGCTCATGCCCTGGATCCCGGTAAAGCGTCCTTCGGTGAAGGGCCATACGATGAGCCACGGCTTGCTCAGGTAGATCTCGGTGTCGCCGAAGACGAAGACGTAGAACAGACGCCCGCCCAGCAGCGCGCCCAGGATCGTCCAGTAGAAGAAGGTCGCGACGAGGTCCCGATCCTGCGTCAGACCCGACCGGCTCGCCTCGTAGCGGAAGAGCAGGAACGCGGTGAGGAAGGCGAGCAGGTACATGATCCCGTACCACCGGATGGGCAGGCTCGGTGTGAGTTGCGGAGAGAGCCACGATGGGTACTCGAGATACGCAATGCTCATCGTTGGGGCTCCGACTCTTTCGCGGCGCTGCGCTCCTCGATCCGACCGGTCTCCGGGCTGAACGACACGATGACGTTCTTGCGCGGCGAGGTGATTTCGAGCGTGCGGCCGTGGGTCTCGATGACGACCCCCGGGTAGAGGGTGCCCTTCACGACGATCTCCGATTCGTGATGCTCCTCGAACCGCTCGCGGTAGGTGAAGATCCTCAAGCCCCGCTTCTCGAGCGCCTTGAGCATCTGGAGCTTCCTCGTGTGCAGCTGGTCGAGCCTGCCGCGCTCGCCGGAGCGCTCGGCCTCCTTCATTGCGAGGTCGATCTTGGTGACCTGGCGCTTGAGCTTCTCCATCTCGCGCTCTTCGCTCTCTATCTTGTCCGCGATCAGATAGTCCTGGCCGAACTCGACCTGCGTCTTCACGCCGCGCTCGGAGCCGAGATTGTGCGTCACCAGGCCTTCGCGCGCGCGTATGCGGCCGCCGACGATGCTTCCCCGGTCGCCGATCATGCGCACCTTGCCGTTGGACTTCACCTTGCAGTGTACGAGCGAGTTCTTCGCCTGGACGTTGCCCACCGCGAGGATCGTCGCCTGCTCGGCGAAGGTCAGCCCGATCGAACCCTTCGCGCGCAGTACGGCCTTGCCGGCCCCCTTGACTCCCTGATTCACGACGATGTCGCCGTCCGCGCTGAGGAGCGCCGCCTCGGCGAGCTCGGCGACCTGGACGTCACCCGCTGCCATGACGTAGAACCCGGCGCGTACCGAGCCTTTGACGGTGATCGTGCCGGGAAACTTCACGTTGCCGGTATGCAGGTCTACGTCGCCGTCAACGCTGTGCGAGGCCCGGATGTCGAACCGGTTGCCCTCGTGGGTGAGCTCCCCGTCGATCGTAGCGACCAGCAGCCGCGCCCCGTCCGCCTCCTCCTCGACGGCGATGTTCTCGCCTACGTCCACCTCGACGGCAGAGGTTCCATTCGCCTGAAAGGTGGTCCCCAGAACGTCCCAGCCTTCGCGGTTCTCATCGGCGGGAGGGCGCACTCGCGCGATCTTCGTTCCCTGTGCGACCGTCGTGATGCGATCCTGGTTGCGGTAGTCGGCGGATCCGTCGGCGCGCAGCGTCATGCCCTTACCGGAGGCGGTCTCGACGAGCATCTCCAGCTTGCCCTCGCCGCCGCTCTCCACGTGGCGACCGCGGGCGAAGATCAAGTCCCGGATCTCGTCACCGGCACTCGCCCGCTCCCACGCTCGCATGAGCAGCTCATCGCGGACGCCGCTCGACACGCCCGCGCCACGCACGGCGGCCTCGACGTCTTCGTAGTCGAGCGGTCGGCCGGTTCCCACCGGAGGTGTAAGCGTGACGAGCGCGGCCATCCTGTTGTCGGTCACGCGAACGGAGACTGTCGCGTCGCCGTGGGGCAGCACACGCAGCAGTTCGGTGTCGTCGCGACGCCCGCGGTGGAGCAGGCCGCGCGCGGTTGCGATAACGATGTTCTCCTTCCATTCGACGTTTTCGCAGAGCTTCACCGGCGGCTCGGGCGCGCTCGCCCCCGGGGTCTGCTGACCGTACACGTCGACGCCCGGCTTGCCCGGGACCTCCGGGGAAACGGTGAGCACGCGTTGGTCGGCTTCGACCTCTCCGACCTTCTCGATCGCGTCGGGCGGGAAGGCCGAAAGGCTCTCGACCGCGTCCCCCTCCTCGCTGAGCGTCTGCCGGAGGTGCTCCACGATCTCTCGCGCGTTCTTCTCCGGCAGGAAGCGCACGCTGAACTCGAGCGTGCGCTCGGGTCCAGGCGCGGGGGCGGTTCCCTCGGCGAGCACATAGCCGATCAGCTCGGTGTCGGTGCTTTGCAGAAACGCGGCGATATCCTTCTTGATCTGCTCGTAGTCGAGCCCGACGAGCCGGCTCTGCTTGATCGCGCGGCCGAGCTCCTTCAGGTTCAGCGGAGCGCCGCGGCCGGTGCCCTTGTGGATGTTGAGCACCGCCTTCAGCTTGTCCTCGGGGACGTAGATGTCGAACGCGGCGTCGCGGCTCGCGTTCAGCGGTTCGTTTTCGATCGGCTCGTCGCTCGAGACTGCCCGAGCGATGAGCGCCTCGATCGTCTCATCGTCGAAGAGTCGGTCGGTCGGAAAGCCCATCTCTTCGGCCTTCGCGCGCACATCCGCGGCGGTCGGCGGTTTCGCGTGCGCGTGCCCCGGGTCGAAGCTGAAGTAGCACGTCGCGCGGTCGTGCGAGATCGTGAGTTCCCAATCGTGCGTTTCGAAGGGGACGAGATCGACCCAGTTCGCGCCGATGCGGACGAACCCGTCGTGCTCGGCGTAGAGCTCGTCGCGTCGTCGCTCGACCCCGGCGCCGCAGTAGAAGTACGGGTCGGCGAGTACGCGCGTGGCAACGAGGTCGCCGGTGACGCTCCTGCCCGCCTCACCCTCGTCCTTTCCTTCCACCATCCCGATCTTCTGCCCGGCGGCTGCGTAGCCGGTTCGCTCGACCGTCGGGTCCACGTAGACGCGCTTGTGGTGAACCTTCTCCTCTACGTAGTTGACCGACTCTTCCTTCGGCGGGAGGAACGGCAGCTTGGGCTTGCGCATCACGGTCCTCTGCTTCTTGATCCGCTCCTTCTTCTCGATCGTGATGCGCGGCGGTACCGCCTCGCCGATCACTCGCCGCGCCTGCTCTTCGAGCTGCGAGGGAACGGCAATCTCGAGGAAGCGTGCCTGTTCGGGCTTCGGCTCGGCCGGAGATACCCCCTTTGCCACGACGAACGGCTCGCTCGTGCCGCGCTGCAGTACGAGTGCGAAGGTCCGGCGCAGGTCGTCGGGCTTGAACCCCTCGACGATGCCCCTGGCGCGTATCGCCTCGATGAGCCGGTCGGGCGTCCAGGTCTCGCCCTCGCCGGGAGTGAACCTGGCCCTCGCCTCGAGCCCCTGCTCGTCGAGCGTGATCTCGAGCTGTCCGGTCGCCTCTGCCCGTTGCTTCGCCATGGTCCTTACCGAACGTCGTACCCCGCGTTCGCTGCGCGTACGATCTTTGCCTTCAGCAGGTCGTTCTCGCGTCGCAGCTGGTTGATCTCGATCTGCTGCGTCTTCACCGTTTCGAGCAGATCGCCCTGGCTCAACGCGCCGGTGTGCAGCAGCTCGTTCACGTAGTCGGTCCTCACCTCGAAGTCGCTCTCGGCCTCCGCGTACGCGTCGGCGAAGCTTTCCTCCGCGTCGAGCCAGGCCCCCTGCTCGCTGTTATCGTCGGAACGCTCGGCGACCTTCTCCGCGATTCTCGTGATCGCCTGCGAGAGTACGCTGTTCGGCTTGTAGAGGATGATGGGAAGACGGGCGCTCAGCGAGACGTCCTGCAGCTCGTCGCGGTACATCACTCCCAAGTGCTCGATCTCGAGCCCCAGGTACTGCGTACAGCTGCGACGCAGGCGGGTGACCTTGTCGACGTCCGCCGGGTCGTCGAGGAGGTTCAACACGACCCGGGGCCGAAACGCCGCCGCGCTCTCGCGGAACGCCGCCACCGCCTCGGGTGCCGCTTCCTCGAGCCGCTTCACCAGATCGGGCAGGTAGACGCGCTGGAGGTGTTCCGGGTTGCGGGTCAGCTCCTTCAGTCGTTCGTCGCCTACGGTGCCGCGCTTGATCGCGGTCGTGAGGAGGCGGAAGAGCGCGTTCTTGATACAGAGATACGCGTTCACGAGCGCGGTGGGGGTGGGGGCCGTCACCACGATTCCCTGCCGGGAGAGCAGGAAGAAGTCCATTACGTTGAAGCTCGTCCCCGCCCCCAGGTCGAGTACGAGGAAATCGGCGTCGACCGACTTCAGCCGGTTGATGAGCTTCCGCTTCTGTCCCGAGCCGAGGTTGGCGATCCCCGGGACCTCGCCGTCTCCCGGGATGAATCGCAGGTTCTCGTATTCGGTGTCGAGGATCACGTCGTTGAAGGCGACGCCGCTCGCGTTGAGGAAGGTGCCCAGACCGGTCGTCACGCCGCGGATACCCAGGATGAGGTGGAGGTTCGAGCCGCCGAAGTCGAGGTCCGCGAGCACGACCCGGTGTCCCATGCGGGCGAGCACGAGCGCGAGGTTGGCCGCGAGCAGCGACTTGCCGACGCCGCCCTTGCCGCTGGCGATCGGGATGATGTGCACTACTCGTCCTCCACGCGAGTCGACTCGTACTCGGGCAGATGCTCGTCGGTATCCGGCGATCGGGAGGGGCCCATAGGTCGATATGATATCAAGGCGGCGAAGATGAGCAAGTCGACGGCCAGCAGTCCGTACACGATGACGAAGACGAGTCGCGAGAGCCCGGACTCAACGCCGCCTGCCCGGACGGCGACCGGCGCATAGCTGCCCGTCAGTACGACGATCGCGTCGCTCGTCGCCGCGAGCAGCGTGCCGATGCGCAGAAGCGGCAGGTAGTACCGTTCGCCGCCGGCCACGAACGCGGAGCCGGCGAAGAGCGCGGCGAGCAGCAACCCCGGGGCTCCTACCCACAGGAGGTCGAGATGAAAGAGAGGATCGTCGTCCACCAGACGAAGGACGAGCAGGGCGACGAGCGCGAAACGGAGGAGGTACCAGATGCCTCCTCCGGTATACACCAGAGACCGACCGCCCATGCCGCGGAGTGTACGGAGGCCGGACGACCCGGTCAATAGAATCATCGTTTCATAGGAAGTATACTTGAGGTGGCATGAAAGACATCGAACAGGCTTCGCAGACCACGACACAGAAGAGCAGGCGCCGCGAGCGCGTCGTCTGGGGCTCGATCGGCGCGCTCTTGATCGTGTTCCTCTTCGTTCTCACCGCGACCCCCAGCCTCTTCTCGCAGGAGTCCTCCCAGACCGATCGCGCTATGGACGTGTTCGAGAGCGTGATGAAGTTCATCGAGCAGAACTACGTCGAGGAGGTTGACGCGGATGAGCTGCTCGACGGCGCGCTGCGAGGCATGTTCGAGAGCCTCGACGACCCGTACTCGGTCTACTACGACGAGCAGGAGATGCGCGACCTCACCGACGTGACGACCGGCGAGTTCGGCGGCGTGGGCTTGACGATCACCAAGCGGGTGGACGAAGACGATTCGGAGGAGCCGACGTTCGTCGAGGTCGTATCGCCCATCGAGGGTACCCCCGCCTACGAGGCCGGCGTGCGGCCCGGCGACCTCATCGTGGGCATCCGCGACTCACAGGCCGACGAGTTCACGGAAACGACCGAGCTCACGCTCGACGAGGCCGTCAACATGATCCGCGGTACGCCGGGGACGCGGGTCGTTCTCCGAATACGCCGCGGCGATCGCGCCGAGTTCGAGGTGGCGATCGAGCGGGACATCATCGAGTACCCCACGGTGAGGTATGCGACGATCCCGGAGAACATCGGCTACCTGCGGATCACCAATTTCACACCCAGAACCGTCGAACGCGTTCACGAGGCGCTCGACTCGTTCGAGGAAGACGGCTACGAGAGCATGATCATCGACGTTCGCTCGAATCCGGGCGGGCTGCTCGACGCGGTCGTCGACATCGCCGATCTCTTCTTCGACCGCGGTACGATCGTCGGGACCGCCGGCCGCTCGCCGTCCGAAAACGAGCGGATCACCGCCACGCAGGGCACCGAGATATCCGACGACGTGCCGGTCGTCGTGCTGATCGACGAGGGGTCGGCATCCGCCTCGGAGATCCTCGCCGGAGCGCTGCAGGACCGCGATCGGGCATTCCTGATCGGGAAGTCGACCTTCGGCAAGGGCTCGGTGCAGCAGGTCCGCAGGATCGGTACCGGCGGGTTCCGGCTGACGATGTCGCAGTACTACCTTCCCAGCGGTCGCTTCATCGACGAAGGCGGCGTCGATCCGGACCTGGTCGTCGAGCCGCCGGAGCTCACCGATGAGCAGGCCGCCGAGTATGCGGAGCTGCTCACCTCCGAGCGCGTCCCGGCGTGGGTCCGCGAGCATACCGATCCGTCGCCGGGCGAAGTGAAGCGCTTCGTGGATCAGCTTCAGGAGGACGGCTTCGATCTGCCCGACCGGTGGATCGAGCTGATCATCCGCGACGAGGTCAATCGCCGGGCGAACGTGCAGCCCATCTACGACCTCGAGTACGACGTAGTCCTCCAGGAGGCGGTGGAGCTGTTGCAGAGCGGCGACGTGCCCCGCCGCTGATGCGGCAGCTACAGCTGTCCGGGGCGCTAGCTGCCGGCCGGCAGGTCGCGATCACCGGCGACGACTACCACTACCTGTCCACCGTGCTCCGCCTTCGACCGGGCGCTCGGCTTCGTGCCATCGACGAGGCGGGCGCACGCTGGACGCTCGAGCTCCTCGACAACGACGGCCGCCGGCTGCTCGCCCGCGTCGAGCCGCCGGCGGCCGCGGACGGGCCCGCGGATGGGCCGGCCGGCGAGCGTGCTGACGCGCTGCGACGCGATGCGCTGCCGCCGGTCACGCTCTACCAGGCGATCCCGAAGGGGCGCACCTTCGATGAGAGCGTCCGCGCGCTCGTACAGGCCGGCGTCACCCGGATCTGTCCGGTCGTCACCGAACGTACGGTGGTGCGCCCCTCCGGAGGTTCCTCGCGCACCGAGCGGTGGCGGCGCATCGCCCGTGAGGCTGTTCAGCAGAGCGGTGCCGCGCGTCCGGCTGAAATACACGAGCCTCGTGAGCTGTCCGCGGTGACCGCCACGCCCGAGTCGCTCTCGCTCGTACTGCATACCGAACCACTTGCACAGACCTCGCTCCACGGATATCTTGGCGACACTCCGAACGGGATCGAGCTCGTCGTGGGGCCGGAGGGAGGCTTCTCGGCCGATGAGCTCGACGGGCTGATCGAGCGGGGATTCAGCCCGCTGTGGCTCGGTCCGCAGGTACTCCGCTCGGAGAGCGCGGCGCTGTTTGCAGCTGCGGCGATGCGAATCCTCATACTGGAGCGCGACTGGTGGCAACCCGCAACGACGTGAACGGAGCCCGGCGACTCGATGTCATGCGCGTCGCCGTGGACGCGCTCGAGGAAGACCAGATCGGCCCGGCGATCGATCGGCTCGTCGAGAAGCCGGACGTCGCACAGATCATTCTGATCCGCTGGTGGGACTTCATGCGCGCGCGGCGCGACCGCACGTACCGCGCGTGCCTCCGCGACGCCGACCTCGTACTGCCGCTCTCCAAGAGCGTCTCGGGAGCAGCCCGCTTCCTGCGCGGCGTTCGTCCGCGGCGCTATATGCCGTTCGACTTCGTGATCCGGACCCTGGGAGCGCTGGAGGACCGTTCGAGGTCGATCTATATCCTCGGCGGAAGCGCGCAGTCGCTGCGCACCGTCGAGCAGAACCTCCGTGAAACCTTCCCCGGCCTGAGGCTCGTCGGCCGCTATACGGGCAACTACGGACGGCAGCTCGAGAGCGATATCATCACCGCGATCCGCAAGGCGACGCCCGACTTCGTACTCATCGGCCCCGGCGCGCCGGCCGGCGACCGGTGGGTTTCGCGGCATCGGCGCGAGCTCAGCCCGAGCGTCTTCCTCCACGCGCCCGAGGTGTTCGAGGTTTTTGCCGAACGCCGGCGGCGCGGTTCCCGTGCGGCCTTCCGGCGCGGGCTCGACTTCGTGCCCGACCTCGTGCGGCGACCCTGGCGGTTGCTGCGGTTCTTCGTCTACCTCTGGTTTCTCCTGCTGCTCGGCGTTTTCAAGCTCTTCCGGCTCTGACTCACTGGTGCAGACGGAGGTACTCGTAGAGCTCGCGGAACCGTACTCGGTTCCGTCGCTCTACGAGCGCTCCGAGGGGCCAGCCGAACGGGCGGATCACGAGCACCACGCCCATCGCGTCGGTCACGAATCCCGGGACGATCAGCAGAATTGCCGCGCAGAGCAGGGGGATCAGGCGTCGGAAGTGGCGCTGCGGGTAGCGCCCCTCGCGCACGGCACGCCACATCAGATCGATCTCCGCGCGGTAGGAGGCAAAGACGAGCACGATTGCCAGCAACCCCGTCGACGCGACGGCCGCTGTCAGCAGGTAGATGCCGATCTGACGCGAGACGATGATGAGCACGTATCCGTCGGCGAGCATGAGCAGCGCGCCCAGGAGTCCGAGCGAGAGCAGCCGCAGCACGCGATCCGGGTCGACGAGTCCGTGAAGCAAGGGAACCCGGTCCATACCCGAGCTTACCCGGTTGCAGGCTGCCCCGTCATCACTTTTCCTTGACTACCGTAGTACTCGGGTTTAGAATCGTCGGCTGGAGATTTTATATGGCGCGAGTAGTAGTAGTCGATAAGAGCGTGACGTCCTACCGGGTCATCAAGCATCTCCTCGGCTCCGACCACCGTGTTGACCACTACGAGCACCCGACGCTCGGCATCGACTACGTGCGCGACCACGCTCCCGACGTCGTGTTCCTCAACCTCGAGGCGGGCGAGCCTCGCGCGCTCGACCTGCTCGGCCGCATGCGGACCGGAGCCGGCGACGCGCCGGTAGTCGCCGTGCTCGATCACCTCGAGCTGCGAAGCGTGGTCGACGCCGTTCAGCTCGGCGCGTGCGACGTCGTCACCCATCCCATCCGGATGCGCGATCTGCAGCTCGCGGTCACGCGTGCGCTCGCGCGGCAGGGGTTGCGCGATGTCCCCTCTGCCCCCTCGTCCATCCCGGAAATCGTCGGCGCGAGCGAGGCGATGGTCCGTCTTCGCAATGATGTGCGTCGGTTCGCCTGCGACCGTGGCCCGGTTGTTGTCACCGGCGAGAGCGGCGTGGGCAAGGAGCTCGTTGCCCACGCTCTTCACGAACGGTCACCGGTTGCCTCGGGCAGGTTCGAGGCGCGCAACTGCGGTGCGCTACCGGAGACCCTTGTCGAGGCCGAGCTGTTCGGAACCGAGCGCGGTGCCTTTACCGACGCGATCACGCGTCCGGGAGCGTTCGAGCTTGCGAGCGGCGGGACGCTCCTCCTCGACGAGATTGGCGAGCTGAGTATGCCCGCGCAGGCGAAGCTGCTGCGCGTGCTCGAGACCGGCGTCTACTATCGGGTGGGCGGAGCGACTGCACGCCGTACGACCGCGCGCATCGTCGCAGCGACGAATCGGAACCTGCGGTCGCTGATGAGCGACGGGCGCTTCCGGGAGGATCTCTTCTACCGGATCGATGTCTTCCGCCTCTTCATCCCGCCGCTTCGCGATCGGCGTGAGGATGTCCCCCTGCTTGCCGCATTCTTCCTGTGCGCGCTTCGCGAGGAGGGCGTGCGCACGCGCGCGGAGCGGTTCGGCGCGGACGCGCTCGAGCGGCTCTCCCGCTACGACTGGCCGGGCAACGTCCGCGAGCTCCGCAACGTCGTCTGGCGCGCTCTCGCGGACGCGGGATCGGAGACGATCTGTTCGCAGGATCTGAGCTTTCTGTGACTGCCCGGTCAGCGAAGCGCGACCGCCTCGATGACGGCCACCTCGGTTGATTCGTCGAGCATCGCCGTGCCGATGAACGGCCCGATGACGAGCAGCCTCTGATTGGTCTCGATGATCTCGGGACCCGGATCCCGCGGCATCCGCTCCGGGATGCGGTCCGCGTATTCGGGTCCCTCGACGAGCACGTAGACGTGATACGCCTCGATGCGCTCGAGGCCGATCCATCTGCTCGAGACGAGCTCGATGACCGCCTGGAACGATTCGCGATCGGCATCGAAGACCTGCGTGGAGGCGACTGATCCGTCGAGGACGTAGTAGCGGTCCACATCGATCTGGTCGTAAGCGCCGGTGCGGACGAGGGTTGCGAGCGATTGAATGGAATCATCGAAGTTGATGATCCGTTCGAACTCGTCCGGGCTCACCTGCGAAGTTCCGGGGGTCGCGACGAGAGCGAGCAGCACGGCCACGAGAACGACAACGCTGAGCTTCTTCATGGGCTCTCCTCCCGGGTCGTCCGCCCGGACCCCCGCGAGTATACCAACGAGCGCGCGGATTGGTCTACGTGAACGGTCGGCGCGCGCTCCGGCGGGCCGGCACGCGTCGTTCGCCTCGCGAGACGAAAACGCACGGCGAAACGTCGTCGTGCGTGGTACATTCAGGGAACGTGAGAGCAGGTGGCGAGTTTGACAAAGCTCTGGTGCTCTCATACTATGTGATCGGGCAAAAATGTAAAAAAACCGGCCGCGATCGCGGGATCTGAAGGAGAACCATGGCTAATAACGACATTGTTGCAGGGTTCGACGAAGAGAAAGATGACAGCCTGAAGATCAAGCTCCAGCAGATTGACAAGGTCGAGGGTGGTCTCGTTCTGTTCCTCACCGGCTACATCGACACCTACAACAGCAACTTCTTCCAGAAGCGTGTGAACCGCGCGATCGAGGCCGGCTTCACGAAGCTGATCTTTCACTGCGCCGGTCTGAACTACGTCTCGAGTACCGGCATCGGTTCGTTCACCGCGTTTCTCAAGTCGGTCCGACCCCGCGGCGGCGACCTGGTCCTGCTCGAGATCCAGCCGAAGGTCTACGAGGTGTTTCAGCTCCTCGGGTTCTCGCAGTTCTTCAACATCAAGGACAGCCTGGACGAGGCGATCGAGTTCTTCTCCAAGGGCGGCACGACTCAGCGCTCTGACGTCTTCCCGAAGATCTTCAAGTGCCCTATCTGCGGGAAGAAGCTCAAGGCCACCAAGGCCGGCCGGTTCCGCTGCTCGGAGTGCAAGACGATTCTTGCGATCGACACCGCCGGACAGGTCTTTCTCGGCTGACCCGGATCGATTCGTGTGACGGCAGGTCCGTCACACGGTGCTACAATTCACAGGAGTCGCGTGATGGCAACGTCAGCAGCGGAGAAGCTTGAAGGCTTCTTCATTAATCTAGAACTGATCTACGAAGAAATCGGTGAGAACATGTGGCTGCTCACCGACGAGGCGAACGGAATGAGCTCGGTCGTCGTGTACGTCCAGGACGAGCTCGTGACGCTTCGGGCGAAGGTCATGGACGTCCCCGCCGAGCAGCGCGAGGAGTTCTTCGAAGAGCTTCTGAGGCTGAACGCCGAAATGGTCCACGGAGCCTATGCGATCGAAGAGGACAGTGTCATCTTGATAGACAGTCTCGAGTTCCCGTCGATGGACCTCGAGGAGTTCCAGGCCTCGCTCGATTCGACGGGTCTGGCTCTTGCGCAGCACTACGGCCGGCTTGCGAAATACCGGCAATCGACTTAAGGAGGCCCCCTGTGGGAATCTTTGATCGCTTCAGGCGAGTCGTGAAATCGAACCTCAACGATATGATCAGCAAGGCTGAGAATCCCGAGAAGATGCTCAACCAGCTGATCGTGGATATGAACCAGCAGCTCATCGAGTCGAAGAAGAGCGTCGCGTCGGCGATCGCGGACGAGAAGAAGCTCGAGCGCCAGGTGAAGGAGAACCTCGCCGCGGGCCAGGAGTGGGAGCGCAAGGCGATGCTCGCGGTCCGTGCCGGCAAGGATGATCTCGCCAAGGAAGCGCTCGTCCGCAAGCAGGAGTTCGACAAGACCGCCGCCCAGTACAAGGAGCAGTGGGAGGCGCAGCACGAATCGGTCGAGAAGCTCAAGAGCGCCCTGCGAGGTCTCCAGCAGAAGATCGAGGAGGCACAGCGCAAGAAGAACCTGCTCGTCGCCCGCGCCCGGCGCGCCGAGGCGCAGAAGCGCATCAACGAGACGATCGGCGGTATGGCCGACACGTCCGCCTTCGAGGCCTTCGACCAGATGAGCAAGCGCATGGACCAGATCGAGGCCGAGAACGACGCGATGCTCGAAATCGAGGGCACGACCGAGAGCGAGAGCCTCGAGCAGCAGTTCGCCCAGCTCGAAGCCGGCGGAAACACCGAACAGCTCCTCGAAGGCCTGAAGCAGAAGATGGCGATCGAGGACAAGACCGGCGGCTCGTCCGGCACCGGTGCGGCCGGAGCTACCGGCGGAGGCGCCGGCGAGTCCTCCGACGCCGCCGGCTCCGCTGAAGAAGCCGATGAAGAGCTCGAGGCGCTCAAGCGCAAGCTCAAGGAAGAATCCTGATCCTCCCACGTCCGAGCTGTGGCTCGTCGGGGTGGATGACTACACCGGCGAGCGCATCCGGCTCGCGTTCGAGTCTGAGACCCGCTGGATCGTACGCGGCCTCGACGACACGCAGGCGCGTGTTTCGGCGTCTGCCGGCGAAGTCCCCGTTCTGATCATACGACCGGTGGGTGTGGCTGCGCGCTCCGACGGGCCGTTGCCCCGAACGGGGCGTTTTCCGCCGGTTCTCCTCTACGGTTCACCTGCTTCACTCGACACGCTCGGCGACGACGTCTGCGACGACGTGCTCGTAGAGCCGTGGGCCGCGCAGGAGCTTCGCTACCGCGTGCGGCGCTTGCTCGAGCGGGTATCCCTGCGGTGCGCCGGAGGGCGCCTGCACTGGGGACGGTACTGGATCGCCGCCGACGGCGAGTTCCCCAACCGCCGCGTGGATATCTCGCCGGTGCAACTGGCGATGCTCGAGATGCTCGCGCGGGCCGGTGACGACCCGGTGCCCCGGGAGGCTCTCCAGGCGGTCGTCCCGGACCACGGTCCGACCAGCAGGGCCGTCGACATGCAGCTGTCCCGCCTGCGTGGCAGGCTCGCGCTGGCCGCCGCCGCCTGGCCTGTACCGCCCACCATCTCCTGCTCCCGTGGTCGTGGATACCGTCTCGAGTGCCGATAGTTGGCACGCGTGATGCAGGTGTGAGAGTGCCTGTGGATAACCCGTGCAAAACGCGGTCGTTTCCGGCGAACCGCTATACAGGTTTTAAGACCCCGATCCCGGCGAAAGACTCAGAAAAGCCCGGGAATCAGTTGACATTCTTGTAATGCTTTACATTAAAACAAATTATCCGGTTTCGGAGTGAATTTCGGAACCTATGAAGAACTCCCGTTCGCCTGTGGACGCGCTGAAACGGCCGTAGAGGGGCGTTTCAGCTTGTGGATAACCTGTGGGCAAAGGCGAGGCTTCTGAAGGCCGCTGTGATGTCCTTGCCAACGTGACGGGTACGGATCGTGTTCCGGCGAACCAGGTCGAGGACGGCGCCTTTCGTCGTCCTGGAAGTCTGCGCGACGCGGTAGACCTGTCTCAGGTACCGCGGCGGCGATTATTGCATCGACTCAGGGGCCATGCTACGATCTGGCCGGTGAAAGCCGTAATCCGCCTGCTGGTGCGATTCCTGTTCTGGTTTGCTCTCATCGCGCTTGCCTCGAGCGCGTTGGTTGTGGCGCATGCCTACGTTATCGGCTTTGATCCATCCGGGGCACATCTCTCGCCGCCGTTCATCCGACGAGTCCTGCACGCGCTGACGCTCGTCTGGCCGGCCTCTGTCCTCCTCGCCGGGGCGATCGCGCTCTTCTCGAGCGTGCGCAGCATGCGTGCGCCCGCGCCGGCGATCGGCATTCTCTTCCTCGTCTGGACGGCCGCGCTCGTAGCCGGCGGATTCATAGCCGGCGCCGTTGACGCCGATTCGCTCGATCCGGCTATCATCGTGCCCGAGCGCCGCCTCGTCCGCGCCGGCCGCTGGCGAGTGTACGCGCTCGAGCGCGACGGCGTTGCGCTCGCCCCGCTTGCACTCTACGAGGAGGGGCGGAGTCCCGGTTTCTCGGTTCTGCCGCGAGCGGACATCGACCCGACGTCAGGAGCGCTCGACCTCCCGCCCGGCGCTCGTCCGGCCGGAGTCGAGGGCGATTCGTCGATCGATCTGCGCGGCTTCGCGAACTCGTATCCCGCGATGGCACGCACCCCGGCGCTTCTTGCCGGGCTCGTCGACGACATGGCGACGACCGCGCGGCTGCTGGCGCTTTCGGGAGACCGAGTCGTCACCGGCCTGCTCAATCTCGTTGCCCTGGGAGTCTATCTGCTCGGCTCGTGGACGCTCGCGCGGCTCACACGCTGGCCGCTGTTCAACGCCGTCCTCGTCCTCGCCGCGCTTCGGCTGGCGTTCTGGCTCGTTCCGGCCGTACACACCGGGGTGCTTCGCGACGTGCTCATCGCCGGGTTTGACTCGCGCGCGATTCCCTTTGCCTCGGCAGTCCTGCTCGCGGGGTTGGGCGCAGGGCTCTTTGCGGGGCTCGTGTTCCTTCCTTCGCTCGACGAATGGAGGCGTGAGGTCGGGCATGGGTGAGACCTGGAAGAAGCTGCTCGCGTCGTCGGTGATCTGCCACGCGCTCGCCTACGGAGTGATCCTGCTCGTTTCGGTCTTCTCGTTCACGACCAGGACGGTGCTGGTGGAGTTCCAGTGGTCGTGGGTCACCGCGCGTACCTGGGCCGAGTTCCTGCGGCTCGGTCCGGTCTGGCAGGGGTGGGCGACACTGCTCGTCTTCGGTTGGATCGTGCCTATGCAGTCATCCGGAGCCGCGCGATCGACCTTCGATCGTTTCGGCCGGTCGATTGCCCTCCTGCTCTTCCTCACGCTTTCGTTCGCCGCCGCATACCTCGTCGGGTACCCGGCCGCGGCGTCGCGCGTCGAATCGCTCGAGTTTGCGAGCACGCTCGCCACCGAGCTGCGTCGATCCGCCGCCGAGGCACGCTCCAACCAGAACTACACGAAGGCGCTTTCCGACCTCGACCAGTATCTGGCGCTCGTGGGTGAGAGCGAGGAGGTCGAAGAGACGCTCATCCAGGTTCGCGACGAGGCGAGGGCGGACGCGATGCGGGTCGAGTCCGGGCGAGACGAGCAGCGGTTCGCGATCCCGGAGAGCGCGAGTGCCGCCGAGCTCGTCGACCGAGCCTCTGCTGCGCTGCAGGAGGAGGACTTCTCGACGGCGCACTACATGGCCACGCTCGCTCGAGCGCTCGAGCCCGGGAACGATGAGAGTGCTCGTATCGCTTCGGAATCGCTCGGGAGACTCGAGTCGCTCGCGCCCGACGACGAAGAGAGCGGCGAATACGAGCTCTTCCAGGCGAAACAGGCGGCGAAGGCGGCGCTCACCCGCGGGGACACCGTCGACGCGTACTACCGATTTGTCGATCTGGCGGGGCAGTATCCCCGGGACGTCGACGTCGAGCGCTACCTGCGCACCGCGGAGGAGCAGGTCAGATCCATGGCGGTCTTCCGGGACGAGGTGGAGTCCGCGATGGGAATGCCCGGTGCGCCCGACCTCGTCTTCGTGAACCGTTCCGGACCCGACTTCGTCGAGTTGCTCGCCGTCGGTAAGCTGGTGCGGACCGCGAGCGGGGTCTACGGGCAGAGGATCGAGCTCGTACGGATCGTCCCGGACGGTGGGCGCTCGCTCCACGTTTCGAGCGAGTATGGCAAGCTCACGAACGGGCACTTCCTCGTGAACGTCATCGACCGGGAGTCGCCCGCGCTCGGGATGGGGCCGACGGTCCACGCCGGGAGTCCCCCGGCCGAGCTCGAGCACCTGATCGAGGTAGAACCCTCTGCGCAGGAGCTCTGGCTGCTCGGCTCGGTCTCGCGCGATCCCTCGACGGCGAGTATGACCGCGCTCTCGCGGACCGTATCCGTGCTCGACGCGTACGGGCTGGTCCCCGAGCCGGTTGAGGTCGAGTTCCTCATGCGGCTCGTCGCCCCGTTCACCTTCCTCGTCCTCTCGCTGCTGCTGATGGGCTTTGGTTGGCGGTATAGAAGCCGCTATCTTCACCTCCCGCCCGTCCCCACGCTGGTGCTCGTCCCGCTGGCGCCGGTGTTCATCCTCCCGTTCTATCTCACGCTTCAGTTCGCGCAGCGGCTCCTCGTGTCGACGATCCTTCTGTCACTGAGCGTGACCGTGACCGCGATCCTGACCATCGTGCTCCAGGCGCTGCTGCTGTTCCTCGCGCTCTCCTACGTTGCGCTGGGCACGCGCGAATGAGGCGTTACTGGGGAACGCTCGCCGGGCTCGCGGTCGGGCTGGCCGGCGGGGTCTTCGGTGCGGTATTCGGGCTGTTCATCGGCTTTCTGGTCGATCTCGTCTGGACCGAGTTTCGCGCGCAGCGCGCGACGGCGGCGTATCTCGACGGCGGTGCCGCGCCCGCCTGGCTGCCGCGGCAGGTCGCGCTTGCCGGCGAGCTCGTCGGACACCTGCACTCTCGCGCCCGGGTCGACCCGGAGGTGGTCGTCTCCCTTGCGACGAATCTCCGTCCGTTCTATCCCGACCGCCGGGCGCGTCGCATCGTGGAGCGCATGCTCGTCACCGCAGCGTCGCACGAGTGGAGCGGCATCGACACGTACGCGGCGCGGCTCACGGCGGCGTGTCCGCTCGAGGAGCGTGAGCGCGTCGTGGCTGCCGTCTGGAAGGCGATTGGCCACGCAGGCGCCACCCTGTCCGCGCGCGAGGAGGTCCGAGCGATCGCGAGGAGGGCCGGCATCGACGACGGGTTCGTCGCGCGTGAGCTGGTTCTCAGGCGCTTCCGCGACGCCGAGGCGTGCGCCGTGCTCGGAGTCGCGCGCGATGCGAGCCGGGAGGAAGTCCGCACCGCGTACCGCCGGCTCGCCGCGCAGTTTCACCCCGACACCGCGGTCTCGCTCAGCGAGCGGCAGCGGCAGGCGACCGAGCAGGCGTTCAAGAGGATTCAGTCGGCGTACGAGACGCTCCGGGCGGAGGACGACGCGGAGACGCTCAGGCGCCGCGCGGAGTAGCCGGCGCGCCCGACCGGGGCCCCGACGGCCGGATGATGGGGCTCCACATCGGATGGACAGCCGGCCTGCTCAGTCTTCGCCCCGGTCGATCTGAGCGCCGAGCTGGCGCAGGCGTCCTACGAGGTCTTCGTAGCCACGCTCGATCTGGTACACGTTGTGGATCACGCTCGTCCCCTCGGCGCAAATCGCGGCGATCACCATCGCCATCCCCGCGCGCACGTCGGGCGAGGTCATCTCGCTGCCCGACAGCCGCGACGGACCGCTTACCACCGCCCGGTGCGGGTCGCAGAGGACGATCCGCGCGCCCATCCCGATCAGCTTGTCCACGAAGAACATCCGCGCGTCGAACATCTTCTCGTGGATGAGCACCGTCCCCTCGACCTGCGTAGCGACGACGGTGATGATGCTCGTGAGGTCGGGCGGGAAGCCGGGCCACGGCGCGTCGTCGATCTTGGGGATCATGCCGCCCATGTCGGGCACGACGCGAAGCGTCTGCCCGGCGGCGACCCTGATGTCCTCACCGTCGCGTTCCCAGTGGATCCCCAGTTTTCCGAAGGCGAGTCGGACCATCTTGAGGTTCTGCGGAGCGGCGTCCTCGATGACGAGCTCGCCGCGCGTCACCGCCGCGAGACCGATGAAGGAGCCGACCTCCATGAAATCGGACCCGATCTTGAACTCGGCCCCATTCAGCTTGGCCACGCCGTTGACCGAGAGGATGTTCGAGCCGATGCCGGTGATCTTCGCCCCCATGGCGTTGAGCATGCGGCAGAGGTCCTGCACGTGAGGCTCGCTCGCGGCGTTCTGGATGACCGTTTTGCCTTCGGCGAGCACCGCCGCCATGATCGCGTTCTCCGTCGCCGTGACCGACGCCTCGTCGAGGAAGATCTCCACGCCCACGAGCTTGTTCGCGGTCAGGTTGAAGACTCCGTCGATCTCCACCTGGGCTCCCAGGGCGCTCAGCGCGAGGAAGTGCGTATCCAGGCGGCGGCGTCCGATCACATCGCCGCCGGGAGGCGGCAGCTGCACGCGGCCGGTCCGAGCGAGCAGCGGTCCGGCGAGGAGGATCGATGCGCGTATCTTCTTCGACATCTCCAGCGGGACCTCGGAGCTGCGGATGTCGTGCGTCGTGATCTTCCACTCACCGTGTGCGGACGTGTGCTCGACGGTGCCGCCGAGCTCGCGGAGGATGTCGAACATGACGTGGACATCCTCTATGTCCGGAATGT
Source organism: uncultured Spirochaetaceae bacterium (assembly GCA_964625715.1). Lineage (GTDB taxonomy): Bacteria > Spirochaetota > Spirochaetia > DSM-27196 > SLST01 > SLST01. Next base: position 10,597 of record CAZVEF010000018.1, on the reverse strand, counting down.
TCTTCAGAACGACCGTCTCGTCGGTCAGGAGGGTCGCGGCGATGCAGGGCAGCGCGGCGTTCTTGTTACCGCTCGCCCGGATGCGGCCGCGGATGGGGTAGCTTCCTTCAACGATGTAGCGATCCACCCCGGGATGCTACTTCCCGCCTCCGTCGTCTGTCAAGAAAGCGATCACCGAGCCCTCGAACGGATTGGCGTCAAGCGCGACGGTCCCCTCGAAAAAGCGCGCAGGTGCCTCGCAGCACTCGACGCGGAACACGATCCGGAAGCTGCCTCCAAGGAAGGGCGAGGGAAACGGGTTGTCCGCAAGCCGGGGAAAGACGACCGTAGTGATGTCTTCTCCGGTCTCGGGATAGTCGAATCGCGTGTCGGCGACCTCGTCTTCGTCGGCGACGCCGCGGAACGCCGAACCGAGCAGGCCGTTCGCAGCGGATCCTGCCACGCGATCGCGAAGCGACTCCCACTGCGCCTGCTCCATCTCCGTCGCGGTGGCGTCGAGAAACGCGTTGACCGTTCTCACGATCGGAAGCGACGCGGTTCGCACGAATCCCTCCGGACGGAGCTCGTACAGTCCGAGGAAGGTCTCGTATCCCCGGCCGGCCTCGGGCACGCGCCGCGCTACGACGATGTCGACGACGCCGTCGGACGTGACATCCTTGATCAGACCGCGCTCGTTGCGGCTGTTCTCAAGGGTGAATCGCGAGACGTCGTCGTGCTGAAAGATCACGAGCTCGGTAGTCGAGGCGGACCGGCTGCGGAAGCCGACGGCGAGAGCGAGCGGCGCCGACGCCTCGGTGAGCGGTGCCGACGCCTCGGTGAGCGGTGCCGACGCCTCGGTGAGCGGCACGAGCTCGAGCTCCGTCCACACCGTCCGACGGC
>CAZVEF010000018.1:0-9618 GCA_964625715.1 uncultured Spirochaetaceae bacterium | reverse complement strand
GCCGACGCCTCGGTGAGCGGCACGAGCTCGAGCTCCGTCCACACCGTCCGACGGCCCAGTTCCACCGTCAGAATCGCCTCCTGCCCCGTGAGGTGCACCTCCAGGATGAACAGCGGGTCGAACGACTGCTCGGCGTACAGGCGCAGCGGATCGGACAGCGTCTCGGCGCTCGTGGGAACTCCCAGGTCCACCGCTACGGTGAGCACCGCCGCGTCCGCCCGGCCGTCCCCGTTGAAGTCCGTGACGCGCGCGACGGGGTCACCCCGCGCGTCGACCACCGGTGTCGTGTATTCCGGGGAGAACGAGAGCGCGACGGCGAGCGGATCGTCCGGCTCCGGGTCGTCTTCCGCGCCGGTCGCCGCTGCCAGCGCCACGGCGAGGAGGAGGGTGAGCAGGCTGCGTGCGGTCTGCGTGTTGCGCATCAGGCGACCTTCATCATACTCTGAGACGGCGACGACTTCCACGTCGTCACGGATTTCTCATGCAATCCGCCCCCGGAGTCCTGCGATGAAGGTAATGAAATTCGGAGGGAGCGCGGTCGCCGATCCCGAGCGTATCTCCCGCGTCATAGACGTCATCGAACACGCTCAGCACGACGAACGCGTATGCGCCGTCTTCTCGGCGATGAAGGGCATCACCGACCTGCTTCTCGACGCCGCCGGTGAGGCGGCGGCGGGCTACGATGGATACGTCGAGCGCATGGCTACGGTGCGCGATCGCCACGTCACAAGCGCTCGAACGCTCTGCCCCGACGATGTCGCGCTCGTCGCGCAGGTCGAGCAGCTCTGCGAGGAGGTCGGCGAGCTGCTGCACGGCGTCAGACTCGTCCGCGAGTGCACCGCCCGCACGCAGGACCTCATCGTCGGCTACGGCGAGCGGCTGAACTGCGTCATCGTGGCCGCGGCTATGGCGGCGCGCGGCCTGCCTTCGCGCTACGTGGATGCGCGTGAGATCATCCGCACCGACGACAACCACGGCAGCGCGACGGTCGACTTCGCGCGCACCTACGAGCTCATCCGCGCCAACCTTGACGGTGAGTACCTGCCCGTGGTCACCGGTTTCATTGCGGCCACCGAGACGGGCGTCACCACGACGCTCGGGCGCAACGGCAGCGACTACACCGCTTCCATCGTCGGCGCCGGTACCGACGCGAGAGCGATCGAGATCTGGACCGATGTCGACGGCGTCTACAGCGCGGACCCCCGGTTCGTACCGGACGCCTTCGTGCTTCCTGAGATCAGCTATCAGGAGGCGATGGAGCTCTCGTACTTCGGCGCGAAGGTCATCCATCCCTACACGATGGTCCCCGCCGTCGAGAAGGGTATTCCCCTGTGGATCAAGAACATGCTCAACCCCGACGCGGTGGGGACGCAGATAGCCGCGCACACGAGCTCGCAGGCCGAATACATCACCGGCATCGCGTCCATCGAGAACGTCGCGCTGCTCAACGTCGAGGGCGGCGGCATGGTCGGGCTTCCGGGGATCGCCGGGCGCATCTTCTCCACGCTCGCCGCGGCGAAGATCAACATTATCATGATTTCGCAGGCGTCCTCCGAACACAGTATCTGTTTCGTCATTCCGGACACCGATGCGCCACGCGCCAAGCGGGCGCTCGAGACCGAGCTCGTCCAGGAGCTCCACCGGAAGGTCATCCAGCGGGTCGCCGTCGAGCGTGACCTGGAAATCGTCGCGGTGATCGGCGAGAACATGCGCGGCAAGCCGGGCATTTCCGGCTGGCTGTTTCAGGCGCTCGGCGAGGCGGCTATCAACGTGCTCGCGATCGCGCAGGGATCGTCGGAGATGAACATATCCTTCGTCGTCCATCGTCGCGACCGCGAGCAGACGCTCAACGTCGTGCACTCGGCCTTCTTCACGGGCGACAGGTCGGGGCGTAGCGGGATCGGCGCCGGCCGGAGCCCGGCCGGCGGGAGCGCGCGATGAACTTCTACTCGACCCGTGACCGCAGCCGCGTCGTGGACTTCCGCGAGGCGATCTTCACCGGGCTCGCCCCCGACGGCGGTCTCTACCATCCCGACTCCGAGCCGCGCCTGCGCGAGATCATCCTGCGCAGCGCCGCGGACCGCCCGTTCGTCGAGATCACCGCGGAGCTCGTTCACGAGTTGCTGCCCGAGACCTTCGACGCGGAGGCGGCGAGCGTGGTCTGTCGCCGCGCCTTCTCCTTCAGGCCTCGTCTCGTCTCGCTCACCGACCAGGTCCTGCTGCTCGAGCTCTTCCACGGCCCCTCGTGCGCCTTCAAGGATTTCGGGGCGAGCTTCCTCGCCGCATCGATGGAGCACCTGCTCGCCGGCGCCCACCATCGTGCGGTCATCCTCACCGCGACCTCCGGCGATACCGGCAGCGCGGTGGCGTGCGCCTTTCACAAGCGCCCCGGCATCGACGTGGTCATCCTCTATCCCTCCGGCCGCGTCAGCCCGCTGCAGGAGCAACAGCTGACGACCGTCGGTGACAACATCCACGCGCTCGAGGTCACCGGCTCGTTCGACGATTGCCAGCGCATGGTGAAGGAGGCCTTCACCGATCGCGAGCTCGCGCGACGGGCGCACCTGACATCGGCCAACTCGATCAATCTGGGCCGCCTCATCCCGCAGGCGTTCTACTACATCGACGCGTTCATCAGGCTTCGTTCGCGGATCGCGAGCGAGGTGGTCTTCTGCGTGCCCAGCGGGAACTTCGGTAACCTCACCGCGGGGATCCTCGCATGGCGGTGGGGACTGCCGGTCTCCGGGTTCATCGCAGCGACGAACATCAACGACGTCGTACCCGAGTACCTCGCGAGCGGGATCTACCGGGCGCGGCCGAGCATGCGTACGCTCGCGAACGCGATGGACGTGGGCAATCCCAGCAACTTCGAACGGTTGCTCGAGATCTTCGGTGCCGACCATCAGGACATGCGCGCGATGGTCGGCGGCGAGGCGGTCACCGACGAGGAGATCCTCGATACGATGCGCCGCCACCACCGCGAGCACGGCGTGTTCCTCGACCCGCACACGGCCGCCGGCGTCTGCGCCGCAGAGCGATATCTCGACGGCGAGGGCGCGTCGGACGCGAGCGTCATCACGCTCGCCACCGCGCATCCGGCCAAGTTCGGCGAGGTCGTGGAACGCGCGACCGGCGCGCGCCCGGAGTTGCCCGAGCGCCTCGCGGAGGCGATGCGGCGCGAGAAGCGCGCGTCGAGCATGGAACCGTCGCTCGACGCGCTGCGACCGTGGCTGCTCGAGCGCTTCGCCGACGGAACGGACCGATGATCCTCACCATCGACGCCGGCAATACCAACATCGCGGTCGGTCTCGTGCGCGACCGCGAGCTCGTCCATCAGTGGCGACTCGCGAGCCGGACGCAGCGCACCCCGGACGAGGTGCTGCTCCATCTCCGCGAGCTCTTCGCCTTCGACGACGTGGACGCCTTCTCGGTCCGCGCGGCGGTGGTCTCGAGCGTGGTTCCCGCGCTCACGACCGCGGTGCACGACGGGGTGGCGCGGCTGCTCGGCATCGATCCGGTCGTCGTGAGCGCGAGCCTCGACCTGCCGGTTTCGATCCTCACCGACGATCCTGCCGAAGTGGGCGGTGACCTCATCGCGAACGCCGCCGGTGGCTTCGCGATCGCCGGCGGCGCGGCCATCGTCGTCGACTTCGGGACCGCGCTGACGTTCACCGCGGTCGACGCCGACGCGTGCGTCCGGGGCGTCGCCATAGCGCCGGGCGTGACGACCGGCGTGAACGGGCTGATCTCTCACACCGCTGCGCTGCCTATGGTGAACCTCGAGCCGCCGGAACGCTACATCGGGACGAATACGGTGGCCTCGCTGCGCTCGGGCGTCGTCAACGGGTACGCGGGTCTCGTGGATGCGATGGTCACCGGGATCGCCGCCGAGCTCGCGCCGGCGCAGCCGCTCGTGCTCGCCACCGGTGGCGAAGCGGGGCTCATCGCCGGGAGGTGCACGAAGGTCGCGCGGGTGGAGCCGTGGCTGACGCTGCGCGGGCTGTACGAGATCGGGATGCGGACGACGGCGGCTCGATAGCAGGCGCGCGAGGCATGTGCGCCGGCGCCGAGCTCGCGGCCGGCGTCGCGCGCGATCGCGGCGGCCTCGTCGGCGCGCTCAGTCCACGTAGAGGCGCACGAGCTTCTTCCCGTCAGCGCTCCGGTACGGATTCGCGCTGTGCTTGATGAAGTCGCGATAGACCTTGCAGGCGCGGTAGTATCCGTCGGGCCCACGGTAGGACGATTCGAGGTCGCAGCGGTAGAGCTCAAGGAGCACCGGAAAACGCTCATCGGCCATGAGGCGCTCGGTGCGGAACGTCGGCAGCAGGTGGATCGCCCCCGGGAACATATGCTTCGACACGAGCCAGAACACGTCCTCCACGAGCTCTTCGGCGAAGTGGAGCCGACGCAGGAGCTTGGCCGCCAGCTTTGCTCCGATCTCCGCGTGTCCGTCGAACCTTCGTCCTCCGCGGGGAACCGCGAGGGGCTTCCCTGCGTCGTGGAGGAGCAGTCCCAGCGTGAGCGCGAGGTCGTGCGAACGGCGGTAGCGGAAGGTCTCAAGCGAGTGGTTCCAGACGTCGCCTTCGGGATGGTGCTCCTTCGAGTGCGATGTGCCTTTCATCGCCGTGAGCTCGGGCAGATACGTATCGATGAACCCGTGCTCGTCGAGGAGCCGCAGCCCCTCCTGCGGGAACGGTCCGGTGAAAACCAGCGTGAGTAGCGATCGCAGCGTCTCGGGTGCGAGCTCCGGGAACCGGGAGAGCGCCTCGAGCGGTTCGGTGAGGCGGTAGGCATAACGCGAGATCGCGATCGCCGCGTCCATGATTCGGTGCGCCGGATCGATCGGCTCGTCGGTCCGCTCAAGGCCCTCGCTGCGCAGCGCCCGGTAATCGTCGTACGGGTCGAGGTAGCGGTCGCGGGCCGGATCGTAGAGCAGGTTGAGCGGCCGGAACGCCTTCGGGCGGGGTTTTGCTTCCGGCTCGATGCAGCGGAAGTAGATCCGCCGCCCATCGTCCCAGACGGCCGCGTCGGCGTGCGGAACCCCGGGGAACTCGAGCTGGGGCACCGCCCTGGCGAGCGTGACGATGTCGCCCTCCACCGTGACGCAGAGCACCCGCTGCTCGTCACGACCAAAGTACTGGTCGAGCGCCGAGAACGAAGAATAGTACCACTGCGCGGAAGCGCCGAGCTCGGGGAGGACGTCCATTCACGCCTAAGATAGCGAGGCCCCAGGGTGCTGTCTACCGAAGCCCGGTCGCGGTAAACTGCACACATGGCAGTAAGCTTTCGCGCCCCCGATGACTTTCACGTCCACCTCAGACAGGCGCCCGTCCTCGCGCCGGTCGTTCGCGAGACGAGCCGATGGTGCGCCCGCGCGCTCGTCATGCCCAATACCGTACCGCCGGTCACCACCCCTGAGGCGCTGCGTCGGTATCGCGAGGAGATCCTCGCGCAGGTGCCGTCGGGACGCAGCCTCGAACCGCTGATGACCTTCAAGGTCGTGCCCTCGCTCGATCCGCGCGAGGTCTCCGCGTTCACCGACGCCGGCGCGATCGGCGGGAAGCTCTATCCGCAGGGCGTTACGACCAACTCCGCCGACGGGGTGACCGCGGTCGAACCGCTCTACCCGGTCTTCGAGGCTATGGAGGGATGCGATCTCGTGCTCGAGGTCCACGCCGAAGAGCCCGGGGTCTTCTCGCTCGATCGCGAGGAGGCGTATCTGCCGCACATCGAGCGGATCGCGTCGCGGTTTCCCCGGCTGCGCGTCGTCGTCGAGCACGTGAGCTCCGCGGCCGCGATCGAGGCGCTCGCTTCGCTTCCGGAGACCGTCGCGGCGACGGTCACCGTGCACCATCTCCTCCTGACGCTCGACGACGTGGTGGGCGACGAGTTGCGTCCGCACCATTTCTGCAAGCCGATCGCAAAGCGGGAGCGCGACCGCCAGGCCATCCGCGACGCGGTCTTCTCCGGTGACCCGCGCGTCTTCTTCGGATCCGACAGCGCTCCCCATCCTCGCGACGCGAAGGAGGCCGCCTGCGGCTGCGCCGGCGTCTACACCGCGCCCGTCGCCATTCCCCTGCTCGCGGAGATCTTCGAGGACGCGGGTGTGCCGCTGACGGAGGCCGCGGCGGGGTCCACGGATCCTCGTCCGGCGGCCGCCGACCCTCGTCCGACGCCCGCGGGCGAGGCGAGCGGCGACGGAGCACGCCTCCATCGGCCCAGCCTGGAGTCGTTCGTCTCGCGCCACGGCGCGGAGTTCTATCGGCTTGCGCTGAACGACGCGACCATCCGGCTCGTCGACTGCCCGTGGGTTGTTCCCGATGTCTGCGAGGGTGTGGTACCGTTCTACGCGAGCGAGCGCCTCAAGTACGCGCTCGACGACGGAGGCAACCATGAGTCTTGAGCAGCTCGTCGAATTGTCGCGCGAGTACGGATCGGACCCGCGGTGGGTGCTCGCCGGGGGCGGCAACACGTCGTACAAAGACGATTCGACGCTCTGGATCAAGGCGAGCGGGTTTCCGCTCGGGTCGATCGGCCCGGAGGGCTTCGCGCGCATGCGGCGCGCCGAGCTCGCAAGGATGTGGGAGGCGGCGTACCCCCGGGACCTCGCCGAGCGCGAGACGGCGACGCTCGCCGACCTCATGGCCGCGCGCGAGGAGGGTGAGGAGAAGCGACCGAGCGTGGAAACGCTCATGCACGATCTCTTTCCGTACCCCTACGTCATTCACACGCACCCTTCGCTCGTGAACGGCCTGACCTGCGCGCAGGACGGGGAGGCTTCAGCGCGCCGGCTCTTCGGCGAGCGGCTGCTCTGGGTTCCGGCGGTCGAGCCGGGGTACATCCTCGCGCTCGAAGTGCGACGGCTTGCGACCCGGTATGCGGAGGCGCACGGCGAGTTCCCGCGCCTCGTGATGCTGCAGAACCACGGCCTCGTCGTCACCGGCGGGAGCACCGAGGAGATCCGCGCGCTCCACCGCGACGTCGAGCGCACCGTTCGGGGCGCGCTCGTTCGCGAGCCCGACCTCACCGCGGTCGACGCCGACGAGGCGGCGCGCGACCGGTGGCTCGTCGCGATCGAGACGGCCTGGCACGGGGAGGTCGCGGTCGAGTTCGCCGCCAACGCCGAGCTCGCGTGCCGGGTCGAATCTCCCGAGGCGTTCGAGCCGCTGGCCGGCGCGTTTACGCCGGACCACATCGTCTACGCGGGATCGGAGCCTGTCTACGTCCCGGCTACTCCCGCTAACGCGGCCGCCGGCCTGCGTTCGCAGATCACCTCGTACAGAGGCGAGCACGGCTCAGAGCCGCGAATCGTTGCCGTCGAGGGGCTCGGAGCCTTCGCCGTGGCCGAAACCCCAAAGGCCGCCGCCACCGCGATGGCGCTGTTCACCGATGAGCTCGCTATCGCCGCCTACGCCGAATCCTTCGGCGGGGCGCGGCCGCTCGACGAGCACCTCGTGCGCTTCATCGAGAGCTGGGAGGTCGAGCGCTACCGGAAGAAGATCAGCGGAGGGGCATAGATGAGCGGAACACGAACGACCTGCGTAGCGGTCATCGACATAGGCAAGACGAACAAGAAGGTGCACGTCTACGACGATGCGCTCGATCTCGTCGATTCGCGCAGCAAAACCTTCGACTCGATCGAGCGCGACGGAGTCCCGTGGGTCCCGTCCGAAGCGGTGGAGGAGTGGCTGCTCGACACGCTGTCGCAGCTCGGCTCGCGCTACGCGATCGGGCTCATCTCGATCGCGACGCACGGGGCGACGATCGCGTGCGTGGGAGAGGACGGCGATCTCGCGATTCCCATCGTCGACTATACGCACGAGCCCGGCGATTCCTTCCACGAGGCGTTCTACGAGCGGTGCGGATCCCCCGACGATCTCCAGCGGGAAACCGCCACGCCGAAGTTCCCGGCGCTGCTGAACGCCGCGAAGGCGCTCTTCTTCTTCCGACGGTCGATGCCCGAGGCGTGGGAGCGCGTCCGCCACGTCCTGTTCTACCCGCAGTTTCTCGCGTATCGGCTCACCGCACGGATCGGGGCCGATTTCACCTACGCCGGCTGTCATACCTACCTCTTCGACTTCGAGCGGATGGACTACTCGTCGGTCGCCGACGCGCTGGACGTCCGGGGTCTCCTTCCTGAGTCGATCCACGACCCCGGGACGGTTCTGGGGCGGCTCGATCCGGCGGTGGCCGGACGCACCGGGCTCTCGCCCGAGACGAAGGTGACGCTCGGCGTACACGATTCGAACTCGTCGCTGCTGCCGTATCTCATCAAGCGCCCCGAGGAGGACTTCATCGTGAACTCGACGGGGACCTGGTGCGTCGCGATGCACCCGGAGGAGCGCGTCGCCTTCGGCGAGGACGAGATAGGCAAGGCGGTTTTCTACAACATGTCCGCGCTGCGCCAGCCGGTGAAGACATCGATCCTCATGGGCGGGCAGGAGTTCGACATGTACACCTCGGTCCTGCAGCAGCGCTTTGGTATGGAGGGGTTCCCGGACTTCGACCTCCGTGTCTACCAGAGCGTCGTCGCCGACGCCGAGGAGTTCATCCTGCCGGCGATCGTACGCGGGACCGGGCAGTTCCCCGACTCGGAGGCTCGTATCGTCGACCAGGGCGAGGTTTTCGCGTTCGAGTCCGTGCGCGAAGGCTCGGCGGCGCCGGAGCTCTTCTCGAATACGCGTCGGGCGTTCGCCGTCCTCAACCTCTCGCTCGCGATCCAGACGATCACCGCGCTCGAGCGCGTGGGCCTTGCGAAGGACGTGACCGTCTACACCGAGGGCGGGTTCCGCAACAACCGCGACTACAACGCGCTGCTCGCCACGCTCGCGCCGGGCGCGGCGTTCCGTCTCAGCGGCATGCCGGAGGCGACCTCGTTCGGCGCGGCGCTGCTCGGATGGGCGGCGCTCGAATCGACGCGGCCCGTTGACCTCGCCGACCGGTTCGAGCTGGACGTGGAGACGGTGTCCGCCGTGGAGATCCCCGGGCTCGAGGCGTACGTGGCCGCGTTCCATCGGCATCTCGCCGAAGGCGCGTAGCAGCGTCGGAGCGTTTTTCGTATATTCCAGAGACATCGATGGGAGGGTGCCATGACCATCATACCTGCAATCGACATCCTGGGCGGCGAGTGCGTCCGCCTCGTCCGCGGCGATTACGGGGAGCCGACCGTCTACGAGAAGGACCCCGTCGTGATGGCTCGGAAGTTCGCCGACGCCGGTGCGCGGCGCATCCACGTCGTCGACCTCGACGCCGCGCGCGGCGACAGCCGGACGAACCGCAAGAAGATCCGCAAGATTCGGCGTGCCGTCGACGCGACGATCCAGCTCGGCGGTGGGATTCGCCGCGACGAGGACATTGAGGAGCTGCTCGACCTGGGCATCGACCGGCTCGTCGTGGGTACCGCCTTCGCGCGTCGGCCCGAGAACGTCGCCGGCTGGGTCGCCCACTACGGTGACGTTTTCCTCGTGGGGATCGACGCGCTCGAGGGCGCGGTCCGCATCTCCGGCTGGGAGAAAGAGACGCAGTACCAGGATACCGATCTCGCCGCCCGCGCGAAGGAGGCTCGCGTGACCGGCATCGTCTACACGAGCATCGACCGCGACGGGACCATGGGAGGCC
>CAZVEF010000017.1:0-30830 GCA_964625715.1 uncultured Spirochaetaceae bacterium | reverse complement strand
AAGAAAGTACGCAAGGCTCGATTTGGCCTTCGCGGACCTGCAAGGTCGATGACAGGTTACGGGTGCTGCAGCAGATCCTCAACGGGCCCCCGCGTCCGCTCGGCCTCGTCGACCCGAGTTCGAATCGCCGCCTTCCTTCTTTCGAGCTTCTCGATCTCGTCGGTGAGCGTGGCGATCTGACTGCGTTTGCGCGCGATCGACTGGTCGAGCTGGTCGATGTCGCCGCTCAAACGCTCGGCCTCGATGGCCGCGTCGAGTCGCTCGAGCCGCTGCCGGGCGGACTTGAGCTTCGCTTCGGTCTGCGAAACCTCCTCGAGTGCGGATCGGACCTCGTCGTCGAGCGTCTCCACGAGATCCGATCCCTTCACGGCGGTAGCGATCTCGGCAAGCAGGGTCCGGCGTTCCTTTTCCACGTCTTCTATCTCGCGGTCGAGCTCACCGATTCGTGAGCCTGGTCGGCGTTCCACCCCGAGTGCGGAGAGCTCGCGCTCGAGCGACTCGCGTTCCTCGTCGAACGAGGCGGTCTCCTGATCGAGCCTTCGAGTCTCCTCCATGAGATCGAGGAATGGGGCGGCCGCCTCGTCGAGCCCCGGGTCGCCGATCGTCGTGATGAAGTCGGTACCCGCAATCTGCCGGCCGGCATTGCGATAGAGGCGGTCGAGCTGTGACTCGCGAACCGTGAGGCGGTTTCGCAGGACGATGATACGGCCGCGAAGGACCATCTTCTCGAGAAACGGCTTCTCGGCAAGCTCGGATTCGGTCCGACCGAGCTCCTCGCGGGCTCGTTTCAGCTCCTCGTGCGCCTCGAGAACCGGGGTGAAGATGTCTGCGTACTCCTGATCGACGAGAGGGTTGTCGCGGAAGACGCGAAAGGCGTTCTCGCCGATCGTCCGATAGTGCGGCTCGAGTTGATCGCCAATCTCCTTACGGCGCCGTTCGATCTCGGTGCGCTGCCGGCCGATCTCGCCCATTCGGTCGCCAATCGCGACGATGCGGTCGTGAGTCGATCGCAGTTCCGCGAGTCTCGCGGCGAGCTCGGCGTCGCGCGCGGTCAACGTCGCGTGCGGCTCTTCGTCCGGTAGCGACTCGGAACGGACGATGCGCGTTCCGGCCTCGGCGAGGAGATCGTGCAGGTTCCGGCTCAGGGCGGTGAGCTGGGCCTGGACCTCGCTCCGTTTCTCGGTGAAGGCGCTCATGCCTTCACGGTACGCCGCAGTGTGGATCTTGTCAATTTGAGGGCCGCGTTCACGCGCGTGATGCGTATCATTATCTTGTCCCCAGGAGAACGGATGGTAGACAAGATTCAGAAGACCGAACGCGAGTGGAAGGAGCAGCTGACGGGCGAGCAGTACCGGATCGCACGCAAGCACGGCACCGAACGCGCCTTCACCGGCGAGTATTGGAACACGAAGACGCCGGGCGTCTACCGCTGTGTATGCTGCGGCGAACCGGTGTTCGACTCGGATACCAAGTTCGACTCCGGGTCCGGTTGGCCGAGCTTCTACGCGCCGCACTCACCCGAGTCGATCGAGACGGAGGCCGACCGGAGTCTGCTGATGACTCGAACCGAGGTTCACTGCGCGAGGTGCGATGCGCACTTGGGGCACGTGTTCAACGACGGTCCCGAACCGACCGGGCTGCGCTACTGTATCAACTCGGCGTCGCTGGAGCTCGATCCGCAGGAGAACGCATGAGCGACGCGTATCGCATACATGGAGAGGCTGCCGATGCTCGTGTCCGCGCCTTCGTGCAGCAGGTATACGGCTGGATGGCTGCGGCCCTCGCGGTGACCGGATTCGTCGCGCTGGCCGTGTCGCGCAGCGCAACGCTGCAGCAGCTCATCTTCGGGTCGAGCTTCGCCTTCTTCGGACTGATCGTAGGCGAGCTGCTGTTGGTGATGTGGCTGGCGACGCGTATTGGACGGATGAGCGCTCAGACGGCGACGACTGTCTTCGTCGGGTATTCGATTCTCAACGGCCTGACGATGTCGGCAATCTTCCTCGTCTACGCGCAGGCTACTATCGCGACCGCCTTCTTTGTGACCGCGGGTCTCTTCGCGGTGATGACGCTGTACGGCTTCTTCACGCGAACCGATCTCACCACAATGGGCAATATCCTCGGGATGGCGCTCGTCGGGTTTATCATCGCCTCGCTTGTGAACCTTCTCCTGCGCAGCGAGGGCCTCTACTGGCTCATCACGTACGCCGGCGTGATCATCTTCACGGGGCTCGTGGGCTACGACAGTCAGCGGATCAAGGAGATGGCGCTCGCCGGTGTCGGCGACGGTGAGGAAGGGAGGAAGTACGCGATCATGGGCGCGCTGCGGCTCTACCTCGATTTCGTCAATCTGTTCCTCCTGCTGCTCCGCATATTCGGTCGCAGGCGATAGTCTTCGACCGAGCGGGTCGCGTACGGCGCCGCCTGTACTCGTGGGTTTCGATTTCGTACTTTGGAGCGGATGCAATTCACCGAATTGAACCTGAACGCCGACCTGATGCGCGGAATCGAGGATCTCGGCTTCCAGCGATGCACCGACGTCCAGGCCGACACGCTGACGCGCACGCTCCAGGACCGTGACGTCGCGGTCCAGAGCCAGACCGGCACCGGCAAGACCGCCGCCTTCCTCATAACGATCTTCCAGCTCATGAACGCGTCGGACAAGTATCGCGGAACTCGGGCGTTGATCGTCGCACCTACGCGCGAGCTGGCGGTCCAGATAGAGAACGACGCGAAGGCGCTCGGGAAGTACCTGCCGCAGCGCACGACGTGCATTTACGGCGGCGTCGGTTACGGCCCCCAGGAGCGAGCTCTAGCGGATAAGGTCGAAATCGTTATCGGCACCCCCGGTCGCCTGCTCGACTTCAACCAGTCCGGCAAGCTCGACTTCCGCGAGATGGGTATTCTGGTAATCGACGAGGCCGATCGTCTCTTTGACATGGGTTTCTACCCGGATATCCGCAAGTTGATGCGCCGGGCCCGGCCGCGGCAGGAACGCCTGACGATGCTCTACAGCGCGACGCTGAGCGTGAGCGTGCGCAACATCTCGTGGCAGTTCATGAATGATCCGGCCGAAATCGAGATCGAGCCGGAGCACATGACCGTCGACACCGTCGAGCAGGAGCTCTACCACGTGGCGAAGGACGAGAAGTTTCCGCTGCTACTGGGGCTGCTCGCGCGAGAGAACCCGAAGAACGCGCTCATCTTCTGCAATACGAAACGCGCGACCGAGATCGTTGCGAAGAAGCTTCAGCTCAACGGATATGAGACCGAGTTCATGATGGGCGACCTTCCTCAAAAGAAGCGCCTCATGATCATTGAGCGCATCAAGTCCGGCGATATCCGCGTGGTGACGGCGACCGACGTGGCGGCCCGCGGGCTCCATGTCGACGACCTCGATCTCGTCGTGAACTACGACCTTCCGGAGGACCCGGAGGCGTATGTTCACCGGATCGGGCGGACCGCACGTGCCGGGCGCGAGGGCAAGGCCATTTCGCTCGCCTGCGAGCGCTTCGTCTATAGCCTCGAGTCGATCGAAGAGCTCATCGGCATGAGGATCCCTACGAGTCCGGTGACCGACGCGCTGCTTCTCGACGACGCGAGCGCGGGCAGGCGACTGCCGTCGACGCATTTCGACGAGCGCCCGCCTCGCAAGCGGAGCTCCGACCGCGGGGCGTCTCGGTCCGGCCGGTCTCGGTCGAACGAAAGGCCATCGGCGCCGCGCGGCGGCACGAGGAACCCGCACGCTCCGAAGCACGCCGCGGCCGATGCGGGGACCGATCGGGCCGCGAAGAAGACACATCATCCGCCGAAGTCCGGCCGTTCCGGCGACCGTCCGCGACGTTCGTCGGCGCCTGTCGCCGCCAGTCGCACCGCGACCGGTCCGGCGGAGAAGGCGCCGTCGCGCGAGTCGTCGCTCAACGAACGGCTCGAGTACTACAAACGCAAATACGGCGAAGACTTCGAGCCGGCGGCGGGTGCCGACAGGGAGCAGCCCGGCACGAAATCGCATTCACGCGGTGGAGATGCGAACGGGCACCGCGCAGCCGAGACCCGATCGGACGCCGACACGGGCCGCAGCCACCGGTCCGACGAGGGCGACGTGCGGCCGCAGCGGGACGAGGACGCATCGGCTCCCGAGACCCGGAAGCCGGGATTGCTCGGACGGATACTCGGGCGGCGGAAACGAAAACGGTGATATTGACAATCGGGCGGGGTTCGACTACCTTACACACCCTGAATTGGAAGCTTTTCCGTACAATGATCGCCCGACGTCTATGCACGGGGCAGCGTGAAGGAGATAGGTGAATGGCCCGCAATTCAACCGCGAGGGGCAAGATCGTTCGGCGTTTCGGTCTGAACATCTACGGAAACCAGAAGTACGACCGGCTCTTGAAGCGAAAGCCGAACGGTCCGGGCAACCCCAAGCGCGGACGAGTCCGTCAGACCGAGTACGGGCGGCAGCTCAACGAGAAGCAGAAACTGCGCTGGGCCTACGGGCTCTCGGAGAAGCAGTTCAGCAATCTCTTCTACAAGGCGAAGTCCATGAAGGGCGTCACCGGCGATAACATGCTGATGCTCCTCGAGCGTCGACTCGACAACGTCGTCTACCGCCTCGGCATGGCGACCAGCCGGGCCCAGGCGCGCCAGCTCGTGAGCCACGGCCACATCATGCTCAACGGGCGCAAGCTGACGATTCCCTCCGCGGAGGTGCGACCCGCGGATACTGTTTCGGTTCGCGACCGCAAGCCGACTAAGGACCTCCTGCGAAAGCTCATGGCGGACAATTCGTCGCGGCCCATCCCGCCGTGGCTCTCTGTCTCGCGCGACGATCTGCAGGGCAGGGTGGAAGTGAATCCCACGCGCGATGTCATCCCGACGATCGCCGAAGAGCAGCTCATCGTCGAGTTCTACTCGAAATAGCACCCGCAGACGCTCAGTATGGAGGCCACCGCCCGGTGGTCTCTTTTTTTTTGCGCTGCACCCGGCAGGAAGACAACCGCGACGAGATACGCGGCGGCCACCGCGAGGAAGGTCACCACGATCGAGCCCTCGATGTCGGGACGGGGATAGCCGGCGAACTGGAAACCGAGGCTGACTGCGACGAACCCGATCGTGCCCCCAGGCGCGGAGCCGACCCCGATCGTGCTCCAGACGCGCAGCAGATCGTAGTCGTGATCGGTCTCGGAGAGTACGAGCGAGACGTGCGTGTCGAGCAGCGGTTTCCCGCTTCGGAAGACGATTCCGACCGCGACGGTGATGGGGATCGCCGCCGCGAGGCCGCTTGCGAAACCAGGGAGGACGAGCAGCGCCGCGGAATCGGCGATCGCGATCGAGAGGAGCGTCCGCGTGAACGGTTTCCGATCCACGATTGCTCCCATGAGAAGCGCACCGGCCACGCCGCTGACCTGGAGCGGCCCCATGAGCAGGCCGATCCTCGCATTGTCGTATCCGTGGCCGCGCAGAAGAAGCCGGACGTACTGTACGTAGACGGCGAGATGCGAGAACAGCAGGAAGAACGCACGTCGCACGATAGCCGCCGGTTGTGCGGCGACGGGCTCAATGAGTACTTTACCCGGTATGGTACGACCACTCTACACCCTCGGCACGACCGACATCCGGATCAGTCCTATCGGACTCGGGTGCTGGCAGTTCTCAGGCGGCAAGGGGCTGGCGGGCTTCTACTGGAAGGCGATCGGCCAGGAGGACGTGAACCGGATCGTCGCCGCGGCGATCGACGGGGGCACAAACTGGTTCGATACGGCCGAGGCGTACGGTAAGGGCCGCTCGGAGGCGGCGCTCTCCTCCGCGCTTTCGGCCGCGGGTCTCGGTCAGGAGGCGATCGTCGCGACGAAGTGGTTTCCGATGTTTCGCTTCGCCGGCAGTATCGGCACGACCTTTCGCGAGCGGTTACGGCACCTCGCACCGTACGCGGTGACGCTCCATCAGATCCATCATCCGGGGAGCTTCTCGTCGATCGAGCGGCAGATGGACGAGATGGCAGATCTTGCGGAGTCCGGGTCGATTCGCGCCGTGGGCGTGAGCAATTTCAACGCTGACCAGATGCGCCGGGCACACGAGGCGCTCGAGCGACGTGGTCTGCGCCTCGCGAGCAACCAGATGCGCTACAGCCTCCTCGACCGCCGGATCGAGACGAACGGCGTGCTCGAGACGGCGCAGGATCTCGGTATGACGATCATAGCCTATTCGCCGCTCGAGCAGGGGATTCTCACGGGCAAGTTCCACGAGAGCGAGGAGTCTCGCGCGCGGTTGGCGGGTCCGCGGAAGTACCTCAAGCAGTTCAAGAGCTCGGGGCTCGCGCGCACGACCCCCCTCATCGACACGCTGCGACGCATCGCCGGGCACCACGAGGCGACACCGGCGCAGGTGTCGCTTGCGTGGGTTACACAACGCCACGGCACGAGCGTCGTGGCGATCCCCGGCGCGTCGAAGGTCGCGCAGGCGCAGAGCAACGCGCGAGCCATGGGGTTGCACCTGGACCCGGAGGAGCTCGAGGAACTCGCCGAGACCGCGTCGCGGGTTGCTCAGCAGAGCTGAAGCGGGGTAGAAACGAACAGATGCACGTCTCTGCCATCCTCAACGAGAAGCGCCCCACCTTCAGTCTGGAGTTCTTTCCGCCCAGGAGCCCGGAGGGCTGGGAACGGCTCTTCCGCGTCATCCGCAAGTTCGAGCCGCTCGCTCCGGACTTCGTATCGGTGACCTACGGCGCGGGGGGGACCACGCGCGAGCAGACGCACGAGCTCGTGCGACGGATCGCCGCACAGACCGATCTCACGGTCGTCCCGCATCTCACGTGCGTCTGCCACGCGCGCGCGGAGATCGATGCGATCCTTGCCCGCTACGCTGAGGTCGGGATCGGCGGGATCATGGCGCTCGGCGGTGACCCGCCGCGCTCGTTCGACGGTGAGTGTTCGAGCGAGTACGCGCACGCATACGAGCTCGTCGCCCAGATCCGGGCCTTTCGCGAAGAGAACGGCGAGTTCGCGATTGGCGTCGCGGGATTCCCGGAGGGACACCCCGCAACGCCGAACCGCGTGCTGGAGATCGACTACCTCAAGCGTAAGGTAGATGCGGGGGCAGACTACGTCTGCACTCAGCTCTTTTTCGAGAATCGGGACTTCTACGATTTCCGCGAGCGGTGTGCGATTGCCGACATCACCGTGCCGATCATCGCCGGCATCATGCCGGTTACCTCGCGCTCGAACTTCGATCGGCTACCCTCGCTCGCGCTCGGATCCCGCTATCCGGCCAAGCTCATCCGCCGCGTCACCGCCTGCGAGTCTGACGACGACATCGAGCGCGTCGGGATCGAGTGGGCCGCCGAGCAGTGCGCGGATCTTGTCGCGAACGATGTGCGTGGGATCCACTTCTATACGCTCAACAGGTTACGCCCCATTCGGGAGGTCTGGAGATCCGTCCGTGCTCAAGATTAACGCGATCCCCGGCCGATAGGTAGATCGAAGGGGCGAGTTCCATGCGCAAGATGCCTGTCATCAGCTCGGATGCCGAGCTCAACGATCGTGTAGGTCGAATCTGCAGGAAGCTCGGGAATTACTTCATACCGGTCTTCATCGAGTCGGAGGAAGAGGCGCTCGAGTATCTGCTCTACGAACTCCCGGACGTCAACCTGGTCAACTTCTCCGACGAGAACATCGATGCGGTGCGCGTGCTCGAGGAGATCAAGGCCGATCCGTGGCTCCACTACGGCGGGATCATCGCGGTCCACAGCCGCTTCGACCTCAAGTCGCTCGAAGAGCACCTTCCCGACTCGAACGTGATCAGCCTCATCCCGCGGGGAGGATTCGTCTCCAGCTTCTTCCGCGTGCTGAGGATTCTCGTGCAGAACCGGCGGATCATCTTCCAGCGCGATCTGCAGAGCTACCTGCTCGGGAACATCTCCGGCTCGTTCGTCATGGACAACGACCCGTACAACATCAAGACCTACGCGAACCTGGTCAGCAACTACCTGTACAATTCGAACTACATCAACCGGGACAAGCGCGACCGGCTGCACGTCGCGCTGTTCGAGATGCTGATGAACGCAGTCGAGCACGGCAATTGCAGCATCTCGTACGATGAGAAGACCGCCTGGCTCGACGAGCACGGGGACATCCTCGATCTGATACGACAGAAGAGCCGTCAGCCGGGCGTCGCCGAGAAACACGTGTATTTCTCCTATCGGATCACGCCTGATCGCTCCTACTTCAGCGTTCGCGACGAGGGGGAAGGGTTCGACTGGCGTTCACGGGTCGCCCCGGGCGACGGGGACGTCAATCTCAGCCTGCACGGACACGGCATCCAGATGACGAACTACTACATAGAGAACCTTCGGTACAACGATGCCGGGAACGAGGTGAGGTTCGAGCTCAGTCATCAGGCGAACGAGACGAACCTCGTGCCCGGCATCTTCGAGGATCAGGCCGAGCGGGTTGTCCAGGACCGCGAGGTCGTCTTCAAGGAAGGCGAGGAATCGAATTATCTCTACTACATCGTGTCCGGGAGCTTTGAGATCTACTCGGGCGGCAAGCTCATCTCCACGCTCACTCCTGACGACATGTTCCTCGGTGAGATGAGCTTCCTGCTCAACGACAGGCGGTCCGCAACGGTTATCGCGCGCGGTCGCAGCGTGCTCATGATGATCCCCAAGAAGTCCTTCGTGAACGTCATCAAGTCACAGCCGCACTACGGCATCTTCCTCGCCCGGCTGCTCGCTCAGCGGTTGAGCAAGCTGAACGCGACCGTCGCCGTGCTGAAAGGGTAGGTGGTAGGTGACCGGCGCGGGCGCTACTCGCTCGCCTTGACCGTAGCCTCGTACCCGATCTTGTCGACGAGCTCGCACAGCTTCTCGAGCGACTCGTGGTTGCCGTCGTACTCGACCTGGATCGTGCTCGTGCTCCGATCGACGAAGATGTCGCTGATCCCGTCGAACTTCTTGCCCACCTGTTCGATGGTGATCGCGCACGACGTGCACGTCGCGCCGATCAGGTCGAGGACGGCCTTCTTCGGTTCAATCGCGCCTTTCATATCGATAAGATAGTCAAACCTTAGTGGAATAGTAAACACCGAGTGTCAAAGTCGATGTTCTATGCTATGGTCTCAGAGGGATTGCTATGTCACGACATCTGCTCATGCTCGGCGGTGGTCACGCCCACCTCTCGCTTCTCGAAGCTGCTCCCCGGTATCTCGAGAAGGGGCACCGCGTCACGATCGTATCTCCCGAACCCCTGCTTTACTACTCGGGTATGGGACCGGGAATGCTCGGCGGCACGTACGCGCCGGAAGAAGCCCGATTTCCGATCCGGGCGATCGCGGAGGAGCGGGGCGTACGTTGGGTAGGCGACCGTGCCGAGCGGATCGATCCGCTCGGCCGGGTCGTGCACCTCGCAAGCGGCGAGCGGCTCCCCTACGACGTTCTCTCGGTAAACACCGGCAGCTCGATCGCTCCCACCGTCGCGGCCGACGAGATCGGAGCCGAGGGCCCGCGCGTCTACAACGCGAAGCCGGTCTCGCAGTTGCTCGAGCTGCGTCGCGACCTGGAAGCGCGGCTTTCCGGCGAGCCGGGGAGGCGGATGCGCATCGTCGTTGCCGGCGGCGGGCCCGCCGCCGTCGAGTCGGTCGCGAACGCCGCGAGGCTCGTCCGCGAGGTCTCCTCGCGCGCCACCTTGCAGGAGGCGGCCGAGATCGGTCTCTACGGCGGGCGATCGGTGCTGTCCGGATTCCCGAAGCGTGCCGAGCGAGCGGCGGTTCGCGCGCTGACCCGTCTGGGCGTCCGCGTGCACGAGGCGGATTACGTGCGCCGGATCGTCCCCGGCGGCGTCGTGACCGACGGGGGCGAAGAGCCCGCGGACGTCGTGCTGCTCGCAACCGGTATCGTACCGTCGCGTCTGTTCGTCGACTCCCGTATGCCCGTTGGGAGCGACGGATCGATGGCGATCAACGAGCACCTCCACTGCCTCGGGCACCACGAGGTCTTCGGTGCCGGCGATTGCGTCTGGTTCACGCCGAAACCGCTGGCCCGGGCAGGTGTATTCGCGGTCCGGCAGTCGCCGGTACTCGTGCACAACGTTGGCGCGGCGCTCGACGGCGAGCCGCAGCGGATGAGCCCGTTTCGGCCGCAGCGTGGCTACCTGCTGCTCCTCAACCTTGGCGACGGGAGCGCGATCGGGTGGCGCCGGGTCGCCGGCATCCACGTCGTGGGACGCTCGAGCGCGGCGTGGCGGCTGAAGGACAGGATCGACCGGGCGTTCATGCGACGCTACGGAAGCGAGGCCGAGCGTGGCAGTCAGCACTGAGCCTATCCTGGTCGTGGACGACGACGAGCTCGTCGCCGAGACGTACAGCGCGATCCTCGAGGGCGCCGGGTGGCTCGATCGCCGCGTCATCACCGACCCGCGCCGCGTGCTCGAGTCGGTACGCGATCACCCGCCGGCGGCGATCCTGCTCGACCTCCACATGCCGCACATCGACGGACGCGAGCTGCTCCAGAGCATCGCAGCCGAGCGCCCGGAGGTACCGGTCATCATTCTCACGCTCGAGGACCGGGTCGACGTCGCGGTCGAGTGCATGAAGATCGGTGCGTTCGACTTCATGACGAAACCGGTCGACGAGAACCGACTCGTCAACTCGGTCGCGCACGCGGTTCGCCTCCACGATCTGCGCAACGAGGTCCGGGTGCTCTCTACGCGGGGACAGGATATCGAGCTCGAGCATCCCGAACACTTCGAGCAGATTGTGACCGCGAGCGAGTCGATGCGACAGCTGTTCGGCTACATCGAGACGATCGCACCCACCGAGCGCTCGGTGCTCGTTACCGGTGAGAGCGGGACGGGCAAGGAGCTCGTTGCGCGCGCGGTTCACGACGCGAGCGGTCGTTCGGGGCAGTTCGTTCCGGTCAACGTCGCCGGGCTCGACGACACGGTCTTCTCGGATACGCTGTTCGGACACCGCCGCGGCGCGTTTACCGGCGCGGATTCCAATCGCCGGGGGCTCGTCGAGCAGGCGGCGGGCGGCACGCTCTTCCTCGACGAGATCGGCGACCTGGATAACGGCGCGCAGGTGAAGCTGCTGCGTCTTCTCCAGGAGGACGAATACTACCCGCTCGGCTCGGACACCGCCGAGCGCTCGACGGCGCGCGTGATCGCAGCCACGAACGCGAATCTGCGCGAGCGCCAGGAGGCCGGTGCGTTCCGGCGGGACCTCTTCTACCGGCTCATGGGCCACCACCTGGAGATCCCCCCGCTTCGACAGCGACCGGAGGACATCCGGGTGTTGCTCGAGCATTTCGTCCGGGACAGCTACGAGTCGATCGGGTTCGAGCCGCAGCCGCTACCCTCGGGAGTCGATCGGCTCCTGCTGCACTACGACTTTCCGGGAAACGCTCGCGAGCTCCAGGCGATCGTCTTCGACATCGTCAGCCGTTCGCGCGGACGCGCGCTGTCGACCGCCGACTTCGCCGCGCATCCTTTGCTCGCCGACGCGTCGGTCGTTCAGGATGAGGGACCGCGGCTGAGCTACCGGGGCCCACTGCCCACGCTGGAGGAGGCGGAGGAGTTTCTCGTCGCCGAGGCGCTCGAGAAGACCGGAGGAAACCAGACCGCAGCCGCGCGAATGCTCGGCGTCTCGCAATCGACGCTCAGCCGCCGTCTCGCGCGCGACCGACGATAACCCGCGTTCGCCCCGACACGGGGACAGACGGCAGTGTGCACGGCATCCCATGCGCTGCGCATCGGCATCCGGACCTCACTATGCACACTGCATGACGAAAGCCTTCGCGACCAGGCTCAATCGAAGCTCCTAAGTCCTTCCATGAGAGTAACTTACGATCTCTGCTCGTCACATGGCACGACTCGTGCATGTGTGTCTGAGGTGGTGTGGGAAACCGCACCCATGTAAAAATCGCCCGGGGGCCCGTCCCCGCCGGACTCCCGGGCCCCTCTCATATCTCGGGCCTGAACCGTTCGATCAGCTCCCGTTTCATGTCCGCGAGCGCGTCGGAGAGCGAAACCTTGTAGATATGCGGGTTGATGATCCGCTTGTACGTGTGATCGAAGCTCTCGAGCGAGGAGATGCAGTAGTCGCGTATCTCGGTGAGTGGGACGCGAGCGGCGGTACGCTCGCCGGCGGCCATCTGCTCGTGGAGCAACGGCTCGATCGTTGCGTAGTGGGTCATCTCGAACCGGCGCGCGCTCAGGTCCGGATGGTTGAACGTGTAGCGGCGTCCTTCGGTGATCTCTTCGCCTTCGAGTGCGATCAGATCGGCCAGCGGTGCTCCCGAAGCGTGCCGGAATCGATACACCTGCTTGATCCCCGGGTTCGTCGTCTTCGCCGGCTGGTTCGACACCTTGATCGTCGGCTGGAGGTCTCCGTCGCCCTTCGCGGCGAGCTTGTAGACCCCGGTGAGCGAGGAGTCCCGGCCGCCGGTGACCAGGTTCGTACCGACGCCCCAGCTGTCGATCGGGCTCCCCGACGTGACGAGCTGGTGGACAATCTCCTCGTTGAGCTCGTTACTCGCCGTGATCGTCGCGTCCTCGAGTCCCGCCTCGTCGAGCCGCCCGCGCACCTCCTTGCTGAGGTACTCAAGGTCGCCGCTGTCGAGTCGCACGCCGATCCTGTGTCCCTGTGCCTTCATGCGCTTGCCCGTCTCGATCGCGCACTCGATGCCGCTGCCGAGCGTGGAGTAGGTGTCGATCAGCAGAATGGTCGCGTTCGGGTAGAGTTCCGCGTAGCGATCGAAGCTCTCCTGTTCTGATCCGAACGCCATGACCCACGAGTGAGCCATCGTTCCCTTCACCGGAATGCCGAATCGCTTGCCGGCGAGCGTGTTGGAGGTAGCCGCCGCGCCGCCGATGTAGGCCGCCCGGCTCGCGCTCATCGCTCCGTCGGGGCCGTGCGCGCGACGCAGCCCGAAGTCGAGCACGGGCGCGCCGTTGGATGCGCAGTAGATGCGCGCCGACTTCGTCGCCACGAGCGTCTGGAAGTTGACCGTGTTCAGCAGCATCCCCTCGATCAGCTGCGCTTCGACGAGAGGCGCCCGCACGCGAATGAGCGGCTCGTCGGGGAATACGATCGTGCCCTCCGGCATCGCGTACAGCTCGCCGGTGAACCTGAACTCGCGGAGGTAGTCGAGGAACTCGCGCTCGAAGAGCCCCACGGTCTCCAGGTAGGCGATGTCGTCGTCGGGAAAGCGAAAACGCTCGAGCGTGTCCACCAGGTCGTCGAGACCGGCGAACACGGTGAAACCGCCTCCGAAGGGAGGCCGACGGAAGAACATATCGAATACCACGTCGTGATTCTCGTGGAACTTGCGATAGCCCTGGATCATGGTGAGCTCGTAGAGGTCCGTGAACAGGCCGGAGTGGTTGGGCGCCATGCGTCAAGTATAGCCGTGCGAGGAATTCGAGTAAAACCGATTCACGACGAGCCGTATGCCGGCCCGTGCCGCGGTCTCCAGACGCGTAGCGAAGAAGGTCGTCGGGTAGATCGTCCGCCTGGAGAGAAACGCGTGCAGCGCCCGTTCTTGCCGTGCCGCTGTACGTCGTGGACGACATCGTGGTAGAAGACCGCGTAGGAGAGGCTCCGCAGCGCCTCCGGCTCGAGCCGATGCGCCTCGACGTGGCGATCGAGGTGGTCGAAACACGCGGCGGCGTACGCATTGAGATGCTGCCATCGCTGTGCGATCTTCATACCTGAACGATGCCCTGATAGTGGGGTGGAGTGCTATGGTTGGCCTATGAAAATGCTCGGATTCGTGAGGCGGCGACTCGCGCGGCTCGTGCTCACGGTCTTCATCATAGCGACGCTCGTGTTCTTTCTCGTGCGCGTCCTTCCCGGTGATCCTGCGGCGGTCGTGGCCGGTCTGGACGCCGACGCGGAGTCTGTCGAGGCGATTAGAACCAGGATGGGTATGGACGAGCCGATCGTGCTGCAGTACCTGAACTGGCTGTGGGACGCGCTGCGCTTCGACTTTGGAACCTCATTCCTTGCCGGCGAGCCGGCGATGCGTCTGATCCTCACGCGCTTGCCTCTCACGCTCCTGCTCGCGACCTCCGCCTTCGCCTTCTCGCTCGCCGTCGCGATTCCGGTCGGCGTGCTCTCGGCGGTGCACCGCTGGGGACCGGTAGACTACGCCGGTATGGTCTACTCGCAACTCGGGATGGCGCTGCCCGGGTTCTGGATCGGAATCCTGCTCCTGCTCGTGTTCTCGGTGCGGCTGCAGTGGTTCCCGCTCTTCGGCGCCGACTCGCTGCGCCACTTCGTTCTCCCGACGATCGCGCTCGGACTGGGGCGCAGTGCGTTGCTCGTCCGCTACGTGCGCAGCTCGACGCTCGACGAGCTCGACCGCGAGTACGTCGTCACCGCCGAGTCGATGGGGTTTCGCCGAACGAGCATCCGGTACAGACACGTGCTCAAGAACGCGCTGCTGCCGGTCATCACGATCGCCGGGATCCAGTTCGGCTATCTGTTGGGGGGCACGATCATCATCGAACAGGTGTTCTCGCTGCCCGGAGTGGGGAGGCTGTTGCTCAGCGCGATCCAGCAGCGCGACTTCGCCGTCATCCAGGCCGGTGTGATCTTCGTCGCCGTGATCTTTTCGACGACCAATTTTGCGGCCGACGTTCTCTACAGCGCGGTCAATCCGAGGATTCGGGTGGGATGATGGGCCGATCTATCCTCTCGCTCTCCAATCTGCACGTCAGCTTCCCGGGCGGCATCGAGGCGGTGCGAGGCGTCGACCTCGAGGTGGCACCAGGAGAGATCCACGCGGTCGTCGGCGAATCCGGGTCGGGGAAGAGCGTAACGTCGAGGGCGATCGTGCAGCTGTTGCCCCGAAGCGCAGCGGTCTCGTGGGATCGACTCGAGATCGACGGACAGCGCTTCGACGCCCGACGTCCGGACGACGTGCGGCGGCTGCGTGGCCGCCGGATCGCCATGGTCTTCCAGGAGCCGGGGAAGTATCTCAACCCCGCCATGACGATCGGCGCGCTGATCGGCGAGGCGGTCGCGCTGCACCTGGGTCTCGACCGCCGGGAGCGACGTCGACGGGCGGCCTCGCTGATGGAGCTCGTCGACCTCGACGAGGGAGCGCTCGACGCGTACCCGCACGAGCTTTCGGGTGGTATGAAGCAGCGCGCGCTCATCGCGCTCGCGATCTCGTGCGATCCGGCCCTCCTGCTCGCCGACGAGCCTACGACGGCGCTCGACGTCACAGTACAGGCGCAGATCCTCGACCTGCTCGACCGGCTGCGCCGGGAGTCGGGCATGGCCATCGTCTTCATCTCGCACGACATGGGGCTCGTACAGTCGACCGCCGACCATCTGTCGGTCATGTACGCGGGTCGCGTGGTCGACACCGCGCCGTCGGGGGAGCTCTTTGCGTGGCCGGTGCACCCGTACACCGAGCTCTTGCTCGAGTCGATCCCGAGCCCCGATCGCAGGGGCGAGCCGCTGCGGGCGATCCCCGGGCGTGTTCCCGACGCCTCCGCCGTCCCCTCCGGCTGCGCCTTCCACCCGCGCTGTCCGATCGCCGTCGACCGCTGCGCGCTGGAGGTGCCGCCGCTCGCAGCGTATCGCGACGGACACCGCAGCGCGTGTCACCGCGGATCCGAGCGCGTCGCGGGGGCGCTCGGAGAGGAGGGCGGTCCGGGATGACGCCCCTTCTCGAGGTCAACGATCTGAACAAGGTGCACCGACGCCACTCGCTCCTGGATGCGGCCACGCGGACCGTACACGCGGTTCGAGACGTGAGTTTCACGCTCGAGCCGGGCGAGATCCTCGGCATCGTCGGCGAGTCGGGAAGCGGCAAGACTACGCTCGCCCGGGCCGTGCTCTTTCTCGACCCACCCACTTCCGGCACGGTTCGATTCGAGGGTGTGGACGTCGCGCGGCTGCGCGGGCGCGAGCTGCTTCGCTTCCGCGACCGCGCTCAGATCGTCTTCCAGGACCCGCACGGCGCGCTCAACCCGCGCCTCAGGGTGGGGCGAGCCGTCGAGGAGGGGATGATCGCGCAGGGCGTTCCGGCCGGGCGGCGGCGGGAGCGGGCGGCCGAGCTCTTCGAGCTCGTGGGTCTCGAGCCCGACCGGATGGACCGCTATCCCCACGAGTTCTCCGGCGGGCAGAAGCAACGGATCGTCGTCGCGCGCGCGCTCGCCGTCGATCCGGCGCTGCTCGTCCTCGACGAGCCGGTGAGTAGCCTCGACGTTTCGATCCAGGCGCAGATCCTGAATCTGCTGCTCGAGATCAAGACGCGGCTCGGACTTACCTATATCTTCATCTCTCACGACCTCAATCTCGTCGGCTATCTCAGCGACCGGATCGGGGTCATGAGAAGGGGTGAGCTCGTGGAGCTCGCCCCGGCACGTACGCTACTCGAGCACCCGAGGGCGGAGTACACTCGGACGCTGTTCGGGAGCGCGCCGCATTATCACGACCGGCGTGTCATAGGGGACACGCTTGGAGGGAGAAACCGATGAATCGACTTCGACACAGGGCAGCTGCGCTGATCGCGATGCTGGTCATCGCGACGATCGCCGGTGCGACCGGCATCCAGGAACCGGGCGAACAGGAGCAGATTCTCCGGTTCGGACTGTCCGGCAACCCGGACACGCTCGACCCGCACGCCACGTCCGGAACGCTCACCTTTCAGACCATCCGCAGCTTCTACGATACGCTCGTCGAGCCGAACCGCAGCGGAGAGCTCGTGCCGGCGCTTGCGCAGAGCTGGGACGTATCCGATGACAATCTGGTCTGGACGTTCACCCTGCGCGACGGCGTGACCTTCCACAACGGCGATGCGCTGAACTCCGCGGACGTGAAGGCAACTTTCGAGCGCCTGCTCGACCCGGAGATTGCCTCACCCAAGGCGAACGAGTTCGCCTCGATCGAGGCGATCGAGGCTCCGGATGCCGCGACCGTCGTTTTCCGTCTTTCCGAGCCGAACGCCCCGCTCCTCGCCTCCATGGCGTCCGGTTGGGGAGCGATCCTGCCCGCGTCGCTGATCGATTCCGGGCACGACTTCGCGAGCGAGCCGGTGGGCACCGGGCCCTTCGTCTTCGTCGAATGGGTGCGCGACAGCAGGATCGTCATGGAGAGGAACGAGGCGTACTGGATGGACGGGTATCCGCGCGTGGACGGAGTGGTGGTGAACATCATCCCGGAGTCTGCGGTCCAGGTGCAGGCGCTCCTCGGCGGCGAGCTGCACGCGATCGACTCGGTCGCCTCTCAGGAGCTGCCAATGCTCGAATCGAATCCGGAGGTCTACGTTCGCACCGACCTCTCCGCGCTGGTGATGGTGCTCGCGATGAATACCGCGCGAGACCCCATGGACGATCTCACCTTCCGGCGAGCGGTCGCCCATGCGATCGACAGGCGGGCGGTGATGGATATCGCCTACGGTGGCGGCGAACCGGTAGGCACGTTCATGGATGTCGGCGACCCGTACTACGTCGACCACACCGACCTCTACCCGTACGATCCGGCTCGCGCCCGGGAGTCGCTGGAGGCGAGCGGCGTCGAGCTCGACGAGCCGCTCGAGATGGCCCTGCCGGAGATCTACGAGCCGCACGTGAGGGCCGGCGAGATGTATCAGGAGATGCTCGAGGACGTGGGTATCGACGTCGAGCTGCGGCTCGTCGACTGGTCGACGTGGATCAACGACGTCTACGGGGGCGGCAACTACGACTTCACGGTCATCGGGCACACCGGTAAGCTCGACCCGGACGGCCGACTCGACGGGTACGGCGTGCCCGAGGAGAACTACGTCAACTGGGAGAACGAGGAGGCTGCTCGGGCGATCGCAGAGGCGAAGCGGGTGGTCGACGTCCGGCGTCGCCGCGAGCTCTACGGCCGGGCGCTCGAGCTGATGGCCCGCGAGATACCGCACGTCTACGTGGGCACGTCGTACCGGTACGTGGCGATGCGCAGCAACGTCAGCGGGTTCCACCAGGATGCAAAGCTCGACACGTTCGACTTCCGCTACGTCGAGATCGGTGAGTAGCGGCCGTGGCGTGCGCGCCCGCTCCGTGCTCATGGTGGTCGCGCTCGTCTACATCGCAGCGCTCGCCGCGACCGCGATCGCCGCTCCCGTGGTGGCGCCGTACGACCCCACGGATCAGGACTACGACGCCCGGCTGCTCGCGCCGGGCTCGCCGGGGCACCTGCTTGGAACCGACGACCTGGGGCGCGACGTTTTCTCGCGGATCGTGTGGGGGAGCCGTGCCGCGCTGCTCGTCGGGCTCGTGTCGGTCTCGATCGCGCTCGTGATCGGGCTCGCAATCGGGCTCGTGGCCGGACTCGCAGGCGGCCGCGTCGAAGGAGCGCTGATGCTGCTCATGGACGGCATCCTCTCGTTTCCCACGATCCTGCTCGCGATCGCGGTGGTGACCGTATTCGGGTACGGGCTGCCGCAGGTCATGGCGGCGATCGGCTTCGTCTTCTCGCCGGTGTTCGCCCGGCTCGTGCGCGCCGAGACGCTCGCGCTGAAGACCGAGGGGTACGTCGAGAGCGCGCGCGCTCTCGGCACGCCGCTGTGGCGGATCACCGCGGTGCACATCGTCCCGAATATGCTCGGCGATCTCATCGTTCAGTGCTCGGTCACCTTCGCGCTCGCGGTCGTCATCGAGGCCGGCCTCTCGTATCTCGGGCTCGGAACCCAGCCGCCCAACCCGAGCTGGGGACTCATGCTCAAGGATGCGCGGAACTACCTCTTTCAGGCGTCGTGGCTCGCGATCTACCCGGGAGTCGCGATCGCGTCGACCGTTCTCAGCTTCAACGTCCTCGGCGACACGCTCGCCGAGCACCTCAATCCGCTGTCGCGGTAGAGCGCGCTCGTCAAACCGCCGAGGTCTGCCCGAGCCCGACTACCTCGGCGGTCCTCGCGACCGACTACCTGACGCGCCCCCCTCCGCCGGCGCGGACCGATTCGCGGATACGGTCCTGCAGCTCGCGCAGCGGAAGCGGGACCGCGTGGCGCTTGCGGCACGGCCGCTCGGTCGCCCTGCCGTCCGACAGGTTCCAGTTCGCGACCGCGTGCTCGATCGCGCTCCTCCCCGCGGTCGCCGGCCGGTCCCAGCCGTCGACGATCCGGTTGACCACGGCAACTCCCTCGCGCACCGCGGCGTCGAAGCGGTCGACGAAACTGTCGGTGCTCTGCTCGTGCGACGAGCAGGGGTGCGGCCAGGGGGCGTGCTCGAGGTTGAGCACGTCGAGATCGGCGGGTACCTCGGGCGGATGGACGACGCTGAGCCAGCGGCGGCCTATCTCGCCCGCGTCTTCGCGACGAAGCGCGGCCTCCAGGTATTCTCCGTCGACGCGATTGGTGAACCGGTAGTAGCCCATCGTGTCGAGGTAGGCGTTCCGCAGCCGCTGCTCGAGGTGCGCGTCCGAGGCCGCGGTCCGGTAGGTCGCGCTCAGCGCGGCCGTCATCAGCTCGACCCATTCCCCCGGGGGCTCCTTGCCGCACGAGACCCGCGAGTAGAAGTCGAGCGCTGCGGGATGGCCGAGGCCTCGGTAGCGGAGCAGCTCAACGTCGATGAGCCGCTCGAGGAAGGGGTGCATCGAGCGGTATCGCTCGCTCTCTGCGTTGCCCGGCTCCGGCCATCCCGAGTGGGCGTTGATAAAGGGGTGGGTGTGCCGATCGAGGACCGCGTGCGATGCGAAGCCGAGCACCCACGCCGCCTGCCACGAACCGAGCGTCGCCCCCCTCGAGCGGGCGTGCTCCCACATCGCGGCGACCGTCGAGCCGTACCTGCGCCGGTGCATGAGCGAGCCGTAGCTGATGCCCGTGGGACGGCGGCGCTGGTTGTGGTAGAAGATGTCCGGTCCCTGCGCTCCGAGCACGAGGAACCGGGAGTTCGGCTCCTCGAGAAGCGGCGCGAGACGGTCCGCGTGGTCGCTGCCGGCGAGGGTGTCCCGGGCGTGGAGCATGTGGCTCACGTGGGAGGGCATGGCAGGAGTCTACTGTCCAGGGGTGCGGACGGCAAATCCGTCGGGGCGGAGTCTGCGCGGGAGCGGTTGGTTTACAGGGCACCTGCAAACTTGTAGAGTCATCTCATACCCGATTGGAGAAGACAATGGCAACAACCCGTGAAGCAGGGCAGAAGATCCTCGTCATCAACTGCGGCTCCTCGTCCCTGAAGTACGAGGTCTACGAGATGCCCGCCCAGAACAGCCTGGGCAAGGGGCTCGTCGACCGCATCGGCATAGAGGACGGGTCGATCTCGCACGAGGGGCTCAACGGCACGTACGAGCGCGAGAGGAACATCGCCGACCACAAGCAGGGCATGGAGCTCGTGATCGAGGCGCTGACCGACGAGCACAACGGGATCGTCGAGTCGCTCGACGAGATCGTAGGCGTGGGGCACCGCGTCGTGCACGGCGGCGAGGCGTATTCCGCGTCGGTGGTCATCGACGAAGAGGTCGAGGCGGCGATCGAGAAGAATGTCGAGCTCGCGCCGATTCACAACCCCGCGAATCTCACCGGCATTCGCGAGGCGCGGGCGGTCTTCGCGAAGCAGAAACACGTGGCGGTCTTCGACACCGCGTTTCACCAGACGATTCCGCCGGCCGCGTATCTCTACGGGCTGCCCCGTGAGCTCTACGAGAAGTACCGCATAAGGCGCTACGGATTCCACGGCACGAGCCATCGCTACGTGGCCTCCGGCGCCGTGGAGCTGTTGAAGCGCTCCTCGGAAAACACCAACTTGATCACCTGTCACCTCGGGAACGGCTGCTCGGTCACCGCGATCAAGAACGGCCGCTCGATCGACACCTCGATGGGGTTCACCCCCCTCGAGGGCCTGATGATGGGCACGCGTTCGGGCGACATCGACCCGGCGATCATCTTCTTCCTCCTCGAACGAGGCATGTCGCCCGACGAGTTGAATACGATGCTCAACAAGCAGAGCGGCCTCAAGGGTCTCTCGGGCATCTCGAACGATCTCCGCGACATAGAAGAGGCCGCGGAGCTCGGCGACCGCAACGCCGCCGACGCGCTCGACGTCTACGCGCACAGGGTGCGCCACTACATCGGCGCCTACGCGGCGAACATCGTGAAGGTCGACATCCTCGTGTTCACCGGCGGGGTCGGCGAGCACGGGACCCGGATGCGCGAGCGTATCTGCCGTCAGCTCGAAAACCTGGGCATCGTCATGGACTACCGCAGGAACCTGGAGAACGGGCCACGCCGTGGCATCATCTCCATGGACTACTCGCCCACGACGATCGTCGTGCAGCCGACGAACGAGGAACTGCAGATCGCCCTTGACACCTTTGAGCGGATCTGAGCCCCGCATCACCGCGAGCGACTATCTGCTCTACCGGCGCTGCCCGCGCTCGCTGCACCTGCGGCTGAGCCACGAGGAGCTGCCGTTGCGGTTCGAGGCCGACCGGCTCTACCCGGTCGCCTCCGAGCGGTCGCGGGTGCGAAGGCTCGCGCGGCGGCGGTTCCCGCGGGGCGTCGACGCCGGGTCGCCGCCGGAAGCCTGCGGCGCGGATGCGGATGCAGGCGCGGTTCGCGCGGCCGGCGCCCGGCCGCTGTTCGAAGCGCGCTGCTCGTACCCGCCGTTCGAGGCTACCGCCGACGTCTGGTACCCTACGAAGCCCGACGGGATGGCTGCGATGCTCGTCGGCGAGGGAACGAGCGTCAAAGAAGCCTCTCTGCGCGAAGCCGCCTTCCTCGACCACTGTTTCGCCGGATGCGGCGAGCGGCCCCGACGAATCCTTCTCCTCCACGTCGACAAGACCTACGAGCGATCCGGTGAGCTCGACCCGGACGCGCTGTTCGTCGAGCGCGACCTCACCGGTCGCGTGCGAAGGATGCGCGCTGAGACGGAGGCAGAGCTCGAGGCGCTGCGGCGCGAGCTCGACACCGACCCGACGCTGGTGCGGTATCGGGACACGTTGTGCGATCGGCCGCGGAGCTGCCCCGTTTGTTCGCGAGACCTTCCGGAGGAGACCGACGACCACGTGAGCAGCCTGCACCGCGGCGGACCGCTGGTCGCCGAGCTCCTCGAGGACGGGATCACGACGATCCCCGAGGTGCCCCTCGAGCGGCTCGCCCACCCGCGGCAGGAGATTCAGCGCAGGACGCTGATCGAGCGGCGCCCGCACGTCGACGCTGAACAGCTCCGCGGCTTCCTCGATCGTCTGCGCTACCCGGTCTGCTACCTCGACTTCGAGGCGACGAGCACCGCCGTGCCGCCCTTCGACGGCGTCAGGCCGTGGGAGCACGTTCCCTACCTCTACTCGCTGCATCGCGAGTACGCCGACGGGTCGATCGACCACCGGTCGTTCATGAGCGATCCGGGCACCGACGGCCGCGTCGCCATGGTCGAGCGGCTGATCGCGGACGCCGGGGGATGCGGTTCGCTCGTCGTCTACAGCGCGGGGTTCGAGCGCGGCCTTCTGCAACGCCTCGCCGAGCTCGTCCCGGAGCACGCGGAGGCGATCGATCGGCTCGTGCGCCGAATCGTGGACCTGCTCGAGCCGTTTCGCGAGTTCAACTACTACCATCACGAGCAGCGAGGCAAGGTGAGCCTGAAGACCGTCCTGCCGGTTCTCACGCGTCGCGACTACTCCGAAGAGGCGGTGCAGGACGGATACACGGCCAACCTCGCGTACCGATACCTCGCCTCCGCCTCGGTCGACGAAGAGACGCGTACGCACCTCCTCGAGGATCTGACGAGCTACTGTGCGATGGACACGATGGCGATGGTGCACATCGTGCAGGAATTGAGGCGGGTTACCGTGGGGTAGGAGCCGTCCCGGCGCGCTGAGGGCCCGCCGGAGAGCGGGCTCGCAACGACGGTGACCGCCGGGCCCGCGGAACGCCTCCCGCGGGCCCGAAAGCCGGCTATACGCCTTCGAAGAGCTCTGCGATCTCCGAAGCGTACTTGTCGGCGATCACGTGTCGCTTCACTTCCTGCTTCTGCGACAGCTCGTCGCCGATCGAGAGCGGACCGGCGATCAGCTTGAAGCGGCCGATGCGTTCGAAGGGACGGAAGCCGTTCTTCGCGCTGATCTGTTCGCGGACCACGTCGCCGATGGCCTCCTGGATCCGCTCTTCGGAGAGCAGCGAGACGTCGTAGGACGTGTTCTTGTCGACGATTCCGCGCTCGGCCGCCATCTGCAGCAGCGCGTCGGGGTTCGGCACGATGAGTACGCCGAGGATGCGCTGATCCTGGCCCTGGAGGATTGCATGATCGATGAGCGGGCTTTCGGTGAGCTTCTGCTCGATGGGTAACGGCTCGACGTTTTCCCCTCCCCGCAGCACGATCGTGTCCTTCGCGCGGCCGGTAATCTTCAGCTCGTTGTCCCAGGTGAGCATCCCCAGGTCGCCGGTGTTGAGCCAGCCGTCGTCGCCGAGCACCCGGGCGGTCTCGTCGGGCTGCCGGTAGTAGCCCTTCATCACCTGCGGCCCGTGCGCCATCACGACGCCCTGACGACCGGGAGGCAGAGGCTGTCCTGCCTCGTCGAGAATGCGGATCTCCGTTCCCGGGAAGACCGGTCCGACCGTCGAGGGGACCGGGTGATGCTGATCGCGAACCCCGAGGACGGGACCGGTTTCGGTGAGTCCGTAGCCCTCGAGCAGCAGGATACCCGCGGCCTGGAAGAACGCATCGACCGACGAGGGCAGCGCGCCGCCGCCGGAGATACCGGCGACGAACCGACCGCCGAGCTTGCCCTTGATCTTGCCGAAGACGAGCACGTTACCCAGCGCCCGCAACGGCCACATGGCAACCCAGGGCAGGAATGCGCCGACCGCGTCGACGACCCGATTTCGCTTGCTGAACCGCGGGAGGCGGCCTTTGAGCATGTTATCGAAGTACGCGTGGGTGCTTCCGAGGCTCACGAAGAAGTGGAACAGCCCCTGCTTCACGGCGCTCTGCGTCTTCACGTTCCGGTAGACGCCGGCCATGATCGCCTCCCAGATCCGCGGTACCGACGCCATCCAGGTCGGCCGGACCTTCTGGAAGTCCTCGAGCATGATCTTGCCGATCGGTTTCGAGTAGGCGAGCGCGGAGGCCGACCCGAGCGAGACGTACTGCATGATTCGCTCGAAGCTGTGCCAGACCGGCAACACGCAGAGCCAGATATCGCCCGGGCCCACGTCGATCAGATCGGGAACGTGCTTGACCTGGTGAAGAAAGTTTCGGTGGGTCAGCATGACGCCCTTCGGCGTACCCGTCGTTCCCGAGGTGAAGATGACGGTCGCCGTGTCGTCTGCCTCGCCCTTGGCGATCTCTTCGCTCACGACGTTCGGGTGGTCTGCCAGATAGGCGTCGCCGTCCTCGTAGACGTGCGTGACCGAGCGGACGCCGATTCCGCCGGCCTCGCTCTGGATGTCCTCGAGCGGTTCGGTCGCGTCCAGGATGATGATCGTCTTGAGCGTGGGGATATCGTCGCGGACGGAGAGGATCTTGCGCGCCTGCGCGAGGTCCTCGGCGCAGACGAGCTCACACTCGGCGAAGCCGAGGATGTACGCGAGGTCCCGAGGGAGGGTGTCGTTGCCGCGGGGTACGTCTGCGGCTCCGATCGACAGGATGGCCAGATCGGCGATGAACCACTCGGCGCGGTTTTCGGAGATGAGACCAATGTGGTCCCCGCGTTCGACGCCCATGCTCTTCAGCCCGGCGGCGAAACGCTCGACCGTTGCCCGCAGGTCGCGATACGGCCGCGGCTGGAAGACTCCGTTCTCATCCTTCGACATCTGGGCGGGGTAGTCGGGGTACTTCTCGGCGATCTCGTCGAGTAGCTGTGGAATCGTTGGTTTCATGCGTCCTCACTTACAAAAAAGGCTGCCTCCTTCAGGGAGACAGCCCAGTGTACACCGTTCCGGTCACGTCGCCAAACTAGCGGCGGGTTACTGTGAAGTCGGCGAAACTCAGCGCGAGGCTGTTGGTGCGCAGCGCGACGTGGTCGCCTTCGAGGACCGACGGATCGACGTCGAAGTAGAACCAGAGCGACGGGTTGGTCGGGTCCGCAACCATGATGCGCCCCGTGTCGTAGTTGACGCGGATCCTCATGGGAATCAGGCCTCCGAGGAACCGATCGAGGTCGTTCAGCTCCATGGTGATGCCGATCTCTGCCAGCTCTGCCTGGATGTCCACGTTGTACGGGGTCAGGCTCATCGAGGCGTTCGATTCGCTCTCGTACACCTGGCCGCGGAAGCCGAAGTGCTCCGGCGTGTCGCTCATGACCTCTTCGCGGGTGTCCAGGTTGAGCCAGAGCAGGTAGGACTCACCGGCGCCCCACGCGGGTCGTTCTGCGCGAGGTGGATTCTCGACACCGACGTGGATGCCGAAGCCCGCGTGCAGCTGATTGTTGCGCAGCGCGGCCTCGTCCTCGAAGCCGCCGGCCTCGTAGCGCACTTTGAACGAGTATTCCAACTCGCCGCGCTGAGGAACCTCGCGGACGGCCCGGGCGAGGCCCGTGTCCGTATCCTGCTGAACCAGCATGCCGCCGCGGATGCCCCACTCACCGAAACCGGGTGTCCACTCGCCGCGAGTCTCAAAGTCATCTTCGATGATGACCTGAGCACTTGCCGCGAGAGGGAGAAGCATGAGCAGTACCGCGAAGATGAGGGCAACCTTCTTCATATCCTATCCTCCTAGCAGAAATTGATACCCTTTCACGTAAGCCGTGAAACGAGTATATCATACTCTGATCGAGGCGCAACCACAACCGAAAAAGCCGCCGGACCGGGGATACTCTCGTGAGTTTTCTGTTATACTGCCGTTATGCAACGCTTTACGGTCGCACGAACGCCCCGCCTCGTCTTCGGTGACGGTCGCGTGGCCGAGTTGGCCGGTCTTCTCGAGCAGTGCTCGGCGAGCCGGGTGCTCCTCGTCGTCAGCCGTTCCGCGCTCGCGGATACCGCGACCCGCGACGGGCTGCTCGGTGCTCTCTCGAGCGCCGGTATCGACGCGACGATGGAGCGATACGATCGTCTTCCCGACGACCGCGACCCTTTCACCGCGCCGCGCGGTCCGTTCCGGGAGGCGTCGCCCGACGTCGTCGACGCGCTCGCCGCCGCGTACCGGACGGCCCCGCCGCACGCCGTCGTCGCGATCGGGGGGGGCAGCGCGATCGATACGGGTAAGGCGCTCGCTGTAGCGCTGCGCGAAGACGGGTCGATCGTAGACGTCCTCGAGGGTGTCGGGACCCGCAGCCCCAGCGGCGCGACGCTGCCCTTCTTCGCCGTGCCGACGACCGCGGGAACCGGCTCGGAGGCGACGAAAAACGCCGTGCTCTCGCGCCCCGGTGACGACGGCTTCAAGAAGTCGTTGCGCCACGACAACTTCGTGCCGGACGTCGCGCTCGTCGATCCGCAGATGCACCTCTCGTGTCCGCGCGAGGTCACCGCCGCCAGCGGGCTCGACGCGATCACGCAACTGCTCGAGGCCTACGTCTCCACCGACGCGACGCCGTTGACCGACGCCCTCGCGCTCGACGGCCTGGCCGCCGCGGGGCGTGCGTTCCTGCGCGTCGTCGAGCGTGGCGAGAGCGACCTCGAGGCGCGGGGAGAGATGGCATACGCTGCGTATCTCTCGGGTGTCTGCCTCGCAAACGCCGGGCTCGGTACCGTGCACGGCCTCGCCGGAGCCGCCGGCGCGGTGACCGACGTGCCGCACGGCGTATTCTGCGGCAGGCTCCTGCCGCACGTCGTCGAGCGTACGGTCCACGCCGTGACCGGACGTCGCGACGCGCTCGGGACCCTCGGCAAGTACGCGGCCGCCGGCCGAGCGCTCTCGGGCCGCTCGAGCGGTTCTCTCGAGGATCAGATTCAGATGCTCATCGCGAGGCTGAACGAGTTCGGGAGGGTAGGCGCGCTGCCCGGGCTCGGCGAGTACGGGTTCGACGACGCGACGATCGAGCGGGTCGCCCGCGCGGGCGGCAACAAGGCGAACCCCTACCAGTTCAACGTCGAAGAGCAGATGGGGCTCCTCGCAGCGTGCAGATGAGGCGCCGCGCCCGCGGCGCATTGCCCGCGATGAACCCTGCCATGCAGAATGCGCCCCTGCTATGCAGCCTGCATGGCAGAGGCGCCATCGTCCCTCCGGGACCCGGATACGCGGCTTCTCACAGCCGATAGACTGGTACGGTTCCTGCTACACATATCGGTTTGCCTTGGGCACGCACGCCGGCGAGCCGGGAAGGAACCCATGACGCGTACCGACGAACTGGAGCAGTGTGAGCGACGCCTTCGAACGCTCGTTTCGGGGGAGACCGTCCCCGAGTTTGCTCTGCCGCCGCCGGCTCACCTCGAGGAGTCGGTGGTGAGCGAGCTCGCCTACGCGCAGATGCAGCTCGAACGCCACCTCGCGGAGACGAGCTGCGCCGAGCGGGAGGGCGAGCGATTGCGGCTCGAGCTCGCGATGCCCACCTTCACGTCGCTCAGGCTCTGGTATAACGTCACCGCGGCGCGACCGCGCACCGCGGGCGGCCCGCCGCAGGCGCGGCCCCCCGCGGAGTAGGAAGCAGGCGGCCCGCCGCAGGCGCGGCCCCCCGCGGAGTAGGAAGCGCGCGCGTGCCTACAGCTCGCCGCTTTCGAGCCGCAGCGTCATGCTCGGCGCGTCGCAGACCTCGGTCGGTCCGTAATACTGGATCGCTCCCGGGAAGGTGTAGGAGGTCTTCAGCGCCCACTCCTCGCGGTGCGCCGCGAAGCGCTTGAACGGGGCTCCGTCGAGCTCGACGAGCGCCTTGCGGATCACCGGCTTCATCGAGCCGTGGCGCTCCTCCATGTTCATCATCGACGTCAGCGGGATCCCGCCGGCCTTCCACTCGCTCGCCGGTTTCGCGAGGTTCTGGACGGACGCGAGGTACCCGGTGAGCGATGCGTTGATGAGGACGCACGCCGCGTAGCCGAGGCTGTAGCAGTAGTCCGCGTCGAAGTTCGACGGGAAGGCGCAGCGACCCTCGTAGCCGAAGAAGTGGGTGAGTGCGCTGAACTTCCCGGCGAACTCGCCGTGGCTCTTCATTTCGTCCAGCCGCTCGCCGACGAGCTCGACGAGCAGGCTCTCGGTTTCGATGCGCGAGACCTGGACGTTCCCGTGCGGGTCCCGATCCATGAGCAGCTGCCGCTGGATCGAGTTGGGCAGCGAGCTGAACACGTACGAGGAGTCCCGGCTGAGGCGCTTGTTCACCCACTCGGACTGATCCTCGTACGTGTTGAGCGTCGCGAAGTAGTCGGCGTTCGTGGCGAGCAGCGTGTTGAGCTCGCGGATGAGCTGCTTCATCTCCGGCATGAACTCGATCAGTCCCTCGGGTACGAGGACGACGCCGAAGCTCTCTCCGTTGTCGCTGCGCCGTTTGACCGCATCGACGATCTGCGCGACGATCGCGTCGAGCGTCTGCTGCTTCTCGGCCACTTCCTCGCTGATGATACACACGTTTGGTTGCGTCTGAAGCGCGCACTCGAGCGCGATGTGCGAGGCGCTGCGTCCCATCAGCTTGATGAAGTGCCAGTACTTGCGCGCGCTCGCCGCGTCGCGCTCGATGTTGCCGATGAGCTCGGCGTAGGTGCGCGTCGCGGTGTCGAAACCGAAGGAAACCTCGATGCTCTCGTTCTTCAGGTCGCCGTCGATCGTCTTGGGAACGCCGATGACCTGGATGTCCGCGCCCTTGTCGACGAAGTACTCGGCGAGCAGCGCCGCGTTCGTGTTCGAGTCGTCGCCGCCGATGACGACGAGCGCGTCGAGCCTTCGCGCGCTGCAGACGTCGAGCGCCTTCTGGAACTGCTCGGGTGTCTCGATCTTGGTACGCCCGGAGCCGATCATGTCGAACCCACCGGTGTTGCGGTACTCGTCGACGAAGCTGGGCGTGATCTCGATCGCCTGATCCTCGAGTATTCCGCCCGGTCCGCCGAGGAAGCCGAAGAGCTTCGATTCGCCGTTGAGCGACCGGAGCGCGTCGAGGATGCCGGCGATGACGTTGTGACCGCCGGGCGCCTGACCGCCGGAGAGCACGACGCCGACCGTCGTCGGTGTCGTCTCCGGCGTCTCCTCTCCCGTTCCCTCGACGAACCGCGCGACCGGCTTGCCGTAGGTGTGCCTGAACAGCTGCTTCAGATCCGACTGGTTGGAGACGCTCTCGGTCGGGGGGCCGAACTCGATCCCCGCGTTGGCGAGCTGTCCGCGCAGCGAGACGGGCAGCCTGGGCTCGTACGTGTAGCGGGCACGCTGTAGTGGTGAAGTGCTCATAGACAGTTTCCTCTCAGGCCGGCGCGGCGAGCGCGCCGAGATCTCGTATTTCGAGCGGGGTCACCGCTTCGCTTCCCAGGTAGTCGGACATGAGCGCCGTGTACGCCGCCGCGCGGTCGGCCGGAACGAGGACCTGGATCGTCCCCGCAAATCCGCCGCCGTGCACGCGGCACGCGGCGTGGATACCGTTGCGCAGTCCGGCGTCGGCGAAGAAGTGCTCGGTGAGCGCGAGCGCTACCACCACGCCCTGCTCGTCGGGGTTCTTCACCGGGACGCAGTTCTGGAGGTAGATCCCCGACGAACGTCCGGAGTCGGCCATGAGCGCGAGGTACTCGTCGATGCGGTTCTCGCGCAGCGCGCGTACCATCAGATCCACGCGCACGTTCTCGTCGTAGTAGTGGATCGCACGGCTCACCGCGCGGTCGCCGACCTCCCGTCGCAGCATGGGCGCGGCGGCGAAGAACGTCGACGCGTCGACGTCGCGCAGCACCTCCCCCCCGAGCGCCGAGGCGATCGCGCGCATGTCTGCCGGGATCGCCGCGTACTCGTCGGTGAGGTCGGCGTGGTTGGCGCCGGTGTCCACGACGAGCAGCGCGAGCCCCTCGGCGGCGAAGTCGGCGTCCACGCGTTCGATGCGCGGGGGGTCCGATGCGAAGTCGATCGCGACCGCGCCGCCGGTGGCGCACGCGACCTGATCCATCAGACCGCTCGGCTTGCCGAAGTAGGTGTTCTCGGCGAACTGGCCGATCTGCGCGATCTTCGTCGAGCCGACGCTCCCGTCGTTGTAGAGCGCGTCGAGGATCGCGCCGATCAGCACCTCGATGCTCGCCGACGACGAGAGCCCCGAGCCGGTGAGCACCGTCGAGCTCGCCGTCGCGTCGAACCCGCCGACCTCGTACCCGTCTCGCGCGAACCCCGCGGCCATCCCCCGCACGAGTGCGGCGGTCGACTCTCGCTCGGAGTCGCGGGGCGACGCATCGGTGATGTCCACCTCCACGAGCGGAAAGCCTTCGCTCGCGAGCCGGACGATGCGGTCGTCGCGACGGCCGACCGCGGCGATCGAGTCGAGGTTGACCGACGCGGCGAGGACGCGCCCGCGGTTGTGGTCGGTGTGGTTCCCGGCGAGCTCGGTGCGTCCGGGCGCCGTGGCGAGCCAGAGGTCGGCCTCGCCCGGCACGTCGAGCTCATCGCGCAGGCGCTTCACCAACGTGTGAAACCGCTGCGGCCGCGCGTGCGGCAGGATCGATTCGAGCGATCGGGCGAGCTCGGACGGGGAGTTGGCCAGCGATTCGAGGGTACTCATGGTTCGTCGAACGGTACCACGGATGGACCGAACGCGGCAAATGCCGGGGCCTCGTCACGGCCCGACCGGCCTCGCCGATTGACCGCGAGGCGCGGCGTCCGTATGATCGAAGAGCATGCTTCATCGCCTCGAGAACACGATCCAGGAGTACGCGTGGGGATCTACCGACGCGCTCGCCCGGCTCTACGGGATGGACAACGGTCCGGGCAGGCCGATGGCCGAGCTCTGGATGGGTGCCCATCCGAAGGCGCCGTCGCGCGTGGTCGTCGGCGCCGAGGAGATCGGGCTCGACGAGTACATCGCGCGCGACCCGG
>CAZVEF010000016.1:0-32081 GCA_964625715.1 uncultured Spirochaetaceae bacterium | reverse complement strand
CCGGAAAAGAGGTCTCTGCTGTTTCCGCCCGAGCTACTCGCCATGATGCAGGAAAAACGACTGGAGGTGACGGGATTCGAACCCGTGACCCCGTGAATGCCATTCACGTACTCTAGCCAACTGAGCTACACCCCCGAACGTCGGACTTTTATAATAGAAAAGGGGGATGCCGATGTCAAGATACCCGGCTCGGGTGCGACGCTGCCCGCGGTGGCGCCGCTCCGCGGACGGAGCGGCGCCGAAGGGCTTCAGGCGCTTCGGGCGGCTGCCCTACGCCATGAACTTCGAGACGAACGGCGAGGTCTCGCCCCGTCGCAGGAAGTGCCCCGACGGCCCCTCGCCGAGGAACTCGCTGAACCACGACTCGTGTTCGACCTCCTCGTGCAGGATCGCCTGCGCGAGCGCGTAGGTCCGATGGTCCTTGCCGGCGGTCAGAGTGCAGATCTGCGAGTAGCCGCGCACCGCGCACCGCTCGGCCTCGACGAGCACCTTCAGGATGCTCGTCGCGTCGTTCGCGTCGGCGGGCAGGCTCGCCGGGGGACAGGCGGAGATGTCGTGGAACTCCTTCATGTCCTTCGGCAGCTCTCCGCCGAGCTCGTAGATCCGCGGAACGAGCGCCTCGAAGTGGTTGCGGTCCTCGATTCGAGCGGTCTCCGCGATCTCCTTGATGCCTTCTCCCTGCAGCCCGATCAGGTTCACCCGCAGGATCGTGTAGTAGTAGAACGTGGTGAGCTCAGCGGATGCGTTCTTCACCAGAAGCTCGACGAGCTGATCTACGTCGACCCCCGCGTTCTCTACCATTTCTCGTGCGACTCGTGCCATGATGGCCTCCTCTAAAAAAACGTGCGATCGCGACAACGTCGCGATGCATCAATAATCGTAATGATTATCGATTACCAGTGCCGCGATTCCGTGGCGCACGTGCGCCGTGCGGGTACGCGCGACTCCCTGTGCCCGGTTCGTGTCTCCGGTTATCCCGGTCCGTCAGCCGTGCCGTCGGTCTTCCCGCCGGCCCCGCCGGCGCCGCACCGGTCGCACACGCCGTAGAACTCGATACGGTGCCTGCGAACCGTATAGGGCGTCGCCTCGTTCACGCGCCGGTCGAGCGACCGATCGATCGGCACCTCCAGGTCGATGATCGCCCCGCATCGCTCGCAGACGAAGTGGTAGTGCGGCCCGGTGTTGCCGTCGAACCGGTCGTACGTGCTCCCGAAGTCGATCTTGCCGATCAACCCCTGCTCGAGAAGCACGTTCAGGTTCCGATAGACCGTGCCCAGGCTCAGGTTGGGGAACTCGCCCTTGAGCCTGCCGTAGATCCAGTCGGCGGTGGGGTGCCCCTCGTGGCTTCGAACCAGCTCCAGGATTCGCTCTCGCTGTCTGCTTCGCTTGTATCCACCTCGCTCGTTGATCGCTCTATCCTCGCAGTAATAATCGGAATCGTTCCTATTTTGGACCGATCGGGCCGCGTTGTCAAGCGCTAGTCGAGCCACCGCTCGAGCACCGGGCGGCTGATCCGTTCCTTCACCCCAACCTTCGTGATGAAGTACTCCACGAGGGCCTTCTGCGTGATCCGTCCGAGCTGCCGGATCCCGTCGGCGATGCACTTTACGTACGCGCGCGCCGGCGGAGTGACGTCGGCGTAGCCGCTCCACTCCGCGGTGAGCGTGAAGACCGGCCAGCTCTCGCGCGTGCCGAGCAGCAGGATCCGACCGTAGGGCAGCGTCCCGACCGTGGAGGGCCTGGAGGGCGCGCCGGGGGTGAAGTAGCTCTCCCGGTTCTGCTCGGAGTAGGCGTAGTCGAGCTTCATCTCGCGATCGCCGGGGCGGCGTCCGTTCTCCTGGCAGGCGATGTCGACGAACTGCTCCTCGGTGATGAGGTAGGCGCGA
This sequence comes from uncultured Spirochaetaceae bacterium, assembly GCA_964625715.1. Lineage (GTDB taxonomy): Bacteria > Spirochaetota > Spirochaetia > DSM-27196 > SLST01 > SLST01. Next base: position 30,195 of record CAZVEF010000016.1, on the reverse strand, counting down.
CCGAGCGTCTGGCTCCGCGAGGGCTCGGGCCGGACGAACGCGACCCCGCCTCCCCATCGCTCCGAGAACCGCGCGAAGTAGAGCTCCCGGTTGATCGCGAGCGCGTAGTCGCGGATCGGGTCCTGAGCGTTCCGGCACCCGGGCAGCGGCGCGCCGTTGAAGCGCGATGTGCCGCCCCTGATATACTCGAGGAAACGGTCGCGGTTCACGTTCGACCCGAAGGCCGCGTACCAGAGCATGTTCATAACGACCCCTTACCCTTACTCTACCGGAACCAGGGCCGCAGACAAAGCAAAAACCGTCGCGGTGCGGTATGATCACCGTCGATGGCCGGCGAGTCGTTCGAGTTTCGGGGAGCTCTTGTCAGGGAAGCAGGGGTCACCTTCGCGGTGGTCGAGGTGTCGCCGGGCGTTCTCAGCGGAGGCGACCGGAAGGTCTCCGAGGAGCGTCAGCGCTACGCGCCCATCTTCAAGGACGTCCCCATCATTCTCGCGGCGAAGGGAGCCGACGGACGGGCCAGGTACTCGGGGCGACCGGACATCGTGCGGTTTCTCGCGTCGACCGGCTGGTCGCGGATCCCGTGGAAGCGATACAAGGCGCGGAAGAAGGATCGAAACCCGTTTCGCGACTGGGGGTAGGGCGCTCCGGGGCGGCGCAGCGCGCGGACACGGTGCGGTGTCCGGCCGTGTGGCGGCGTCCGGCCGTGTGGCGGCGTCCGGCCGCCGTCAACAATTTCGGCACCAGACTACGCGGAGAGCACCGCCTCGCGGGTTGCTTCTTCGAGCTGGGCCTCGTCGATCGGGCAGAGATACCCGGTCCTGATGCACGATTCGAGCAGATCCGAGCTGATGTACTCGCAGGACTCGCGAACGCCGTACTCCGCGATGCTCGTGATGCGCGCGTCGTACCCACCCGGTGCCTCGGAGAGGAGCTCAATATAGGTCTCGATACCGGACATGCCCTTCACGCGAAATCGCCTGTTCATGACATCCTCCACACTGTAGAATGTCGGAGCGAATCGTGCCGGCATTGAGCGAAGTCTACACCCAATCGATCGCATCGGCCCTCGACGAGGGTGCAACCGTCGTCCTCCCCTCCGAGCTCGCCGCCGAGTTCTGGCGGCGCGAGGTCGTGCGCAGCGGCATGCGCGCGGCTATCCGGGAGGATCTGATCGTCTCCTGGGACCGATTCAAGGAGCAGGCGTTCGATCTGCGGACCGATCGCATGCCCGCCAACCGCACCGCGCGCGCCGTGTTCGTCGACAGGCTCATCGCGGAGAACGCCGCCGCGCCGTTTCTGCGGCGGCTCATCCCGCCGCCCTCCGCCGCCCAGGCCGACGGTTTTCGCGCGCACATTGCCCGCTCGCTGCCCGCGCTTGCGCAGGCGCACTTGCTCGACGCTCTGCTCGAGGGCAACGAACTTGCGGCCGAGTCCGGCGGCCAGGTGGCCGGCCTCGGCGCGCTGCTCGCCGACCTCTCCGAGATCGAGCGGCGCTACACCGCCTTCCTCGACGAGCACGGCCTCTTCGAGCCGGCGTGGCTCGAGCGCGCTCCGGCCTACCGGGGGGGCGACCATTTTCTCGTGATGCCCGGACTTGCCGAGGACTTCCCCGAGTTCGAGGCCGCGCTCGCCGGCGTTCCCCGCGTCGGCATTCCGCGCGGCGATGAGAAGCCCCTGCCCGAGCTCCAACAGTACCCCGACAGCCGCGCCGAGCTCGAGTCGACGCTCGGCGCGATCGCCGCGTTGCTCGACGCGGGCACCCCGCCCGAATCGATCGTCCTCACCGTGTGCGACCTCGAGTCGGTGCGGCCGCGGCTCGAGCAGGCCGCGCGCCTCGCGAACGTGCCGATCGACGTGCGCCAGGGCCTGCCGCTCGGCGGGAGCGCGCCGGGCAGGTTCTTTGCCGCGATGGCGGACGTGGTGAGCTCGGGCTTCGGGCTCGACGCGCTCAAGCGCCTGCTGCTCAACCGGGCGGTGCCGTGGCGCGACCCGGCTGTGAACGCGAGGCTCATCGTCGCCGGCGCGGGGGCTGGGTGCCTGGGCGGGCGGGATCGGCCGGATCCGCGATGGCGACGCGTGCCCTCCGGGCCGGAACGCGCGCTGATCGACCTGCTGGTCGGACAGCTGCCCGGCTTCACCCGCGCCCGGTCGGCGACCGACCTGCTCGCCGCGTGGCGGAGGATGCGCGAGCGGCTCATCGACCCCGACGGCTGGGCACCGCAGGACGAGATGCTGCTGCAGCGGTGCATCGTCGTGCTCGGTGAGCTCGCGGAGTTCGAGCAGCGGCACGGTATGCGGATCGGATCGCCGTACCGCTTCTGGATCGACAGCCTGCGCGAGCACCTCTACGTACCGCGCAGCGACGACCGCGGGGTGGTCGTGCTGCCGTATCGGGTGGGAGCCGCGGTCTGCCCCGAGCATCACTTCGTGATCGGCGCGAGTAACGTCGCCTCCCGCGTCCGGATCGCGCGCTACCCGTTTCTCACCGAGGCCGAGCGCGAAAAGCTCGGCGATCCGGTCGCCGACCGGGACCTGAGCGAGGCCTTCGCGCGCGCCTACGCCGTCTCGGGGGCGACCGTACGCGTCTCGTGCAGCCGCACGACGTGGGACGGTCCGGCGCTTCCGCCGGGGGAGTACGTGGCCGCCGGGCGGCTCGGAGAGCCGGTGCCTCACGCCTCGCCGTTCGCGCCGTGGCGGCGCGAGGAACTCTTTCTCGACGAGCCCGCGAAGCGGGTCTACCGTCTCCAGCGCGACGGAGCGGCGGCCTATACGCGCGGCGCCCCGCCGGCCGGGCGGGTCGACCTCACAGCGCACGCGCTGACGCACGATGACCTCATCGACGGTGTCCTCGCCGCGCAAAGGCACCGCAGGAAACCGGACCTGCTCTCGCTCTCCGCCTCCGACGTGCAGAGCTTCCGCGCCTGTCCGTTCTCGTACCTGTTCACTCGCGGGCTCGGCGTGTGCGAGCTCGACTACCGGGTCGATCCGGACTGTGCGGCGAACATCGGTAGCCTCTACCACGACACGCTCGAGACCTTCTACGGCGAGCTGCACGCGGCGGGAGAGCGGTTCGACCCGAGCCGACGCGAGGAGTACCTCCGTCGGCTGCTCGAGATCTTCGGCGAGAGATCCCGATCGGCACCCGGTATGGTGCCGGCCTTCGTCTACGCCGCGCTCGAGCCGCTCGCCGCGCGCGTGTTCGCGGAGCTTCTCGGCAACGACGAGAAGCTCATCGCCGGGCACCGGATCGAGCAGATCGAGGCGTGGGAGGATAGGCCGGATCTCGCGACCGGTGTGTATCTCGTTGGTAGGATCGACCGCGTGACGCGCGGGCCCGACGGCGCGTTGACCCTCGTCGACTACAAGAAGCGCGCGACGGCGACCCAGAAGGAACAGCACGGAGGATCGAAGGACGCGACGGGCGTGACCGAGTTGCCGCGGGAAGAGCGCGCGGCCGAGCGTGAGCGGATCCGATCGGTCCAGATCCCCTTCTACATCCGACTTCTCGAGGCGACCGGAGAGCACGTAGGGACGGCGGCGTACTACACGCTCGAGGAGGGAAAGCTCGTGAACGTCGCGAGCGACGACCCGACGACGGGGAAGACCGTCATGAGCCGGGAACGGATGAACGAGGTGCTCGTCCTGCTCGACGACATCGTCCGGGAGATAACCGAGCGGATTGTCGCCGGCGACTACGCCTGCGGCGAGGGCTGCGACGGCTGCGCGTTCCGCGGTCTCTGCCGAACGAAGTTCGTGGTGAGATAGATGCGATTCGATAGCGATCAGAGAGCAGCGATCACCGCCACGGGCAACGCCGTGGTGAGCGCCGGCGCCGGCTCCGGGAAGACGTCGGTCCTGACGCGACGGTACCTGCGGCTGGTCACCGAGGAGCGCCTGCGCGTGGGCGAGATCCTCGCGCTCACGTTCACGCGGAAGGCCGCCGCCGAGATGTACGAGCGAATCTACCGCGAACTGCTCGAGCAGACCGACGACGCCTTCGTGCGCGAGCAGCTCGCCGACTTCGACAGCGCCGTGATTTCCACGCTCGACAGCTTCTGCTCGGGCATCGCACGAAACGGCTGCGCCCGCTTCGGCGTTCCGACCACCTTCGTGATCGACGAGCGATCGCTTCAGGAGATGGCCGAGCAGCTCGCGCTCGCCTTCCTCTCCGAGCACTCCGACGATCCGGTCGTCGCCGATCTGATCCGGCTGAACTCGTTCACTTCGCTCTGGAAGGACGGTCTCGCCTCTCTCGCGGTGAATCACTTCTCGGTCGCCGACGACCGCGAGCTCGCCTCGTACCTTCCCGAACAGAATCGGTTCCTCGTCGGCGAACACGCGAGACTCGCTGCCTCGCTGCGGCGCGTGCTCGAGGCGATCGCGGCGCTCGACCCGGACGGCCCCAAATGCGTGCGCGACGCGCAGGCGGTCGTCGATGCGCTCGACCTCGACAGGACGCTTCCCGACCCCGACGAGGTCGAAGGCGACCGTTCGGCGGCAGAGAGGGTCGCGGGCGAGCTCGCCGCAATCGACCGGATGCACAAGAGGTGCGCGGGGAGCAAGCACCCCGACGTGCCGCTGTACACCGGGTACCTCAGCGAGGCGAAGGATCTCGCTGCGCGCCTCGTGGTCGCCACGCACACGCTGGCGCGCTGGAACGACGCCGAGCGGTTGACCGGGCTGCTCGAGCGGTTCCGCGAGCGGGTGGTGTCCGAGAAGCGCCGCCTCGCGCTCCTCTCGTACCACGACGTGACCCGCCTCGCGATCCGTACGCTCGCCGAGGACACCGCGTTGCGGTCGTTCTACAAGAACCGCTTCCGCGCGATCATGATCGACGAGTTCCAGGACAACAACGACGAGCAGAAGGAGCTCCTCTACCTCGTCGCCGAACGCCCGGGCGTGACGAGCACGGGTGTGCCGCCTGCGGCCGCGCTCGATCCGGGGAAGCTCTTCTTCGTGGGCGACGAGAAGCAGTCGATCTACCGGTTCCGCGGGGCCGATGTCGCCGTGTTCCGGACGCTCGCCGCCGAGCTCGCGCGGCCCTCCGCCGTCACCGACGGCACGGCGGAGGCGCCCGGCGCCGCCCCGGGCGCCTCCGCTCCGGGCGTCTCCGGGCCGGAGACCGACCTCCGGCTCGGTGCGAACTACCGCAGCGAGCCCGGCCTCATCGCCTTCTTCAACGAGCTCTTCTCGCGCGTCTTCGCCGACGCCGAGCACGACTACGAGGCCCGCTTCGAGCCGCTGCGCTCGCGTGACGCAACCGCCGGGGTGAAGCCGCGCGTCGAGCTCTGGAGGCTCGAACAGCGGGAGAGCGGCGACGCCCTGCACCTCGACGACACCGACGCGGAGGCGTACCACATCGCGAGCTGGATCCGGACGGTCGTGGACGGAAACGCGCTGAACGTGCGCGCGGACGACGGCGAGGTCAGACCCGCCGGCTACGCCGACGTCGCGATCCTCATGCGCTCGAGCAGCAACCAGATCCGCCTCGAGCGGATGCTCCGGCTCTTCGGCATCCCCTACGTCTCGCAGGCCGCGCGAAGCCTCTTCCTCGAGGCTCCGGTGAACGACATCTACCAGGTGCTCCAGCTCGTCACGTACCCGAACGACCGCGTGGCGTACGCCGGCTACCTGCGTTCGCCGCTCGTGGGGCTCTCCGACCAGGGCATCGTGCGTCAGCTCCTGCACGAGGAGCATCTGCTCGGCGAGGTCGCCGGTCACACGCCGGACGACCTCGGGCGCCTCGAGCTTGCGCGCGAGCGTTACGCCGAGCTCTGCGTACTGGCCGACTCCCGGCCCATCACCGAGCTGCTCCACACGATCTGGTACGAGTGGGGCTACCGCTATCATCTGCTTCGCCGCGAGCAGTACGTGCCCTACCTCGAGTACTACGACCTCTTCTGGGAGCTCGCGCACACCTTCGAGTCCGAGGGCCTCGCCGCCTTCGTCGACGAGGTCCGCCGCCACGTGGGTCAGAACGAGAAGCTCGACGAGCTCGAGATCATCCGCGGGGAGGCCGAAGGCGTCCATATCATGACCATCCACAAATCGAAGGGGCTCGAGTTTCCCGTGGTGATCGTGGCGAACGCCGGCAACCGCGGACGCAACGACTCGGTCTCTGCGCAGCCGTTCTACTGGTCGGACACGCGCGGCCTCGCGTTCAACACCGGCGTGCTTCCGCCGGGGTCGGTCCGCGAGAAGGCGGCGAACTACCTCTACATGCACGAGCTCGAAGAGCGGAAGGCGCAGGACCGGGCCGAGCTGAAGCGCCTGCTCTACGTGGCCTCCACGCGCGCCGAATCGCACCTCGTCTTCTCGGGAGTCCTCCGCGACGACGACCGATCTCTGATGGGGATCCTCTCGCCGGCTTTCGACGAAGCGCGACAGGCGCTCGGGGATTCCGATGGGCTGACGGTGTCGGTGCGCGACCTCGAGCCGGTTCTCGTGGAGGAGGAGCGGCAGGCGCGACGCTCGGAGGCGCACCGCGACATGGGGACGCTCGCGGCAGTCTACGCCTCGACGCCGGTCGTCGACCGCGCGTTCCCCCGCGTCGAGTGGACCGCGACCACGCTGAACGCTGCGGCGCGCGGGGCGGCGGCCGGGGCGCAGGGCTCGAGCGGAGCGCGCGTCGCAGCCCCGGCCGCGTCGGCGCTCGCGGTCGACGCGGTGATCGAAGAGCACGATCTCGCCGCGCTCTTCGGCACCTACTGCCACTACTGCATCGAGCACGGCGACGGTCTTCCCCGATCCGGCGCACCGGACCCGAGTGAGCTGCCCGTGTCCGTGCGCGTCCCCGACCGCGTGCCGCCGCGCGATCGCGAGACCTTCTACCGCGACGGTGCCGATCTCGCGCGTGGTTTCCTCTCCTCGGAGACCGCCGTGCGCCTCGCCGACGCGCAGTCGGTCGATCACGAGGTCGCCTTCCTGCTCGACGCCCGCGCGCTCGATCCTGCGCTGCTCGCGGGCCTCGAGACCGCCGAAGGCGAGCGCCCGGTCCCGCGCATCGTCCGGGGCCAGATCGATCTGCTCGCCGAGTTCGACGACCGGGTGCTTGTCGTCGACTTCAAGACCGACCGCGAGCTCGACCCCGGTCACTACCGTACGCAGATGGCGGTCTACCGCGCCGCAGCGGCCGCGCTCTCGGGTAAGCCGGTCGATGTGGAGCTGTTCGACCTGCGCAGAGCGGGCCCGGTTCGTGTTTCCTTTTGACACCTCGTGAGAAGGGTCTATACTCGACGTAGCCCATCGCGGCAGGTGACTATGAAGCACGAGGATCTCAACCCGTTCACGATCGCCCAGCGTCAGTTCGACGAGGCAGCAGCGCAGATCAACCTGCACGAATCCGCGCGTGCATTCCTGCGCGAGCCGATGCGCGAGTTCGTGGGGTCGATTCCCGTCCGTATGGACGACGGGACCGTCCGGGTCTTCAAGGGCTATCGCGTCCAGTACAACAACGCCCGCGGACCCACCAAGGGCGGGCTGCGGTGGCACCCGGAAGAGACCATCGACACGGTGCGCGCGCTCGCGGCGTGGATGACGTTCAAGACGGCGGTCGTGGATCTGCCGCTCGGTGGGGCGAAGGGCGGCGTGACGTGCGATCCGAGGGTGCTCTCGCCGGGCGAACAGGAGCGGCTCGCGCGGGGCTACGTGCGGACGTTCGGGCGTGTTATGGGCGCAACGTCGGATATCCCCGCCCCCGACGTCTACACCTCTTCCCAGGTCATGGCGTGGATGCTCGACGAGTACGAGGCCACCGTTGGGCACGCCGCGCCGGGCGTGATCACCGGCAAGCCGCTCGCGCTCGGGGGTTCCGTTGGCCGTTCGGATGCGACCGCGCGCGGCGGCATCATCGCGCTTCGCGAAGCCTTTGTCCGCCTCGGTCGCGATCCTCGCGGTGCCACCGTCGCGCTCCAGGGATTCGGAAACGTCGGGCGTCCGGCCGCGTTACTCGCCGAGGAGCTTCTCGGGCTCAACGTCGTCGCCGTTTCGGACATGAACGGCGCGATCCACGATCCGGACGGTCTTCCCGTGCGCGAGCTCGCGCAGTACGCGCTGCGAACCGGGAGCATCGTCGGTTTCCCCGGAGCGGTCACGCTCGAGCCCGAGCGTCTCTTCGGGCTCGAGGTAGACGTTCTCATACCGGCCGCCCTCGAAGGCGCGATTACCGGGCACAACGCCGGTGGGGTGAGGGCGAAGATCGTCTGCGAGCTGGCCAACGGCCCCACGACGCCCGACGCGGAGACGGTTCTCTACGGCAACGGCGCCCTCGTCATCCCCGACCTCCTCGCCAACGCCGGCGGTGTGACGGTCAGCTACTTCGAGCAGGTGCAGAACGCATACAACTACTACTGGAGCGAGCCGGAGGTGCACGCACAGCTCGACCGGCGGATGACCGAATCGTTCGCCGCGGTGAACGAGCTCCGCGAGAAGCGCGGCGTGAACATGCGCACCGCCGCCTACATGATATCGATCGACCGCGTCGCGACGGCGTGCAGACTCAGAGGTTGGATCTAGGGTCAACCTCTGAGTCCTGAGGGGCCGGATATGGGCTTCAGCCGCTTAACCGAAGTCGGATCCCGGAAGCGGCCCGGTCCGACTATCCCAGCAACCCCAGTCCCCGGCCTGCCTCGGTGCTCAGCCAGACCGACAGGCGGCCCGGGCCGCAGGCGTCCAGGTCGACGACGGTGATGCAGTCGGCGATATCCGCGGAGGGGAGCTCGCCCTGCGGCAGCAGCGAGGCGAGCGCGTTGGGCGCCGACGCGATGAAGTCGACGTCGAACAGCTCGCCCTCCTCGTCCGGGAAGAGCGCGAGCGGCACGATGTCCGCCTCGATCAGGTCCTGGAAGAAGTGTGTCCCGTAGCTCACTTCCGGCGTGTAGCCGGTGCGGCTGCTACCGACCTCCGCGAGGACGGTCGCGTGGTTGATGTCGCCGTAGGTGACGCGTACGCCAAGGTCGAGGTTGCTCGTTCCCCATCGCCCCGGGCCGATCACCATGGCACGCTCGCCGTCGAGCGCGCGGTTCACGCGCCCGAGCGTGCGCGCGACCTCGAGCTTGCCGGCCGCCTCGCCGAGCGCGTGGTAGCGTTCCCCGTCGACGTAGACGATGTAGCGGATGTCCTTCCGGACGGCGTTGCCGAAGATGTCGCGGTGCGTGTCGAAGAGCACGCGCTGTCCTGTTCCGGGCTGGGGGATGCGTACGGTGTCCTGCCCGTGCGCGCCGACGGCGAGCGGCCGACACTGCAGGACGTAGAGCTTCTCACCGTGCCAGGCGAACTCGATGTCGACCGGGACGCCGTATGCCTCTTCGAGGCGGTCGAGCACGTCGCGCAGCAGCGCCGGGAAGCTTCCGTCGCGCAGCAGGCCGTCGAAGCTGATCGCCGCCCCGCCGTACTCGAGCGGATCGGGGAAGAGAAGCGGCTCGTCGAGCTTACCGTCGGCGACGACCGATACGGCGTAGGTCGGCTCGTAGCGTTCGCCCTGTCCCCGTACCTCGTTCACCAGATCCACGAAGTGGATCGACTCGACCTGTTCTGAGTCGAGATCGAGCACGTCGACGTAGCGCTGCGAGTACCTGACCTTCTCGCCCTGCGTTCCTTCCGGGCGAAGCTGCGGGTGGCTGAGCGCGACGAGCCGCGGGTAGTCGTCGCCGCTGCGGTCGACCGCGCTTGTGCCCAGCCCGAAGACGAGCCGTGCGACGCCGGCGTCCGGGTCGATCCGCGGCGACCAGCGGTACTGGTTGCGGCTGAACGCCACGCCGGCTGCGTCCGGGAAGAAGTAGCGGCCGTGCCGCGAACCTACCACGCGCTGGATGAGCACGCACATCATGTCGTCGTAGTCGAGCAACGCCTTGTCCCTGCGGTACTCGATCACCGAGCTCGAGAGGATGCTGACGTAGACGCGTTTGATCGCGTCGACGAGCGCATCGACGCGGTCGTTGTGGGTCCCTTGATTCGTTATGAAGATCGATTCGTACTTCCCGTAGAACGGGAAGCCCATGCTGTCCTCGAGCAGGCTCGACGAGCGAACGATCAGCGGCCCGTCTCCGAGCGCGTCGACGAGTTCGCCAAGGGACTCGACGATCTCCTCCGGGAACGTGCCGCGCCTGAACCGGCGCTCGAGCTCCGGCCGCGCCAGGTCTCGCTCATCCGGTTCCATATACTTGAGGCTGTGTCCCTCCTCGAGGCGGTTGTGCTCGACGAAACGGTTGAAGACCTGTGCGGTCAGGTAGTAACTCTCGACCTCAGCTATCCGATCTTCCAGACCCGTGGGTTCGCCGAAAACGGGCCGAAGGATGCGGTTCGCCAGGATCACCCCCGCGCTCTTCCCGCCGACGCGGCTGCGCTGACCGTACTTGCCGACGAACCGGTTCATGAGCGCGGCGACGTCGCGCATGGTGATGTGGTTCTTCGCCACGCCAATGTAGAACAGGTTGTCGCTGATGAGCAGGCTGATGAGCTGGACGCGGATGCCGATCGCGATGTTCGGCGAAACCTGCGACTCGCCCAGCGGTAGCTCGGCGAACTCCTGCAGGAGACGCTCCAGCTCGTGAAGGTCGACCGGTTCGTCGCGAAGGCTCAGCCAGATGCGCCGGGCGAGCATCTCCTTGTGCGAGAGGTTGATGATGTCGCGGACCTGTTCGACGTCCATCTCGTCGAAGAGCGTCTTTACGAGGAGCGCTCCGTAGAGCCGGTCGACTTCCCTGGCGTCTTCGGGATCATCGGCTGCGTCGCGTGCCTGCCGCGTCAGCGCATCGGCATCGATCAGACCCCGATCGACGAGCACCTTCTCGATCGTGTGGATCGCGTCGGCGAGCGGGCACCCCCGGTCGAGGAGCTCGTGGTAGAGCAGGTGTTCGAGCAGGTCCACGCCGTCAGTATACCGGTTTGGCAGAGGCCGGTGGGCGTAGTATTCTTTGCCGCATGAGTCCCGACCCCAACGAGGTCACGAGGACGGTCGGTGATCTGCTCCGCGGGCTCGCCACGGTCATCAAGGGCAAGGACGAGGTGCTGCGCCTGCTCGTCTCCACGCTGCTCGCCGGCGGGCACGCGCTCATCGAGGACGCGCCCGGTCTGGGCAAGACCACGATCGCGCGCACGCTCGCCTCGCTCATCGGCGGCGCGCGGTTCAAGCGCATCCAGTTCACGCCCGACCTGCTTCCCTACGACATCACCGGGGTCGACGTGTACGACCCCAAGTCGACCGACTTCCTCTTTCGCCCCGGCCCCATCTTCGCCGACATCGTCCTCGCCGACGAGATCAACCGCTCGACGCCCAAGGTCCAGAGCGCGCTGCTCGAGGTCATGGCCGAGCGTCAGGTGACGGTGGGCACGACGACGCACGTGCTCGACGGGCTGTTCTTCGTGATCGGCACGCAGAATCCGATCGAGATCGAAGGGACGTATCCGCTGCCGCTCGCGCAGTTGGACCGATTCATGACGCGGCTTCGCGTGGGCTACCCCGACGAGGAGACGGAGGTCGCCGTGGTCGGAGGCGACCCGTCGCATCGCGTGATGCCGAACCTCGAGCCGGTCTGCACGATCGATGCGATCCTCGCCGCGCAGGCGGCCGCGCAGCGGGTGCACTGCGACGACAAGCTGATCACCGCCGTGGTCCGCGCCTGCCGACAGTCTCGCGAGCACCGCGGTGTCGAGCACGGCGCCTCGCCGCGAGGCGCGCTCATGCTCGTAGCGGCAGCGCGCGGGCACGCGCTGCTCGCGAGGCGCGACTACTGCACCGACCACGACCTCCTCGTGTCCGCCGCGCCGGTGATCGGGCACAGGCTCAAGATGCGCGATCGCCGCGTGGACCCCGAGCGTCTCGCGCGCGAGCTCGTCGCACGCGAGTTGGAGCGTCTGGAGCTGTAGCCATGCCCACGCGACGCGGCCTCGCCATCGCGGTCCTCCTCCTTGCTGTCCTCGCGGTCGGGCTCGTCCGCGACGAGCTCGGCGTCGTCGTCTGGGGCGGGGGCCTCCTCCTCGTTGAGCTCGTCGTGCTCCTTGTCGCCGCCGTCTCGGGAGCACGCCTGCGGGCCGCGCGCGAGGGGTTCGCCGCCGAGCTCGAACACCCGGTGGTCGAAGTCGGCGAAGCGGTTGGCGTGCACGCGAGCGTGCCCCGACTGCCGCCGGTGCCCGGGCTCTACCTCGAGCACGCGCTGACGCTCGCCTGGGCCGACCGTCGTACGCATTCGGTGAGCGCGGTGGTCGCGCCCGGCGACCGACGCCGCTGGACGTTTCCGGCGCCGGAGCGCGGCGACTACCGCTGCCCGGCGAGCCGACTCATCCTCCGCGACGTATTCGGGTTCACCGCGACGATCGTCACCGACCGTCGTCCGCTGCGCCTGATCGTGCTGCCGGGCGACATAGACCTCGAGCCCGATCTGCCCGCGACCCGCGGCGGCGAGTACGCGGCCGAGCGGTCGCCGCACCGGGTACGCAGCGACGAGCTGCGCGAGGTGCGCCCCTACGTCCCGGGCGACGACGTGCGGCGGCTCAGCTGGAAGCACCTCGCGACCTACCGCGAGCTTCTCATCCGGATCGGCGAGGCGATCCCGCCGTCGCGCGGCGAGGTCCGCTGCCGGGTTGACGACGAGGTACCCGACGGGGTCGCGCCGGTCGCCGCAGGCGACGCGCTCATGCAGGCGCTGCGAGCGGTCGTGCGCGCCGCCGACGAGCGCGGTCTCGCGCTCCTGTGCAGGATTCCCGGCGCGGGCGAGCTCGCGCTGACGCTCGAGACGATGGGCGCAGGCTCGAGCGAGGCGGTCGACGAGCGCGCGGCCGCCGCGATCGCGGGGTTCGTTCCGGGGTCGCCCGGCGAGGGCGGGGCCGGCGAAGCGCTCGCCACGCGTGCATCGGCCGGCGGCGCCCCGGTCGCGACGAGGTCTGCTCCCGCCACCGGGCCCTGGTTCAGTATCACCGCGAACGAAGCGGCACCGGGGGCCCACCTCTCGGTCGCGCGGCTGCTCGAGCGCGAGCCGTCGGAGCGCCCGGTGTGGAAGCGCGCGCTCCTGCGGGAGGCCACGTGAGCGGCTCGCCTTTATTCCACGCATCCTCCGCGGCCGCCAGACGCGCGCTGTTGCTCGCCGCGCTCCCGGTCTTCGCGCAGCTCGTGCTCGTCGTGCTCTACGCGCGTGCGCTCGCGGGTCTCGCGTTCCCGCTTCCGCTCGGCGCGGCGTTGCTCGTGGCGGCCGCCGTCGGGCATCTCGCCGCCCGGTCGCGGCTGCGCGGCTGGGTGCTGGTCGCCGGGGGCGCGGCGGCAGCCTTCGTGCTGCGGTGGGCGCTCGTGAACGCGGTTGCCCTCGTCGCGGCGCAGAGCGTCTGGCCGACGGTTGCGGCGTTCCTCCAGCGGCTCGACGCGGCCTCGCTCGCCGCCATGCCGGTCGTCGCGATGGGGTACCTGGGCGCGCTCGTCTTCGTTCGTCGCCCCTCGCTCGTGCGATGGGAGCCGGTGCTCCACGGGGCGATCCTGCTCGCGCTGCTCTGGTCGCAGGCACACTACGATCTCACCTACTTCGACCGTCCGTGGGCGTACGTCGTGGTGGTGGCCTCGCTCGTGCTGCTCGACGCGCTCCTGCTCGTCGGGCCCGATCGGCTCTCGCGCCGGGTCGCCGCGCGCGTCGCCGCGCTCGTCGCGCCCGTCTTCGCGGTCGCGATCCTCCTGTCCATCACCTGGTACACGAGCGGCGGCACCGCGGCGGGCGGGGGCATCCTGCGGCCCACGCTGTTCCGGTTCGACTTCGCGCCCTTTGTGCGGCTGGAGAGCGAGATCTCGATGAGCGACGACCTCGTGCTGCTCTACCGGCGATCGGGGCGTCCGCGGCGCGACCTCATCCGGCGCTTCGTGCTCGCCGACTACGACCCTCGCCGCGGCTTCTCCGTCGCGCCTGACGATTCGGTCGACGCCGGCGCCGAGGCGCGCGACCGCGAGCTCGTCGAGCAGGAGTATTTCCTCGTCAACCTCGACCCGCAGACCCGGCTCGCGCTGAACGAGCCGGTCGGCTACGTTTCCTTCGAGAGCTGGGACGAGTCGTCGTTCACCGCCGCGTTCGCCGCCGAAAGCATGGTCAGTCACGCTCCCCCGTTCCGGCTCGCCCGGGTCGACGACGTCGCGCTCGACTCCGCGGCGAGGCGACGCCTCACCGACTACGGCGACAACGAGGCGATCCGCGAGCTCGCGCTCGAGGTCGCCGGCGGCGAAGAAGGGCCGTTCGCGCGTGCGCGCGCGATCGAGCTTTACTTTCACGAGAACTTCTTCTACTCGCTGCGCCCGGGTATCGCCTCCGACGGAGACCAGCTCGGCCACTTCCTCTTCGAGGCGCAGAAGGGGTACTGTTCGTACTTCGCCTTCAGCATGACGCTGATGCTGCGCTCGCTCGGCATCCCGGCGCGGGTGGCCGTCGGGTTCTTCGTCGATCCGGGGCAGGAAGTCCTCAACTTCTATCCCGTCTTCGCGAACATGGCGCATGCCTGGGTCGAGGTCTACCTGGGTGAGTACGGCTGGGTGAGCTTCGACCCCACCTCGCAGACGCTTGCGCCCGGTGAGGATTACGAGCTGGGAGCCGGTGCCGATCCCGAAGAGCTCGGCAATCTGCTCGAGGAGATCCTCGCGCAGGAGCTCGTCCCGGCGCAGCCGATGGTGCCCGACGACCAGCTCGACGATGCCTTCCGCCTCCCGCGCATCGTCGAGCGCGCGCTCGCGCGCTGGTACCTGCTGCTGCCGCTGCTCTATCTCCTCACCGTCGCGGTCGTGAGGCTCGTTCCGCTCGCCCCGCTCCTGGTCGCCTCCGACCCGCGCCGCCGTGCGATCGCACGCCTCCGATCGCTGCTCGCCTCGCTCGGCAGGTGCGGCATCCGGCGCCGGGAGGGCGAGTCGCTTCTCGAGTTCGGGCGGCGTACCGATCTCCCCGGTCTGGCGCGCGCGACCGCACTCTACGAACGGGCGCTCTTCGCTCCGGGCTTCATGCGCGACGAGGAGCGCGAAGCGACGGACGCGGTCCGTTGTGCGCGACGGAGCCTCAGGGACAGCGTCCCCCTGTGGCGGCGCGCGCTCGCTGCGCTCGACCCGCGGCCGACGCGCGTGGTTCGTCGTGCCGTGCGCGCGCGGGGAGCGTCGGCGTGATGCGCGCCCGCTGCCTCGTGTGCGCGCTCGCGGCGGTGTTCGTTCTCGCCACCGCGGCAGTCGGCGCCCAGGAATCCGAAGAGTGGTACCGCGAGCAGGCGAACGAGGCGATCCGCGCCGAGCGCTACGATCGGGCCGTCGAGATCCTGCGGGAAGCGCAACGACACTACGACGAGTCTGCCGAGTTCTTCATGCGGCTCGGCGACCTCTACTACGACGAGGAGCTCTACGAGCTCGCGCTGGCCGAGTACGAGCGAGCCGGGGACATCGAACCCACCGCGTACGAGGTGCTTTCGGCGATCGCCTACACACTCGGTCTGCTCAACCGCGAAGCCGACAGCGCCGCCGCCTGGTCCCGACTCGCGGATCTGTACCCCGAGCGTATCGAGCCGGTGCAGAACCTTGGGTGGTTGCTCTTCAAGCTGCACCGGCTCGAGGAAGGCGTCGCGCTCCTGCTCGACGCCTGGGAGCGCTTCGGGCCGGACGCCGACATCGCAATGACGCTGGGCACGCTCCACGCCGAGCTCTACCGCTTTCCCGAGTCGAGCCGATGGTACCGCCGGTCGATCGAGCTCGCCCGCGCGAACGAGAGCGAGAGTTTCGTCGCCGTTGCCTTCTACAACCTCTCGCTCATCGAGAAGCTCTTTCACCGCTACGACGCGGCGCTCGAGTCGACCGAGCGCTCGCTCGCGATTCTGCCGCGCCCGACCGGGTATCTCGCCCGGGGCGAGCTCTTCGAGCTGCGTATGGACTTCCGCGCCGCGCACGCGGACTACCTGCGTGCCTACGAGATCGACGAGGACACGCCGCTCGGCCGGCTCAACCTCGCGTTGCTCTACCAGCGGTTCGGCCGACTCGACGAGGCGCTCGCCTTCGCGACGAGCGTGTTCGAGGAGCGCGACACCTCGTGGCTCTACTACTACGGAACCGACGTCCGGCGCCACCGGATGGAGCTCCACGACATGCTCGCCGAGATCCACGAGGGGCTCGCACGGACAACGAAGATGCGCGTGACCGGCGGACCGCTCGGGTGGGTCCGCAAGGCGTGGGACGTCGCGCGGCACACCGTGCTCGGCTGGTACCACCGCGCCCGCTTCCGCGATCACGCGAGCGCCGTTGGCGAGGAGGTGCTCGCGGGCGGCAACCTCATCGACGGCAACTGGTACCTCTACCGCGCGAACGAAGGTCACCCGCGCGTGGCCTCCGAGTACCTGCGCCGGGCGCGCGAGCTCGAAGTCGCCGCGATCCCGGATGCCTCGCCGTTCTACGCGACGGAGGCCGCGCTCCTCGCGGGCGACGGCGCCGAGCTCCTGCGCATCGCCGACCGGCTCGACTCGGACTGGCAGCGGTCGTTGCTCGAAGAGACGCTCATCGGTGCGCTCGTCGACCGGCGGGGGCTGCCCGGGGCAACCCGTACGCGCGCGGCGGCACGCCTGTTCGCGGTCAACCGGGGCGCGCTCCGCCAGAACGGGATCGCGCTGCCGGTCGGGCTGTCGGTTCAGGCCGATCGCGCCTCGACGCGTCGGATCGTGCGCGGACTGCTCTCGCGATCGGGCTTCTCGCCGGTGGCACCCGGGTCGGACGCGCCACGGCTGTCGGTCGAGCTTCGCTCGGGGGAGATCACCGCGACGCTCGACGTTGCAGGCGAGGTCGTCACCGCGAGCGCGCCCGCAGACGGCCGTTCGAGGGGCGCGCTCGCGGTGACGGTCGCCGAGCTTGCCGACACGCTCTTTCTCGTTGAATAATGCCCGCGTGACCCGTTGGTTCGGACCGTTGCTTCTCACCGCGCTCGTGGCCGCGTTCGCCTGCGCCGAAGGTTCTCCGTTCGTACCGGTCGGCGGCGACGGTCCGCTCCGGCACGCGACGGTCACCGCGATCGCCACCGGGCCGGAGGGATTCCTCTGGATCGGCACCGACCGTGGACTCTTCCGCTACGACGGCGTCGCGCTGATCGAAGCGCCGCGGATCGAAGACTCCTCGATGACGCGTGGCACGCCTTCCGGCGACACGGTGACCGCGCTTCTGACCGACCGTTTCGGGGTCATGTGGGTCGGGACCCGAAGCTCGGGCCTGCTGCGCTACGACGGCGCCACGCGGCGCTTCACGTCGGTCGTTGCCGACGCCGATCGGCCCGTGCGCGAGGTCACCGCGCTCGCCTCCGACGCCGCCGGCGGGATCTGGGTGGGTACCTCGACAGCCGGTGCGTTTCGGTACAACCCTGCCGACGGATCGGTCGAGCGCTACGACCACGACCCGCTCGCGCGCGCTTCGCTCGGTTCGCCGGTCGTCGCCGATCTCGCGGTGGGTGACGACGGGCGGGTCTTCGTCGCGAGTCCCGATCGCGGCCTGAGCGTCGTCCATGGTGACGGGCGCGTCGTCGTCCACCGGTTTCGCGCAGGGACCGACGGCGGCTTGCCGACCGACGAGCTCGCCGCGCTGAGTGTCGACGACGCCGGCACGCTCGTAGTCGCCGATCGAGACGGCGGGGTGGGGCGATATGACCCGGATTCCGGAGCCTACGAGCCCGTCGCCACCGGCGCGCGACCCGACGTGCCGGTTACCCTTCTTGCGGCAACCGACGACGGCGCACTCTGGGTCGGGTGGCGCGACGGGCGCCTCGTCAGCGTTGCCGGCGGGCGACTCGAGGCGTTCGAGGTTCCTGGGCCGGTTGTATCGCTGGCGCGCGACGCCTCCGGGCTCGTATGGGCGGGCATGTACGCGGGCGGGATCGCACGCTACCACCCGCGAAGCGAGCTGTTCAGGCGGGTGCTCCACAAGCCGTCGGACGCGCGCCGTCGCCTCGTAACCAGCCTCGCGGAAGGCCCCGACGGCACCGTCTGGTTCGGAGTGGACGGGGAGGGGCTCGTCGCGTTCGACCCGCGGTCCGAAACCACGACACCCGTGGCCGTCGGCGATGGTCTGCCGGGCGCGCCCGCCGTGCTCGACGTGGACGCCTCCGCCGGCGCGCTCGACCTCGCGCTCGGAGCTGCCGGCTACGCGCGGGTGGGCCGGGCGCCGGGGGCGGGCGACTCGCCCGGCGGCACGGGTGACCCCTCGGCGCGCCTCGAGTCCGCCTGGGCCACCTTGGACGTGGTCGCCGGGCTTCCGCCGGTGACGAGCGTCCGGCGGGACGGCGAGCGGCTCCTCCTCGGGACCGTCGGGTGGGGCGTCGTCGTTCAGGAACCTTCAGGCGAGAGCGTGCGTCACGATCTTGGCGGGGCGACGGTTCGCGCGATCGCCCGCGCGGGCGACCGCGGGTTCTGGATCGGGACCGACGGACCGGCGCTCGTCCTCTTCGACCCGGACC
Organism: uncultured Spirochaetaceae bacterium; assembly: GCA_964625715.1. Lineage (GTDB taxonomy): Bacteria > Spirochaetota > Spirochaetia > DSM-27196 > SLST01 > SLST01. The sequence continues at coordinate 11,773 of CAZVEF010000016.1, read as the reverse complement.
GCGGCCTCGTCGAGCGGAAGGAGCTCGCGTGCGACTCGGTCTCCGGCGATGCGGTCCTTACCATCGACGTGCAGCCGGACGGCGCGCTCTGGATCGCCGCGCGCGAGGCGGGGGTGATACGCTACGCGCCCGGACACGGCGTGACCGCGCGGCTTCAGCCGGGCGTTGACTTCGACGCGGCTTCGGTTCGCGGCGCGGTTGCGGACCGGCGCGGTGGGGTGTGGTTCACGACGACCGACGGGCTCTACCGTCTCGACGAGCGAAGCGGTCGCATAGACCGCTACTCATCGGCCGACGGCACCGGCACCGACGAGTACGCCGCCGGAGCGATCCTGCGCGCCTCCGACGGTGCGATCCACCTCGGCGGACCGGATGGCGTCGTCCGCTTCGATCCGGCGGCCCTCGAACCGAGCGACTACCGACCGCCGGTCGCGATCGTCGGCATCACCGTCGCCGGCGAGCCGGTCTCCTGGGCCGACCTCGCCCCGGCCGACAGCGCGCGATCGAGCGATCCCCGCGCGCTCACGGTACGCCCCGGCACCGCCTTCGCCGTAACCGTGGCGGCGCTCGATTTCTCCGATCCTGCTTCGCTTCGCTACGCGTATCGCCTGGTGAGCACCGGCGACGACCGGTCGCGCACCGCCGCGTGGGTCGACGTCGGCGCCGAACGCACGTTCGGCTTCGCAGGGCTCGATCCCGGATCGTACCGGCTTCACGTTCGCGGGACCAACGGAGACGGCGTGCCGAACCCGGAGTCCGCCCTGCTCGACGTAGTCGTGGCCGACCCGTGGTGGCGGACCCCGGCAGCCGTCGTTCTCTCCGCGAGCCTGGCGATGCTGGTCGCGGCGGTGTTCGTCGGCTGGCTCCGCGCCCGTCGTGCGCTTGCCGACGTCGATGCCGGGCTCAGCCCCAGGTGAGCAGGTTTCCGCCGTAGGAGAGGCCCGACCCGTAGCCGATCGTGATGACGGTCTGGCCCGGTTGGAGCATGCCCCGCTGGAGCATATCGCCCATCGCGATAGGAATCGATGCGGCGGAGGTATTCGCGTATTCGGCGATGTTCTTGAAGAAGGTCGACTCCGGGTAGCCGGCGCGTTTGCACGCCGCGTCGATGATGCGGACGTTCGCCTGGTGCGCGACGACGTGGTCGACGTCGTCGAACGACATGGCGTTGCGCTCGAGCAGCTCTTCGATCGTGTCGATGATCGCCTGGACCGCGAAGTTATAGACGCGCCTGCCCTGCATGTGGAGCTTCGTTCGCTCCTCCGGGGTGTCCGTGACACACCGTTCGCGCGAGCCGCCGGCCGGCCGATAGAGCATCTCGGCCCCGCTTCCGATCGAGTGGAGCACCGAGTCGCGAATCCCCGGCCCCTCGCCCCGGCGGACGACGACCGCGCCGGCCCCATCGCCGAAGAGCACGCAGGTGTTGCGGTCCTGCCAGTTGATGATCCTGCTGTAGACCTCCGACCCGATCACGAGCACCGTCGTCGCCTGACCCGAGTCGACGAACGCCGCTGCGGTCGAGAGGCCATACACGAACCCCGAGCAGGCGGCGACGACGTCCATGGCGCCCGCCCGGTTCGCCCCGATCCGGTCCTGTACGACCGAGGCGGTCGCCGGGAGGCCCGGATAGTCCGGCGTGGAGGTGGCGAGGAGGATGAGATCGACGTCGGCGGCGTCGACGCCGGCGCGTTCGAGCGCGGCGTTCGCGGCTTCGACCCCCAGATCCGAAGCCGCGACGTTTTCTTCGGCGATGTACCGCCTGCGGATGCCGGTATGCGTGTAGATCCACTCGTCAGAGGTGTCGACGATGCCGGCGAGCTCGTCGTTGGTCATCGCGCGTGGCGGCACGTACGTTCCAACGGAGGCGATGTGCGCTGCCACTGGCGGCTCCTTCCTACTCGAACTCCTCGAAGATGCGCTCCAGCGAAGAGGCGGTGCCTACGATGTATTCGTTCATCTCGGCCGCCGTGACCTCGCCGGGGTTCGGGCCGGGGAACTCTTCGCGGGCGCGAGCGATGTTGGACTCGGTGATGAACCCCGCGATGGGCGTGACCGGCTCGTAGCTCGCGATCGGTCCGATCACGAGGTAGCCGTCGGTGAAGCGTTCGAAGGTGAGCTCCTCGTCCATGCCCTCGGTGATCGTATCGCTCGTAACCGGAGCCTCGGCGTAGGGCGAAGCCGACACGTCGAAGCCTATGCTCGCAGGACCTTCGGGGAGCTTCGCGACGGCCTTCTCCATGAGGCCGCCGACCGGGTAGCCGTACCCTGCTCGGCTGCGCGTGTCGCGGATGGGCATGTGGAAGAGCGTGGTCATGACGCGGTTGCCGAGCCGGTCGGCGAGGATGTTGCCCATTCGCTTCTGGTTCGCGAAACCCTGCTCGGACATCCGCTGCGTGTACTGCGGCTGTACGAACCGGGTGAACGCGTGCTCGAACTTCGTGTAGACGAGCCCCCGATGACCCGGCTCCACGATACGCTCCATCACGGTGGCGGCCATGACTTCGTCGGGGACCCCGTCGGCGAAGAGCCGCCGGAGGACATCGGCATCCTCTACGTCGTCCTGCTCCTCGATCAGCGTGTAGTCGATGTCGTGGCTCAGTCCGATGATCCGAAACGGTTGGTCTCCCTCGTCCTTGTCGCGGTTGACCTGCCACGCGGCGCGGAACACGGCTCGATGCTCTTCGTAGCCCATGATCACCATGTGGTCGAAGAGGACTTCTTCGGCGAGATCCTCGTCGAATGACGCTCGGGTGAGAAGCTCGTCGATCCGGTCCTGGTCGCTGCGGTTGGCGTACTGGAACCCCAGATGGCGGATGCCGGCCGCGTCGAGGCGCGGGATGAGGTCGGCGAGGAACTCGAGCTGCTGCTTCACGTAGCCCGTCTCGCCGAGAAGCACGAGGTCGTGCGCGTCGAACGAGTCGAGCACGAACCGGTCGGCGTCGGGCGCCGACGAGAGGTGCTCGACCATCTGCTGTTCGATCTCGCGGTTGACCCGCATCTGCGGGATGGTATTCGACTCGAAGAGCCTGAAGGGGTCGACGATGAACAGGAACGCGATCGCGATCGCAACGAACCAGATGATGCGGGAGCGCCGATTCTGCATCTGGTAGAGTATAGCGTCTCTGCCGCACCGGCGGCTACCGTGACGAGAACGGCTACCGCCTCCTCACGCGATTCTGACGATCATGACGTGACAAAGGACGCGAAAGATATGCTATGCTTCGCACGGTTCATGACCTTCCTGATGTCGTCATCCGGTCCGATCCCTGCCTCCGCTTCGGTGGCCGCCCCGTCTGTGGTCGGGTTCGCAGTACTCATCCGCGAAGCGATGGTTCGCCTGAGCGCCGACGGCTGGAAGCGGCACGCGTCGTGGCTTCTCGGCGAGTTCGGCCGCCTCTTCGACGTGCCCGGCGTCTTTCTGTTCAGGAACTATCCGGAGGCGGGGGTCGGTCCGACCGGCGTTCGCCTCTACTCCTGGCGCAACCCGGTGTGCCCACCCGCCGCCGGGACGATCGATTACCGTGTCATCTCGTGGGACGCAGCTCCCTTCGATCGGCTGCGGTCGCGGCTCGAGGCGGGCGAATCGACGTATCTGCCCATGGAGCCTGCCGTCCTCCTCGTGCCCGTCCACGCCGGCGGGGAGTGGTGGGGCGTGCTCGGCGTGTACCCCGGCGCCGGCGAAGCGGTCGCGGGAGAGGCTCCCGTTCCCGACGGTGCGCACCGGCAGCCCACGGTGGCCGAGCCGGCGCGGCTGCTCGCGGAGATCATCGGGGATTCGGTCCTCGACGGCAGCGTTCGCCAGGCGCTGCGCTGGTCCGAGCGCCTGCACCGCATCCAGCGCGACATAGCCGTCGCCGCGGGAAACGCAAGCTCGACCGACGAGTCGCTCTCCGAGCTCCTCGACCTCGTCTGCGAGTTCGGAGAGTTCAGCGCCGCGGCGGTGGACGTCGTCCATGACGAGGGTACCGAGCGCATCGCGCGTCACGGCGAGGTGCCCGACGGCGTGTCCGGGGCGTGGTGCGACGCGTGCACGCATCGCATTGGCTCCGCGACGGCGTGGCGGGAGCCGCGCTACTTCGAGTCCGGCGAGCTCGAGCACAGCGGCCCGTGTTCGCTTGGCGACCTGGGCTTCCACGCGATCGCCGTCGTGCCGCTGAAGATCGAGGGCCGGATGCAGGGCGCGATGTCGCTTTTCTCCCGCCGCCGCTCGCACGTTCCGGTGACCGTGCAGCGTTCGCTCGAGGCGGTAGCCTCCGGGATGGCGACGCTGTTGGAGCGGATCCGCAGCGAGCGCGCCGTGCGAACGATGGCCGAGCGCTATCAGCTTGCCGCGCGCGCGGGGCGAATCGGCGTGTGGGAGTATCATCCCCGGCGCCGCCGCTTTCTTGTCGACGCTGCGACGCTCGACATCCTCGGCACGACCGCATCGTTCGGCGCGTCCGGCACGATCGACGCGGACGCGATGATGGCGACGTTCCACGAGGACGACCGTGCGGCCTTCGGCGACTGGCTCGCCGGTGAGGCGGATCGCGAGCAGGACGGGTTCGAGCGCGAGTGCAGATTGCGTACCGACGAGGGTCACGATCGCTGGGTCGTCATCCGCGGTAGCCGCCGCCCGGACTTCGACGGGGAGCACCGTGTGGTGGGTACGGTGCTCGACGTGACGACCACCAAGACGATTCAGTCCCAGCTTCAGCAGGCGCATCGCGAGGCGGACGAGCAGAGCCGCGCGAAGGGTACGTTCATGGCACGTATGAGCCACGAGTTCCGGACGCCGCTGAACGCCATCCTCGGGTACGTGCAGATGCTCCGCGAGTCGGAGACCTCCCTGCGGTCCGAGGCGGTCGGTTCGCTCGATCACATCGAGCAGAGCGCGCGGCACCTGCTGGCGATGGTGGAGAATATCCTCGACCAGAACCGGCTGGAGACCGGGCGGCTCGCGATTCATCCCGAACCGGTCGATCTCGACGAGCTCCTCGACCCGGTGGCGAAGACCGGGCGGATCCTCGCGCGGGAGCGAGGGCTCGAGTTCGCGTTCCGCGCGGAGTCGGAGCTGCCCTCGCGCGTCGAGCTGGACGCCGGGCGCGTTCGCCAGGCGCTGCTCAACCTCGTCTCGAACGCGGTGAAGTACACCGGCAGCGGTACGGTTACGCTGCGGGCACGGTGGTCGGCGGGCCGGTTGCGACTCGCGGTCGTCGACACCGGCCCCGGGATCCCGCCCGAGGACAGGGGTCGGGTCTTCCTTCCATTCCGGCGCCGCGACGATGACCGGCGGCCCGGCAGCGGACTGGGTCTCTCGATCAGCCAGGAGCTCGTCCAGCTGATGGGTTCGCGCATCTGGCTCGCCTCCGTAATCGGTACCGGGTCGGCCTTCTGGTTCACGATAGAAGCGCCGATGGTACCAACCTCGCAGCGGCCGGACGACGCGGTCGGGGCCGCTCATCCCGCCGGGTCGTCCGACGCGCAGGACGCGGCTCCGGCCGCCGCGCGCGAGCTTCCCACAGAGCTCCTCGACGAGCTGCGCCGGCTCGCGCGCATCGGCGACCTTGCCGGGGTCGGGGAGCGCGCCCGCCAGGCGCTCTCGCGCGAATGGCGAGAGAACGCGTTCCTGCTCGCGGTCGAGGCGCGCGCGGCGGCGTTCCACGTCGGCGCACTGCGGGCCCTGCTCGACGAGACCGGAGCTCGCCCCGATGACTGACCGAGAGACCGTGCTCGTCGTTGACGACAACCCGGTCAACCTCCAACTGCTCCACCAGTACCTGGCCTCCTCGGGGTACCGGATCCTCGTCGCCGAGGACGGTGAGTCGGCGGTCGAGCAGGCGGTCGAGGCCCGGCCGGACATCGTGCTCATGGACGTCCTGCTCCCCGGCATGACCGGGTTCGACGCGTGCCGGAGACTGCACGAACGCGAGGAAACCGAGTCAACCCCCGTGATCTTCCTCACGGCGCTCTCGCGGACCTCGGACAAGATCGAGGGCTTTCGCGCCGGCGGAGTCGACTACCTGACGAAGCCGCTGCAGTTCGAGGAGGTGCTCGCGCGGATCGAGGTGCACCTCGAGATCGTCCGGTTGCGCCGCGAGTTGGAGCGTACGAACCTCGAGCTCGAGGAGCGCGACCGACGCAGAGAGCGGCTGCTCAGTATCATCGCGCACGACCTCAAGTCGCCCATGGCGACCTTCGTGAACGCGACTCGCGACCTCGCGCGCCGACCGGGCGACGAACAGGAGTTCTCCGAGATGCTCTCCGCGCTCTCCGAGCGCGCCGAGCGGATGAACCGCTTCCTCGAGACGCTCCTCGAGTGGGGGCGGCTCCAGGTGGAATCCGGTGCGATGGCGGTGACGCTCCTGAACCTCCGCGAGGTCATCGCCGCGGTGATGCGGCACGTGCGCGATTCGGCGGAGGCGAAGCGGATCGCGATCGACGACGATGTGCCGGAGGGCATCGTCGTCGAGCAGAATGAAACCGCGCTCCAGACCGTGCTGGTGAACCTCGTATCCAACGCGATCAAGTTCACGCCGGAGGGGGGTCGGATCGGCCTCTCCGCGGATCTCGACGGCGATGGGGTTCGAATCCACGTCCGGGACACCGGTGTGGGGATGTTGCCGCAGGATCTTGAGCAGCTGCTCACCTCGGAGCACCGCCTGCGCCGCCGCGGTACCGCCGGCGAGCAGGGCACCGGCCTGGGACTGCTGCTCTCGCGCGACCTCGTCGCGGGCATGCACGGCGATCTCACCGGCACATCGGCCCCGGGCGAGGGAACGACGTTCACGCTCGAGCTGCCCGGCGCGTCAATAGCCGACAAGTGGTGTAAACCTTGACAGTGACCCTGGAGCTTGCTACGGTTCCCCTCGGCTTACGGAGGCTCCATGAAACGCTGTTTTCTGTTCCCCGGACAGGGTGCCCAGTACGTGGGTATGGGAAAGGACCTCTACGATCGCTACCCCGAGGTGCAGGAGTTGTTCTCGGTGGCGAGCGAGAAGGTGGGGTTCGATCTCGCTTATCTCGTCTTCTCGGGGAGTGAGGACGATCTCAAGTCGACCGACGCATCGCAGGTCGCGATCACCGTCGTGAATCTCGCCGCCCGCCGCGTTCTCGCGCGCCTGGGCGTCCGGTCATCGGCCACCGCGGGCTTCAGCCTGGGCGAGTACGCCGCGCTCGTGGACGCCGGGATTCTCGCAGAGACCGATGCGCTTTCGCTCGTGGTCGAGCGTGGACGCATCATGGAAGACGTCAGCCGCGGTCTCGACTCGCCGGACGGTTCGCCCGGGATGGCCGCGGTCCTCGGGATCGACGCCGATGCGATCCAGCAGGCGCTCGGCGGCGCCGGTATCGGCGACGTGTACCTCGCGAATCTCAACAGCCCGGTCCAGACCGTGCTGAGCGGTACCGCCGCCGGCCTCGAGGCCGCCGGCCCGGTCCTCAAGGACGCCGGCGCCCGCCGCGTGATCGGGCTCAAGGTCTCCGGTCCCTTCCACTCGCCGCTGATGTCCGAGGCGCGCGACCGGTTCGCGAAGGTGCTCGCCGGGGTCGCCTTCTCGGACCCGGAGAAACCGATCTACTCGAACGTCACCGGTACCCTCATCAACACCGGGGAGGAGGCGCGGGGATTGTGCGCCGACCAGCTCGTGAAGCCCGTCCGGTGGGTCGACGAGGAGATGCTGATCGCGCGCGACGACTACGACGAGCTTCTGGAGGTCGGTCCCGGAGAGGTCCTCTGCGGGCTCTGGCGCGCCTTCGTGAAGGCGACCGACGACATCACCACGCCGTGTCTGCCGGCAGGTACGGCCGATCATATTGCTACGATAACCGTGTGAGACGGATGGAAGGAGAGAGTATGTTGCTCGAAGGAAAGAAGGCGATCGTCACGGGCGGATCGCGCGGTATCGGGCGCGAGATTGTCCTTGCGTTCCTCCGCGAGGGCGCGTCGGTGTGGTACATCGACCTGGCCGAAGGCGATTCGCTCGCCGAGTATCAGGCGCTCGCGAAGGAGCACGGCCAGAGCGCGGCCTTCAAGGAAGGCAACGTAGCCGACGAGGAGAGCGTCTCCGCGGTGATCGGAGAGATCATCAAGGAAGCCGATACCGTCGACATCCTCGTGAACAACGCGGGTATCACGCGCGACAACCTGCTCTTCCGCATGAGCGGCAAGGAGTGGAACGACGTGCTCTCGGTCAACCTCTCGAGCGCGTTCTACACGTCCAGGATCGTGCTGCGCCAGATGGCGAAGCAGCGCACGGGCTCGGTGATCAACATCGCGAGCATCGTGGGTGTCATCGGCAACGCCGGACAGGTCAACTACTCGGCCTCGAAGGCGGGCATGATCGGTCTGACGAAGAGCTCTGCGAAGGAAGTCGCCTCGCGCAACGTGCGCGTGAACGCGGTCGCCCCCGGGTTCATCAACACCCACATGACGCAGGAGCTCACCGAGGAGCAGCAGAACGCGCTGAAGGTCCATATCCCGATGGCCCGCATCGGCGAGCCGGAAGAGGTCGCGAAGGCATGCGTCTTCCTGGCGAGCGACCTCGCATCCTATCTCACCGGACAGGTGATCCACGTGACCGGCGGACTGGGGATGTAGATGAGCAGGAGAGTAGTGATAACCGGACTCGGGATGGTTTCGCCGCTCGGCAATTCCGTGGACGAGACCTGGCAGGGTATGATCGAGGGGCGAAGCGGGGTCGATCGGATCACCAGGTTCGACGCGTCCGAGTATCCCGCGAGCATCGCCGCGGAGGTCAAGGACTTCGACATCCGCGAGTACATCGACCGCCGCGAGGCGCGGAAGATGGACTCGTTTTCGCACTACGCGGTCGCAGGGTCGATGCAGGCGACGAAGGACGCCGGCCTCGCCGAAGGCAGCTTCGATCCCGAGCGGACCGGAGTGGTGCTCGGCGTGGGGATCGGCGGGTTCGAGACGCTCGAGAACTCGTACGAGGCGCTCTTCCTCAAGGGTCCCGACCGCGTGCCTCCCATGACGATCCCCAAGCACATCGCGAACGAGGGGCCGGGCAACGTCGCGATCGCGCTCAACTGCCAGGGGCCCTGCCTCGCGGTGACGACTGCGTGCTCCTCCGGGACCGACGCGATCGGCACCGCGTACCGTCTCATCCAGTCGGGTGTCATGGACGTCATGATCACCGGCGGGGTGGAGGCGTGTATCACGAAGCTCGCGGTCATGGGCTTCTGCGTGATCCAGGCGCTCGCGACGGACTTCAACGACCGGCCCGCCAAGGCGTCGCGTCCCTTCGACAAGGACCGCAGCGGCTTCGTCATCGGCGAAGGCGCGGGCATCCTCACGATCGAGAGCCTTGAGCATGCGCAGGCGCGCGGGGCGAAGATCTACGCGGAGATCGCCGGCAACGGCATGATGTGTGACGCGCAGCACCTCACCGCCCCGCACAGCGAGGGACGCGGGGCGATCCAGGCGATGAGGATGGCGCTCGGCGAAGCCGGCATGAAGCCCGAAGACGTCGACTATATCAACGCGCACGGCACGAGCACGCCGATCAACGACCCCTTCGAGACGAGGGCGATCAAGGCGACCTTCGGCGAGCACGCGAAGAAGGTGAAAATCTCGTCGACCAAGTCGATGACCGGGCACTGCATCGGCGCCGCCGGTGGGATCGAGGCGGTCGCCGCGACGAAGACGATCGCCGAGGGTATCATCCCGCCCACGATCAACCTCGACGAGCCCGACCCCGAGTGCGATCTGGACTACGTGCCCAACGAGGCGATCACGGCCGACGTGAACGTGGCGATGTCCAATACCTTCGGCTTCGGGGGGCACAACGGGGTGCTCGTCCTGAAGAGGTTCTCCGCGTAGGATGCCCTGCCAAGCGCGCGTCCCGGCCCGTGCGCTCGCGCCTCGCGACGGTATGCTGCGGGACGCAAATGCGGTATAAAGGGACGTGGTGTCCGACGAGGTAGTCACGGTAGAGGAACTCCATCATCTGGTGGGTACCGGCCGTATCTGCCTCCTCGACGCCCGCGAGCCCGAAGCGTACGCCGAAGGTCACATACCCGGCGCGGTCAACTTCCATCCGTCGCTTCTCGAGGCGAACGAGCTGCTCGATAGCGGTGAGGAGGTTCCCAGCCAGCTCCGTCCCGTACACGACCTCGCCCCGTACCTCCGCGCCGCCGGGGTGTCGAACGACGTTCCGGTCTGCATCTACGACGAGGGGGGCGGGTATCTCGCGGCCCGGCTCTGGTGGGCACTCGACGTGGCCGGCCATCCTCGGCCCCGGTTGCTCGACGGCGGCTACTTCTGCTGGACGACCTCGGTGAACGTCGTCACGACCGACGCCCCGCCGGTAAGCCAGGGCACGTTCACCGCCTCGCGCAAGGAGGGGCGTCGCCTCGAGTTCTCGGAGATGATCACCGCGGTCGGGAACCCCCGGGTCGCGCTGTGCAATTCGCTTCCGGTCGACTCGTTCCTCCAGGAGACGCTGCCCGGGAGCGTCAGCTTCCCCTATACCGATACGCTTGCCGACGATAGCTTCCCGCTGTTGCGCACTCGCCACGAGCTGACCGCCGCCTTCGCCGAGCGCGGTATCACGCATCGTCACCATATCATCTGTTTCTGCGGCATCGGCTACAGCGCGTCCCAGGTCTATTTTGCCGCCCGGTACGCGGGCTTCCCGGAAGTCAGCCTCTACGACGGCAGTATGGTCGACTGGTCGGCGCGCGGCGGAGAGCTCGTTCCCGGCTCGCTGTGAGACGGCGAGTCGATCCGGCGGCCCGAGCCGGCGCGACGCGTCCGGCTCGTCGACCCGGCGCCGAAGCCCGCCTGACGTGCCGCCGGTGGGAGTTTTCTGTCCGCGCGCGGCCGCCGTTGCGACTGCCGGCCGAACCGGCCATACTCGACCGATGACCTCGCTCACCTACGTCCATGCAGACGACGCCGATATTCCGACGCTCGCCGAGCTCCATCTGGCTCTGCTCGGGCAGCAGGGCATCCGCGCCCATCCGGAGAAGATCGAGCTCGAGGCCAAGATCCGCGAGTACCTCGGCGACGGGTACCAGGCGGTTCTCTTCCGCTGGCGCGATTCGACCGTCGGATACTGCCTCTACAGGCTCTACCCCAGGTATGCGTTCCTGCGTCACTTCTACGTCCAGCAAGGCGTTCACAAGCGCGTCACCGCCGAGAACGCGTTCTCGCTTCTGCGCCAGAACGAGTTCGCCGACTACGCGTCGGTGCGGCTCGACGTTCCCGAGCAGGCGAAGGAGAGCCTCGCGCGGTGGGAGTCGATCGGGTTCCGCCCGCGCGCGGTCAGGCTCGAGCTGCATACCGCGCGCAAGCGCAAGACGCGAAAGTCGTGCGGCGCGGTCATCTACCGGCGGCGATTCCGGCGGACCGAGTTTCTCGTCGTACAGCACGAGAGCGGGGGGCATTGGGGGTTCCCCAAGGGCCACGTCGCTTCCGGAGAGACCGAGATGGAGACTGCCCGGCGCGAGATCGCCGAGGAGACCGGGCTGCGAGTCGCCTTCCGGGACGGGTTCTACGAGCGCATCTACTATCTCACGCCGAAGGAGCGGCGCAAGGAGGTGGTATTCTTCCTCTCCCGCGTGCGCCGCCCCCGGGTTCATATCCGGCGAGCCGAAATCCGCGCCTACCGCTGGCTACCCTACTGGCAGACGCGGGAGCTCGTGACGTACGAGAACACCAGGCTCGTGCTCGACCGCGCCAGCGAGTTCATTATCGAGCGCGGTCCGTGAGCAACTCCGGCGCACGCCCCCGCACGAGCACGGGCCGCGCCGCCGACTCCGGCCGCGC
>CAZVEF010000015.1:10851-32308 GCA_964625715.1 uncultured Spirochaetaceae bacterium | reverse complement strand
AGTCCAGGCTCCAGGGCGGGTTCCAGACGAGGTTCGTGCGAACGTCCTCGATCCCCGTCGCCTGCGCGATCTCAGCCTTCATCTCGTGCACGATCGTGTCCGCGAGCGGACACCCCGGAGAGGTGAGCGTGAAATCCACCTCGACGTGGTCGTCCGCGACCTCGACGCGGTAGACGAGACCCACGTCCACGATGTTCAGGCCGATCTCCGGGTCGATCACCCGCGCCAGCGCGTCCAGCACTTCGCCCTTTGTTGCCATAGCTCCCTCTATTTATGACCAATCTACTAAGGTACGAGCCACTCTTCAAGTGGTTCTTGCACCAAGCCGCTCGTATATGTCGAAAACTACGCAAATCTGTCCCTCGTGACCACTCTCCGGCCGTATACTATAGGCGGTTATGCACATCACGATCATCCTCTGCCATCCGTTCGAACGGAGCTACTGTCACGCGATCGCCCAGGCGCTCGTGGCGGGGTTCGGCGACACCGGGGCCGATGTGTCGTCCCACGACCTCTACGCCGAGACGCCCGATCCGGTGCTCACCGGCGCGGAAATCGCCCGGCGGTACAGCCTCGACGAGCAGATCCAGGGCTACACCGATGAGATCGTGCGGACCGATCTGCTCGCCGTCGTACACCCCGACTGGTGGAGCGGGCCCCCGGCGCTCTTGAAGGGGTGGCTCGAACGCGTCCTGCGTCCGGGAATCGCGTACGACTGGGAAGGCGAGGAGTTCGAGGAGAAACACCACGTCCCGCTGCTGACGAATGCCCGCCTGGCGGTCTTCGTCACGACCGACCGCGAGCCCGATCGGCCTCCCGAGCCGATTGAGGGCTTCTGGCGCGACGTGGCAGACTACTCGGGTATGGAGCTCGCGCGCTATACGGTACTCTCCGACCTTCGGAACAGCGGCCAGCGACAGCGCCGCCGCTGGCTCGGCGAGGCGCGCGAGTGGGCGAAGGAGGTTTCTGCCGATGGTTGAGCTACTCGTCTGGCGACACGCGAAGACCGAGCCCTCCAACGGGAGGCGATCCGATCACGAACGGCGCCTGCTGCCGGTCGGAGAGGCCGACGCCCGGGAGGTCGGGCGCCTGGTCGCCGAGCGCGACATCGTGCCCGAGCTCGTCCTCTGCTCGGACGCGGTGCGGGCGCGTCAGACGGCCGACCTGGGGGCTCAGGCGTTTCCCGCGCGCCCCGAGCGCTTCGACCTTCCCGAGCTCTACGACGTCGACGCTTCGCAGATCACGGCGCTCCTTCCGGTGTACGCCGGCAGGGCAACGCGCGTCATGATCGTGGGCCACAACCCGGCACTCAGCGAATTCGTCTCCGTTGTCGCCGGGAGCCGGACGAGGCTCACGACCGGCGCGCTCGCGGTCGTGGAGGCGCACGCCGACGCGGCTGCCGCCGTTGACGCGTCGACGTCGTTCGCGCTTCGGACCGTGATCATTCCGCCCCGAAAGGCTTGACGCTTACCCGACGCGCCGACCCGCCGACGGAACGACCGACGCGCCCGGACGGGTCACCGCGCCGATTGCCCGTCAGGCGAAGCATGCGGGTGTCACTCGCCACCATCTGGAGTACACTCGTAGCGTGAGACACGAGACAAGCTTCCACCGCAGCGCGCGGACGACCGGCCGTATCCAGGAGATCGTCCGGGTCATGGTCAAGTACGGACTCTCGGAGTGGGTCCGCATGCTTCGGCTCGACAAGGCCGTACCCGGCATCCGTTCGCTCCTCATCCGGCGTGGGCCCAAGCCCCCGAAGGGAGCGTCGCGCTGGGAGATCCTCCGCATGGCGATGGAGGAGCTGGGACCCACCTTTATCAAGATCGGGCAGCTGCTCAGCAATCGCACCGACGTCCTGCCGAACGAACTCATCCGCGAGCTGTCGCGCCTGCAGGACGAGGTCCAACCCGTACCGCCCAAGCTCATCACGATCGCGCTGCGCGAAGAGCTGGGCAGACCCGCGGACGAGGTTTTCCGCTCGTTCGAAGATGCGCCCACCGCATCCGCCTCGATAGCGCAGGTTCACCGAGCCGAGCTCACCACGGGCGAGGACGTCGCGGTGAAGATCCAGCGTCCGGGGATAGAGACGATGATCGAGACCGACCTGGACATCGTCGCCTACCTCGCGCGGCTCGCCGAACGCTATATCCCGTCGTCGCGCTACCTCGGTCCCACCGAGATGGTCAAGGAGTTCCGCAAGCACATCCGCCGCGAGCTCGACTTCGGCCGCGAGCGTCAGAACATGGAGCGCTTCGCATCCATGTTCACGCGACGGGAAGGGGTCAAGGTGCCGGCGACCTACGCGCGCTACTCGACGGAGCGCATGCTCATCATGGAGTACGTCGACGGGACCAAGGTCAGCACCGTCCTCGGGGATCCGGAGGGCGCGCACAAGGTCAGCTTCGACCCGTCAAAGATTGCCGAACGCGGCGCGCACCTCACCCTCGAGCAGATCCTCATCCACGGTTTCTTTCATGCCGACCCACACCCGGGCAACCTCATGATTCTGCCCGGAAACACCATCTGCTACCTCGACTTCGGTCTGATGGGTCGGCTGCACGAAGAGGAGCGCGACTACCTCGCGACCGCGATCAGCGGCATGATCCGTCGCGACGGGGCCAAGGTCACCGACGCCGTACTGCGCCTCACGCGGGCGAGCAGGACCGTTGGGTACCAGGAGCTCGTCGACGAAATCCAGGACCTCGTCGACGATTACCTCGACCGGGCGCTCAAGGACGTGAACATCGCCAAACTGTTCAGCGACCTGATCACGCTCGTCGTGGACCACGGAATCAAGGTTCCAACGAGCCTGATGATGGTCGCGAAGGCGCTGCTGACGATCGAGGGGGTGGGCATGCACCTCTACCCCGAGTTCACGCTGCAACCCGCGCTCGAGGAGGCATCGCGCAGGGTCGTCATGCACCGGTTGCGACCCGAGAACCTCGCCCGCGAAGCATCGGCGCTCGGCCTCGAGTATCTCGAGCTCGTGCGTGACACGCCGGGCGACATCTCCGGGATCGCGCGTATGCTGCGCACCGGGCAGCTGACGATCGGGTTTCGCCTGCGTGGGCTCGAGCCGGTGCGCGATACGCTCGACAACGTTGGGTATCGGCTCGTCTTCGGCCTCGTGCTCGCGGCGCTCATGATCAGCTCCGGTCTGATCATTCACGCGAGGCTCCCCCCGCTGTGGAACAACATCCCGATCATCGGGCTCGCGGGCTTCGGGATCGCAGGAATACTCGGGCTCGGATTCCTGTTCTCGCTCGTCGCGCGAGTGTTCCGAAGAAGATAGTCGCTCGATCCGGCACGGGCTGCCGCAACGCCTCCCACACGCGTTCGGTCAGTTCGTCGTCGCCGCTGAACAGGACGAGTTCGTTCATCGGCTCACGCTTACCATACTGAACTCGCTACCGGTACCTGCTGACCACCGAGCGGACGCTCGAGACGTATCCGCCGCCGAAGATATTCGCGTGATTGAGCAGGTGATAGAGATTGTACAGCGATACCCGCTCGCGGTAGCCCTCTTGGAGGGGCGAGGCTTCCTCGTAGGCGCGGTAGAAGCGCGCGGGGAACCCGCCGAAGAGTTCGGTCATCGCAAGATCCGCCTCGCGGTGACCGTAGTACGTCGCCGGATCGATCAGCACCGCCCGCCCGCCCGCATCGACGAGATAGTTGCCTCCCCACAGGTCGCCGTGCAGTACCGACGGGTGCCCCGGTGCGGGAAGAAGCGTTTCAAGCCGTGCGAGCACCGCGTCTATCGCGCGCGTGTCCCGCTCGTCGAGAAGCCCGCGCTCGCGCGCGAGCCGGGTCTGGAAACCGATCCGACGCTCGCGGAAGAAGTCGTGCCACGAATCCATCCAGCCGTTCGGCTGCGGCGTGGAGCCGATGTAGTTGTCCTGGTCGAACCCGAACCGCTCGACGCGGCGTTCGGCGTGCAGCGCGGCGAGTCTGCGCCCGAACGACTCCGCGAACCCGGGTCCCTGCTCCCCCGGCTCGATCCATTCGAGCACGATGAAACCGCCGCTGTCGGCCGCGGAGTACGCCTCCACCCGGGGGACACGAGGACCGCGCTCGCTCGCGAGCGCCTCGAGCCCGCGGGCCTCTGAGGCGAAGATCCCCGGCGGCAGCGAGTCGCTCTGCTTGACGAAGAACGACCGGCCGTCGGTGAGGGTTACCCGGCGGCCGTCGGCGATGCATCCGCCGCCGACCGATCGCTCGCTCGCCACCGAAGCGGACTCCCCCGCGATCCGCCGCAGCGCATCCTCCACCGAGGCTGCGTCGGTCACCGGCCGGCGACTCATGACTCCTCCGCGAGTCGCTCGGCGAGGACCTCGCACGAACGATCGACCATCTCGTAGACCTCTTCGAAGCCACGCTGCCCGCCGTACCACGGGTCGGGAACGTCCGGCGCGCGTCGATCTCCCGATGAAGCCGTCTCAGGATCGTACTCCCGCATCTTGCGAATCTTCACGGGGCGGCCGTCGGCCATCGCCTCAAGCGTCCTCACGTGCCGGTCGTCCATGCCGATCACCAGATCGGCGTGAGCGAGCTCGCCGGCACGCACGAGCCGGGCGCGATGGTCGATTTCGATGCCGCGTGCCCGGGCGGTACGTCGCATCCTCGCGTCGGAACGCTGACCAAGGTGATCGTCCACCGTGCCGGCGCTGTCGATCTCGAAGCGGTCGGCTGCACCGCGGTCGGCGAGCTTGCGCCGCAGCAAGGCCTCGGCTAGCGGGCTGCGGCAGATGTTTCCGGTACAGACGAAGAGCACTCTGCGCATGCGGTCTACTCGTATTCGATGAGGAGGGTGATGCCGGCCTCCGGCGCGCTGAGAACGGTGGTGCCGTCGCGGCGCAGGACGTGGAGGGTCGTGCCGAGCGTGACGTCCGCCTCGCCGCCGAAGAGCTCGGCGGTCTCGGGTAGTTCGAGCGTGAGGTCGCGCGGAGAGGCGGCCGTCGCAAGCTGTGCAAGCACCGGTTCGAGCGTAACGACCGTCGGCAGCGCACCGCCGTCTGCGTAGAGCAGGTAGTTCTGCGATACGAGATCGCTCTGCTCCACGCGGACCTCGCCGGTTCGCGGGAGTTCCTGCTCGCCGGACGCGGCGAGCTCGGCCGGCCGCGCGACGATCCGGTAGACGAGTCCGGCATCCTCCCGTTCGGCGCTCGCGGCAATCTCGAGCTCGGGTACCCCGTCCTGAAGGTAGTCGACGGCGATCGCGTCCGACTCACCGAAGCCCTGCAGGAATACGAGAATCAGGTAGATCACGGCAGCCGGGAGCGCCGAGGCCGAACCAATCATTGGAGTAGTGTACTACATCCGAAGCCGCCGACGAAGCGCCTGCGACGATCTACTCGAGCACCTCGGCGGCGGTGACCGCACGCTGCCCGCCGGAGACGAGCTCGGGCTCGACGATTCGCGGGGTCCGCGCTTCTACCGCGCCGATGCGTTCGAGCAACAAGCCACGCAGCCGCTCGCGGACGGCGGTGTGCGAGTCGCGGTTGATCAGGTTCTCGAGCTGGTTCGGGTCGTGCGCGAGGTCGTAGAGGAAGAGCTCGGTATACTCATCGGCGTACTCGGCCGACGGTCGCAGCCGCTCCCGGGCCGGGTCGACATGGGAGACGCCGTAGGTCCACCGGTGAGTACGGATCGCACGACCGGTTTCCGCCTCGCTAATCTGCACGAAGACGTGATCGGGCCAATCCGATACATCGGCCTTCCTCCCGTCCCCTCCCACGAGCGGGAGCGCGGAGCGCCCGTGCGCCCCGGGCAGCGGGTGGAGACCGGCGGCGTCGAGAAGCGTCGGCGCGATGTCGACGAGGCTCACGAGCTCCTCGACGCGACCGCCGCCGCGGAAGCCAGGTCCGGTCGCGAAACACGGAACGCGCACGCTCGCGTCGTGACAGCTGCGCTTGTACTCGCCGTTGCGCGTCTTGAAGTGGTTCCCGTGGTCGGAGATGAAGAGAATGACCGTGTCGTCGAGCAGATCGAGACTGCGCAGCGCGTCCTCGATGCGTCCGAGCGCCTCGTCGAGCCGCCGGACCATCCCGTAGTAGCCGGGCAGGTGTCGCGATGACGAACCACCGAGCGCCCGCAGGTCGCCGGGGGTCCAGGGATCGGCGTACGCCTCCTCGTAGCCGGTCGGAGCCGGGTACGCGTCGACGTGATTCTGGTGGTGCGGCTCGAGGTACGAGAGGTAGAGGAAGAACGGCTCGTCCCTGTGCTCGTCGACGTAGCGAATCGCGAGGTCGGTCTCGGCGTCCACGCGGTAGCCGGGGAAGTGGTGCTTCGTCCCGGCGGCGTCGAAGAGATTCAGGTCGTAGGCGTCGCTCTGGAACTCGAGCACGTTCGAGCCCATCCAGTAGTCGTAGCCGATCTGTTCCTCGCGGGGCACCGGATCGTGCTCGCTGAGGTGCCACTTGCCGATGTAGCCGGTCGCGTAGCCGGCCTCCTTGAAGACCGTCGACACACGCGGTTCGTCGAGGGGCAACGCAAGGCCGTTGCGCCACACGCCCGTTGTGGAGGCGAACTTCCCGGTCTGCAGGGTCGCGCGCGCCGGGCCGCAGACCGGTTGGCAGGTGAAGGTGTTGACGAAGTGCGTTCCCGCCTGCGCCATGCGGTCGAAGTTCGGTGTCAGACCCATCGGGTTTCCGTGCAGGCCGGTCGTGTCGGCGCGCTGCTGGTCGGTGAAGAAGACGATGACGTTTGGTTTGCGCGAGCTTCTACGTGCCATAGACACCTCCGCTCATTGGTATCACGCAGCCTTCGATTGGGCAAGCGGGAAGATACGAAGCGAACCGCTCGATTCGCGCGTAGGTACGGGTGTGAACGTGCTTCGTACTCCGAACCAATCGCTCGATCCGCAGATCGAGGTCGCCCGGGCGGCCTTCGGGCTCCCCTACCTCTACCCGTACCAGCGCCTCGTCATCGCGAACACGATCCACCCCGACGAGGAGAACCCCAACCAAATCGTGGTATTGCCGACCGGCAGCGGCAAGAGTCTCTGCTTCACGCTCCCCGCCCTGCTCGTAGACGGGCTGACGATCGTCGTGTACCCGCTGCTCGCGCTCATGGACGACCAGCTCAGACGGATGACCGAGGCATCGGTGCCAGCGCGCATCCTGCGCGGCGGGCAGAGCCGCTGCGAGCGCTCGAGGATCTTCGCGGCCGCGCGTTCGGGCGGTGTTCGCTGCCTGCTCGCCAACCCCGAGGTCCTCGGAGCCGAATCGGTGCGGCGTGAGCTGTCGGGGATCCGGATCGGACACCTCGTGGTCGACGAGGCGCACTGCGTGAGCGAGTGGGGAGAGACGTTCCGGCCTTCGTACCTGACGCTGCGCGAGACCATCGCGGCGCTCTCGCCGCGCGTGGTAACCGCCTTCACGGCGACCGCCTCGCCGGTGGTGCTCGACACGGTCACGCGAATCCTCTTCGACACCGAGCGCCCGCGGCTCGTCCAGGGAGATCCGGACCGACCAAACATCTCCTACAGCGTCGTGCACGCCCCGTCGAAGGAGGCGGCGCTCGCCGAGCTCGCTGGCGCGGGCGTCGAGCGGCCGGCGCTCGTCTTCTGTCGTTCGCGCAAGCGAACCGAAGCAGTCGCGCGCGAGCTCGCGGAGGTAGTCGGGTTCGACCGCTGCAGCGCCTATCACGCCGGTCTGACGAAGCGCGAGCGCGCGGCCGTCGAGGAATGGTTCTTCGCATCCGATGACGGCGTGTTGGCCGCCACGTGCGCCTACGGCATGGGAGTGGACAAGCAGAACATCCGCACGGTAATCCACTACGAGCTGCCGTCGAACGTCGAGGCGTTTCTCCAGGAATCCGGACGGGCCGGGAGAGACCGGGAGCTCGCGTGGAGCATCGTGCTCTGGAACGAGTCCGATCAGGTTCGCGAGATCGAGCCGGGGCGCGCGGCCCGCGAAGCGGTCATGCGGGGCTACCTTCGAGCCGAAGGGTGTCGGCGGGCGTACCTGATGGACGCACTGGGAACGGACTCCCCGGTCTGCTTCGGCTGCGACCGCTGCACGCCCGGCGAGGAGCCGCACGCGGTGGTGCGAATGCGCGGGACCATGCAGCAGGCGGTCGAACACGCGAACGAGCTCGCGCGCAGACGACCGCGCACCTTCACCGCCGATCAGTTCGTCCACCGACTTCCGCTCGCGTGGAGCACGAGCGCCCGGCAGGAGCTCCTCGCGTCGCTCGTGGCGGGCGGGGCGCTCGGCGTACATCGACGCGGACCATGGAAGGGGCGCATTCATCGTGTTTGACTTCATCCGGCTGGAGAGATATCGTCATCTCGATACATTGGACGTGAAAAGAGGTGTGCAGTGTTTGCACTCTCCGCGAAGGGAACGTACGGACTGACCGCGCTCATGGAGCTGGGACTGCAGCGCAACAGGGGCTCGGTACAGATCCGCGACATATCGCAGAAGCACGGAATCCCCCAACACTACCTCGAGCAGATACTCGTCATCCTCAAGAAGGCGGGCTTCGTGGAGAGCTTCCGGGGAGCCCGGGGCGGGTACGCGCTCGCCCGCGACCCGGATTCGATCTCCGTACGCGACGCGCTGTCCCGACTCGAAGGGCACATCGAAGTCGTGATCGAGGCGCGCCGGGAGGGAATCCTCGAGTTCTTCTGGGACGAGATCGAGCGTACGCTGGAGAAGACGCTCGATCGGTCGCTCGGCGACCTCATGCGCGAGAAGGCGACGCAAGAGCGAAAGATCGACTACGTCATCTAGGGGTCGATCGGATCGAGACAGGAGACGTCCCGCGCGAGGAGCCCGGTCAACCGGTAGAGTTCGGTCTGTACTCGCGCGGCCTGCTCCCGGTGCGTGCCGGCGTAATCGGCGAAGTAGGCGTCGAACCACGACCCCAACGCGGGATACCATCGGCGCAGACGCTCGGCGGAGCGTGATTCGAAGTACCATCCGGCGGCCGCGACCGGCTGTTGAAGCAGATACGCGTGATACTCGTTCCGCACGAGATAGGGGTCGTCTACGTCGTACCGAAGTCCCGAGAGCAGGAGCCGCCAGTAGCGCTGCTCGCGCTCGTCGAGCCCTTCCCACAGCTCGTCCACCGCGTCGACGTACTCCGGCTCAGCGTAGTAGACGCCGTGGTACGCCTCGTGCGCTACGAGCAGCTCCCGCAGCGTCGGGACGGCGAACGACTCCTGGGCGACCGCGAGCACACCGCCGGTCACCGGCTCGTACCCGCCGTCGACCGCTCGTATGATCCCGTTCGCGACGACGATCTCCCGCAGCAATCGCTCCTCGCCGGTGAGGTCGAACCGGCGGTCTTCGACCGCGGTGAAGAAGTCGGCGAGCCCTTCGGCGTTGTAGTTGTGCGCGTTGTACCCGTGTCGCCCGCGAAGCTCGTCGTCGGTCAGCAGCTCACCCCGGTAGCCCATCTTCTCTACGAAGAAGGCGAGCCGCTTGAAGAAGCGCGCCTGCACCTCGTAGGAGGCGGAGTCCACGACGAGGACGTCGGGGTAGAGCGTCCACGAGAAGAGCTCGTAGTCCGGCCGCCGCCACAGCTCGACGGGGTAGCGCATGAGCGTCCCCATGTCCGCCGGCACCGCCGCGAGCAGATCGCCCGGTGTTTCGACGGGACCGATCCATTCGATCGAGAACCGCGACGCATCGCGCTCGGTCGAGGACGCGGGCTCGACGTGCATCCGCTCGACGCGCACCCCCTCGACGCGCGGGTACAGGACGACCCGGTTCGCGCCTGGACGCAGGTCGAGCTCGAACCGGCGCGCACCGACCTCCACGATCGCGCGCGCGGGTCCGTCGTCGGCGTCGACGGGCGTATCGTGCTCGTAGCGGTAACGAATCTCCACCGGCGCGCGCGGATCCCACCGCTCGTCGCCGCTCGCGTCGAACGTCCAGCCCTCGACGCTCCACGACTCGACAATCGTGCCGGCAGACGCGTAAAGCCGTCCCGATTCCGGGCCGGAGGAAACCTCCTGCGGATACGAGCGCCCGACGCCGCTCGTGGGCGGCCGCAGCCGCAGGCGCTCGAGACGGACGGACTCGCCGCGGCGTGCCGCCGAGAACCGGATCGCCGCGACGGTGCTCCCCCGCGGCACCCGCAGTGCGGAGTCGACCGCGATCCCACGCTCGACAACGGCGAACGATGAAGCCGCCGGCCCACGAGCCACCGCGACGCCGTCCCCGTCGAACACGGTCATCTCGACGCCGTCGGGCACGGCGCCGAACCCCGCAACGAGCTCGCCTGCATCGCCGTCGAGCCGGACCGGGCGCTCGAGCTCGAGCAGCAGCTCACCGCCCGGTTCGATCGTCCCCTCATCGTCCGAGGCCCTTCCGCGACGCTCGCGGAGATCGATCGACACCACAGCGTCGCCGGTATCGACCTCGAGAGAAAACAGCGCGAACGTGCGTTCGCACGAGGCGAGGAGCGGAACAACGACCAGAAGCAGGAGCGGGCGGCGCATAGTCTCAGAGGGAAAGTACGCTCGTTACCATCAACTCAGCAAGCTCGGCTCGTTGCGACATACTCAGGCTCGACTCCTGGCCGACGAAGTTCTCCAGGTTCGCGGGAAAGGAGTCCGACAGGATGGGCAGATCGAGGACCTCGCCGCGGAACCGTCGCGGCGACGGCTCGAACCGGCGGTTGATCGTGAACAGGAGCGCGCAGAGGCCCACGAGGAACCGGCCGGCGGCCATCGTGTAGTAGAAGGCGTCGTTGCGCATCGCCGCCGCGCAGAGGTCGGCGTACAGGTGCTCTGCGGTCGCTTCCTGCGCGGACCGCAGCTCGGTCCAGAATCGATCCGGAAGCCTCGCGAGGCTCGAGCGCATCGTGGCAAACCACTCGCCGCGGGAGAGCACCGTCTCCGCGTCGACCACGCGGCGAAACGCGTACGTGCTCGCATCGCGCAACCGGCACTTGCCGTCCAGCGCCGCGGAGACGAGACCGTCGAAACGTCGGGTAAGCTTGTACTCGAGGCGGACGGGAATCTCGTTGAGGAGGAAACGGTCCTTGTGCGTGAGGATCGAGCTCTCGAACGCACCCACGTCTCCGAAGGCAAGCTCGCGCGCGCCCGGCTCGCGCACGTCCGTCGTCGTGTACACGTCGAAGCTGAGCGAGAAGTACGGGTCGTAGAGGTCGTCACCGTAGGCGTGCAGCCCCACCGCGGTGATTTCCTCCCAGCCCTCGAATACCGCCCGGAGCCGATCGACTGCTGCTCGTGCCTTCTGCTTCATGGCTCTGTCCACACTCCCCGCTCCATACTACCATAGGCGTGTGGAGCACCACTACCTGCTCACCGTCCTCAGACTGCCCGGTAACGTCGAGGCCGAGCTCTCGCGCCTGCAGCAACTCGTGTTCTCGCTCTCAGGGGCGGTGAGCAGCCAGGCGCTTCCACCCGCCGTGGTGCTCGCCGGGCGCGCGCTCGACGGGCGCGCGCTCGACGGGGCGCCGGGAGACGCGACATCGCGCTCTCCTGGAGACACGATCATGCCCGACCGCCTCCCGGCCCCGCTCGTGATCGCGAGTCCACACGCGCGCGCGCGAACGATCTGCATGGACTCCGCCCTCGCCCTCGTGCACGACGTCCCGACCGCCTTCCCCGCCGGGGTGGCCGAGGCCCGTCTGCGCGTGCTGCTCGCGGTACTCCCCGGCGGTGCTACCGGCGTCTGCGAGGCCGAGCCGATGCCCGACGACGAGGGCGTCGGCCCGCAGGCGGTCGCGGGAAAGATCGAGGAGGCGTGGAGCCCCGGCGCCGAGGTGCGGTCGATGACCGTCAGGCGCGTCTGGGAGGAAGAGTGGTTCGTGTCGAGCACGAGCGAGCCGTGGTGGTGCTCGGTCGACTTTCGGGTGACGAATCGCCGAGCGCTCCGCACGGCGGGCGAGTGAGTCAGAGCGCGATGACGCGGTTGCGCCCTTCCTCCTTGGCGATGTAGAGGGCGCGATCGGCGGTCTCGCTCAAGGGGCCGGGTCCGTCGTAGGCAGGATAGCTCGCGATGCCGCACGAGAAGGTAACGTTGAACCGGCGTCCGCCGGCCTCGTGGACAACCTTCGCGAAGTCGCTCCGGATCGCGTCGAGGATCCGCTTCGCGTTGTCGACGTCCACGTTGAACATGACAATCCCGAACTCCTCGCCGCCGTAGCGTCCGATCACATCGGTCTTGCGCAGCCGCTCGGTGAGCAGCCGCGAGAGGTTCTTGAGCACCCGGTCGCCGGTGAGGTGACCGCAGGTATCGTTGACGCGCTTGAAGTGGTCTATGTCGATCATCGCGAAGCACAGCGGCCGCTGTACCCGCTCTGCGCGTTGCACCTCGGTCGAGAGACTCTGCATCAGGTGCGTGTGGTTCAGCAAGCCGGTAAGCGAATCGCGCTCCATGAAGAATCGCATGCTGCGAATCCGTTCGACGCGGTTGGACACGGCGATCACCAGATGCTCCGGCTTGATCGGCTTGCAGAGGAACCCGTCGCCTCCCCGACTCACCGCCTCGAACTGCTTGTCCTCGTCGGTCTCGACCGACAGAAAGACGATGGGGATGCCGACGAACGCCTCCTGCTGACGGATGAGCGAGGCGAGCTCCGGCCCCGTGCAGCCGGGCATATACATGTCCATCAGGATGAGGTCGGGCTTCGCCTCGATGAGCACGGAGAACATACAGCTTGGATCGGACACGACGGAGGTGATCATCCCGGCGCGCTGCAGGATGAGCGCGTGGTAGGAAACCTGCTCGGTGTCATCGTCGACGATGAGGATGTGGTACGGTTCGCCGGCTCCGCCGGAGGTGAGCCCGTCGACGGTGTCGATCACGCGATGCGTGTCGACCGGAGAGCTGAAGAACGCAGCACCGGCGGTGCGAACCGCGAGCAACCGGACGGAGAAGTCGTCCCGATCGGAGACGTACACGACGTGAAGACGGCCGCCTGCATTCGCGTGGATATTCGCTATTCGCTCTGCGACCGCGGGGTCGTTCTCGATGAGCGACACGTCGACGACGAGCGCGGTATGGCAACCCTCGCACATCGTCTGCGAGAGCTGCTGCGGACGCTCGAGGGCGATCGTCTCGAACCCGTAGAAGGTGAACCGCTCGCTCAGCGTGTCGGACAGCTCGTCCGAGTGGACGAGCAGGATGATACGACGGTGGCCGTCGTCGCTCTGCTGCGTCCGGCCCGGGGGCGCCTCAGCAACGGGGTGGCCCTCGTCGTCGACCTGTTCGAGCTCCTCGACGCTCGCGGACGACGCGTGCGGCCTCGTGGATTCGCTGAGCTCGCTGACGAACATCCGGATCCGGCGGCGCTCCTCGCGCGTAGGAACCCGCTGGTCCTCGAGCGCCTCGTCGAGCGCGTGCTCGAGCCGTTTCGCACACGCGGTAACGCGGTGGAAGCCGAACGTCGCCGCCGATCCGGCGAGCTTGTGCGCGTGGTGCCGCAGCGCGCGGACCGCCTCGATCGTCGACTCTTCGCCGAGCGCGGACCGGGCGCTCTCGGCGATTTGCTGCATCCGTCTCGGCAGCTCCTCGCTGAAGGTGTCGGCGAGCTCCCGGAGCCGAGCCTGGATGCCCTCAGACAGCCCGGACATCGCCACCTCCGGATGCAGCACGAGACGGGATCGTGGCTCTGAGAGAACACGCGTTCGCTCCCACTACCCTGATTATCGGCTAACGTACCGCGATCTGCAACCGAGCTGCCGCTACGACGGCAGGCCGCGCTCGGCCTGTCGGCGTTGAGATGGTCTGCGTTCACCGCGGCGATAGCCGGCGCCGGGATCAGGAAGGTTCGGCCTTCCATTGAGCTCCTTCGCAGGAGTCCCCGCGGGATACTCCGGTTGACCGGAATGGTTGAACCCCGCCCCCCGACCGTGTGATAAGATCATCAGCGAGAACGGGAGGGTCAATGAAGTACGACACGCGCATCCTCGTCTATCCGGAGGGCGACACGCAGGAGATCGACTGGCCGCTTCGATTCAACCAGATTGTCGACGTATCCGGCAGACCGCTCGCGACGCCGGTCGCCACCGTGCGCATGCTCGCCTACCGGGTGCGCGGGATCTCGAGCGACGAGACCCGCAACGAGTACGTCACGCGCTACCACCTCGAGCAGCTGTTCCCCGAGGACCTCGCCGAGCACACCGAAGTCCCGCTGCGATGAGCGGGTCGGTCCCGCTCGACAGGTTTCACCCGCTCGTGCGCGAGTGGTTCGCGCGTCGATTCCCCTCGCCCACGCCTGTCCAGGCGGCGGCCTGGCCCCGGATCCTCGCCGGCGAACACCTGCTCATCACCGCGCCCACCGGCAGCGGCAAGACGTTGACCGCGTTTCTCGCCGCGCTCAACGCGTTCATCGAGGGCCGATGGCCCACCGGCTGCACACGCGTGCTCTACGTGTCGCCGCTGAAGGCGCTCAACAACGACATCCACCGCAACCTCATCGGGCCGCTCGCCCAGCTGCGCGAGCTCGCCGACGAGTCCGGCTTCGAGATGCCCGACATCACGGTCGCGACGCGCAGCGGCGACACGCCTTCGGGCGAACGCCGACGGATGATCACGCACCCTCCGGAGATTCTGATCACGACACCGGAGACGCTCAACATCATCCTGACCTCGCCGCGAGCCCGGTCGATCGTCTCTACCGTACGTACCGTCATCCTCGACGAGGTCCACGCGGTCGTCGGCGAGAAGCGCGGCACGCACCTTATCACCGCGGTCGAACGGCTCACGCTGCTCGCCGGCGAGTTCCAGCGGATCGCCGTCTCGGCGACGGTGAGGCCGCTCGACGCCGTCGCGCGCTTCGTCGGCGGCTACGAGATCGAGGGTGAACCCGGCCCGGAGGCCACGTATCGGCCGCGCGAGGTCTCGGTCGTCGAGGCCGCGGACACGAAGCGCGTCGAGCTCGACGTCGACTTCCCGGACACCGACGAGGTGCTCGAGCCCGGCTCGCCGGAGGGACTGTGGCCCCATCTCGTCCGGGAGCTTCGAAGGATCATCGACGGCAACCGGTCCACGCTCGTCTTCGTGACGACGCGGCGTCACGCCGAGAAGCTGACGATGCTCCTCAACGAGGGGCTCGACGAGCCGCTCGCTTACTCGCACCACGGATCGCTCTCACGCGAGCTGCGGCAGTACGTCGAGCAGGCGCTCAAGGAGGGCCGGCTGCGGGCGATCGTGGCGACCAACTCGCTCGAGCTCGGCATCGACATCGGATCGCTCGACGAGGTGCTCATGGTGCGCACGCCCATGACGGTCTCGTCGACGCTCCAGCGCGTCGGCCGCGCGGGCCACCGGGTCGGCGAGACGAGCCGCGGTAGGCTCTTCCCGCTCTACGGGCGCGATATGGTCGACGCCGCGGCGATGGCCGCCGCCACGCTCGAGCGCGACATCGAGGAAACGCGACCGGTGGTCGCACCGCTGGACGTTCTCGCGCAGATCGTCGTGGCCATGACCGCGATGGACACGTGGAAGGTGGACGAGCTCTACGCGGTGCTTCGAACGAGCTGGCCGTACCACGCGCTCGAGCGGCGTCTGTTCGACCTCGTCCTCGAGATGCTCGCCGGACGCTACGCGGAGACCAGGATCCGCGAGTTGCGACCTCGCGTTTCGATCGACCGGGTCTCCGGCACCGTTACCGCGCGCGAGGGGGTGACCGCGCTGCTCTACCACTCGGGCGGGACGATCCCGGATCGCGGGTACTACGCGATGAGGCTCGACGGAGGGGGGACGGTGGGCGAACTGGACGAGGAGTTCGTCTGGGAGCGGCGCGCCGGCGAGACCTTCGTGTTCGGCGCGCAGTCCTGGACGATCACCGCGATCACCGACCGCGACGTCGTCGTCGCCCCGGCGGCACCCGGCGCGCAGGCGATTCCGTTCTGGCGTGCGGAGGCGCGTGGTCGCGACGCGCACTACGCGCGCAGACTCCTCGGTTTCCTCGAGTCGTGTGACGAGGCGATCGACGCCGGGGCCCTCGTCGAGCACCTCGCCGAGATGCCGCACCTCTGCGAACGCGTCCGCCGCGGGATCGCCGACGTGCTCACCCGCCAACGTGAGGCGACCGGGACGCCGCTGCCTCATCTGCACCACATCGTCCTCGAGAGCGTCAAGGACGCGCCACGCCGGCGCGCGGACGCGGACCTCCGGGAGGTGATCGTCCACACCGGATGGGGCGGACGCGTGAACCGGCCGCTCGCGATCGCGCTCGCCGCGCTCTGGGAACGCGACCGCGGCGTCCCGCTCGAGGCCTTCGCCGACGACAACTGCCTGGTTCTGCTGCTGCCCGACGAGTATGGAGCCGAGCAGGCGTTCAGCCCTGCGAGGTGCCGGGAGCTCGCGCGCCGGGGCTTTCTCGATGCGCTCCTGCGCGAACGGCTCGAGCGCAGCGGTACCTTCGGCGCCCTCTTCCGCGAGAACGCCGGTCGAGCGCTCCTGCTCCCGAGGGGCGGGTTTTCCCGGCGGATGCCGTTGTGGCTCAACCGTCTGCGCTCGAAGAAGCTGCTCTCTTCGGTCGCCGGGCTTCCCGACTTTCCCATTCTTCTCGAGACATGGCGTCAGTGTCTCAACGACGAGTTTGATCTCGCCGCGTTGCGCGAGATGCTCGAGGGCGTGGCAACCGGAGAGGTCGCCGTCTCCTCGTGCGAGACGGTCGCTCCGAGCCCCTTCGCCGGCGAGGTCGTCTGGCAGCAGATCAACGTGCACATGTACCAGGACGACTCGCTCCCGAGCTCTCAGCGCAGCGACCTCTCCGACGAGCTCATGCGCGAGGTCGTCTTCAGCGACCCGCTGCGTCCCCGTCTACCGACGGAGGTCGTCAGCACGGTCAAGACGCGGCTCGCGCGCCTCGCCCCCGGCTACGCCCCCGACGGACCCGCCGAGATCCTCGAGTGGCTGGAGGAACGGCTCGCGCTCCCGGCCGACGAGGTGAATGAGCTGCACCGGGCGGTCGTCCGCGACCACGGCGAGGCGGCGTGGTCGATCAAGGGCTCCGAAGGACGGCTCGTGTGGATCGCCGCCGGCGGCGCAGAGATGCTCGCCAGCGTCGACCGAATCCCGGCGCTCCTCCCGCTCTACGCCGAGGCACGCGCGGTCCGACCGTTGCCGGACGAACGCTGGTGGAAGCCCCCGTCCGGCCTCGCCCGCACCGCGGCCGCAGCTCCCGACGATTCCCTCGCGGCGCTCGCCGCGCGACTCTACGGCGTCCCCGAGGAACGGCGCCCTCTCCCCGCTGCCGAAGAGTCGCTTCTCGAATTGCTTCGATTCTCTTCGCCGGTCTCGCTTGCCGAGGGATCCGCGCAATTCGGTCTGCCGGAGGAGAGGTGGCGCAGCCTCGTCGCGCGACTGCGCGAGGAAGACGCGGTCGTCATCGGCGAGATCACCGAAGGCGCATCGGGCGAGGAGGTCTGCGACTCGCAGACGCTCGAGTACCTGCTGCGTGTACGCCGGTCGGCCGCGCACGTTCACCTCGAGGCGGTCGCCCCGCAGACGCTGATCCCGCTGTGGGCCGAGACCACAGGCCTCGCGCGAGGCAGCGCCGACCCGGACGCGCTCGTCGAACTGCTCGACACCATGTTCGGCTATCCCGCGCCCGCGGCGAGCTGGGAGGCCGACATCATTCCTGCTCGACTCGACGAGTACTACCCGCTCTGGCTCGACGGGCTCTTCTCGGACCACGAGCTCGTCTGGCTCGGCGCCGGCCGTGAGCGCATCCTGTTCTGCCTTGCCGGCGACGTGGCGCTGTTCCGCGATGCCGGCGCGGCGCAGACGCCTGCCGACGGCAGCGTCGCGCGCGAGCTAGCCTCGACCGGGCCTGCGGACTTTCTGACCGTGCGCGATCGCCTGAACCGTCCCACCGAGGAGCTCACAACCGAGCTCTGGGAGGCCGCCTGGCGCGGTGAAGTCAGCAACGAAGCCTTCGCGACGCTTCGCCGCGGGATCGAAACCCGGTTTGCCGCATCCTCAACACAGCCGTCCGGCGCGATCCGATCCCGATGGCCCGCCCGGCGCGGGGCCCGTGGTCACCGCGAATGGCGGGCTACGCGGCCGCTCTCCGGCCTGTGGTTTGCCGTCGTCGACGACGAAGAAGAAGACCCGCTGGCGAACACCGAAGGTGACCGCGAACGTGCCCGTACGCTTCTGCGCCGTTACGGGATCGTGTTCCCCGACCTCGTGCGGCGCGAAGGCGGCTGCTTCCTCTGGCGGGATATCTTCCGGGCGCTCCGACTCATGGAGCTCGCAGGCGAGGTCGTCTCCGGGCTCTTCGTCGAAGGCGTGGCCACCCCGCAGTTCGCGCTCCGGTCGACGGTGGACCTGCTCGATCGCGCGCGCGAGAGCATGCGCATCGTGTGGATGAGCGCCGTCGACCCGGCGAGCCCGTGCGGACTCGGTCTCTCCTCGGTGTTCGGCGAGCTACCCCCGCGACGCCGGGGCAACCACCTCGTCTTTCGCGGCAGCGAGCTCGTGCTCACGAGCCGGCGAAGCGGACGCAGCCTCTCCTTCGCCGTCGCACCCGACGATCCCGATGTCGGCGCGATGCTCGCACCGCTTCGCTCGCTCGTCGCCCGTCGCTGGAACCCGCTGCCGCGCGTGGTCGTGCAGACGGTAAACGATCGGCCCGTACGCGAGAGCGAATACGCCCCGGCACTGCGGGCCGCCGGGTTCCGCGACGAGTTCCGGACCTACGTGCTGAGCGCGTCGTACCGCTAGTCAGACCGTAACGCGCACGAGACGTCGCGCCGAGATAGCAAGCCACGCGCCTGCGCAGGAAAGCGGAACCCCCACGACGAGCCCCAGCAGCCAGAAGGGGATCCCGGGGCCCGGAACGCCGAAGAGCCAGAGCGTCGGGCCGGCGACGAGCATGAGCATACCGGGCCACAACAACGAGAGCCCGATGAACGCAACCCGGCGCCGCCGGCGCTGGAAGTCCTCGGCGATATAGGCGACCCATCGGTACGCCTTCGACGCATCCACGTCGAAGCGCTCGCTCACCTCGTGCGATACCTCGAGCGGTTCGCGCCCCTCGCGAAGCCGTTCAAGAATCGCCGGGCGCGCGGCCTGCGCACGCTCCTGATCGCGCCTGATCTCCTCAGCTCTGCTCACGACGCACTCCTCCGAATCCGAACGGCGCGAGAACGCTCAACAGCAGGAAGAGCGCGCCGAGCCCGCCGAGAACGATCGCGCTCCCCCAGACGCCGAAGACCGTATTGATGCGTGCCTTCTGCGGGTTGCCGCGCGCGACGAGAACGGTCAGCTGCTCGCCGGGCTCCCACCTGCGCGATGTCCGGCCGGTTCGTCCGGTCATTCGGTGCTCCTCGCCCCCTGCCGGGTACTCGACGATCGGGTAGTACAGCAGCCCCGTCGGCTCGCTGCCCTGGAGGAAGGTAATCGAGTTCTGCTCCACGGCGTAGTCGACGACCGTCGCTGCGACCGGCTCGGCGCCCGCGAGAAAGACGAGCGTGCTCGCCGCGACGATCGCCCCGATCGACGCGAACAGCGCGCCGATAACGCGGAAGGAGAGCGAGAGGAGGTCGCGACCCTTCACGGGCGCCCCTCCGCATCGGCGGTGCTCGGCGTGAGCGCGAAGGTTCGAAGCGATAGGATCCGGTCGCCGCTGATCGTCCGGGCGGCGTCGAACGCGGCGTGGGTGGTAACCGGTTCGGCGTGCGAAAACGGTTCGTAGGCGGGGTGGTCGACGGTGAAGAGCATCTGGCCGTGGAGCTCGAGCGCGTCGCTCGTCGCCGCGCGCGGCCAGAAGCTGAAGTGTCCCTTCGTCTGTTCGCGTGTTACGTACGGGTTCTGCCAGCCCTTCGCCGCCGGTGGCACGAGGTCTCCGTCGATGAACAGCGTCACCGTCGCGTCGACGACCGGCGAACCGCTCTCGGCGTCCACCGCACGCCCGATGATCTGCGGATAGTTGTGCACGTACTCGACCTTCGGCTCCGCTTTGAGCCCGTCCTCGAGTCCGGTGAGTCGGGCGGGTTCCGGCGCGGCGGGCTCGTCCGGAACGGTCGACCTGCGGCATCCCACGATCTCCACACCCCGGTTCACGAGCATCATGAGCTCGATCACGTTCGCGAGCGAGCGATCTCCGTCGGCCTCGTCGCTGTGCTCGAGCGCGAGACGGAGGAATCCGCGCTCGCTCATCACGTAACGGGGCGGAACGCGGTTCAGCACGTAGGCGGCCACGTCGTTGACGAACCCGTCGTCGGAGAGCAGTTCCGGCTGATCCTCGAGCGCTATTTCGATCGCGCGGAATACGACGTCTTCCTGGAAATTCTTGGGTCTCATAGCCTACCCGAAAGTATAGTGCTGTCGGGATGGACTGTCAGGACGATTCCGAATTCGGCGTCGTGCGACGATCTGGGTATATTGCGACGTGATGAACCGAATCGGCTTGTTTCCGCTGCAACTCGTGCTCTTCCCCAGCGTGCCGCTGCCGCTGCACATATTCGAGGAGCGCTACCGCTCGCTCATAAACAGGTGCATCGACGAGGATGTCCCCTTCGGCGTCGTCTACCACCGGGGCGAATCGATGCGACAGGTGGGGTGCTCGGCGATCGTGGACCGCGTGATCAAGCGCTACGACGACGGGAGGCTCGACATTCTCGCGGTGGGCCACGAACGATTCACCATCGACCGCCTCGACGAGTCGGGGCTCTACCTGGAGGCCGATGTGCGCTACCTCGACGACCACGCCACCGGCGAGGACGAGGAGCTCACCGCGCGGGCGGTCAACGAGCTTCTCAAGTACGCCTATTACGCGGAGATCTCGCTCGACCGCGCGACGCTCGGTGCGCTGACCGGGAACCAGCTCGCCTTCCTCATCGCAGGGCTCGACCAGTTCGGGCTCGATACGAAACAGGAGCTGCTGGAGATCGAGCGCAGCGACGATCGGCTCGAACGCTCGATCGCCGAGCTCGAGCGGGTCAACGAGGACCTCGTCACCCAGGCGCGGATCCGGGGCGTGCTCAACCGGGACATCGATTTGAGCTCCTTGCTCAACTGAAGCGCTTTGGACGTGAGGATCTCATCCGGTATAGTGGAAGGGTGGAACCACACATAGAGAAGCGCCTGCGCGACGATACCGCCTATTTCACCGTCTGGTGGAGCCCGCTCATGCGTCTCGAGAAGCGGGTGATCCGGGGGCGCGTCCCGTCGCTCCCCGGCGTCTTCGAGGTATACCGCGACGGGGGCGGACGTCGCCCCGACCTCGTCGGACGCGCGCGCGCCTACTACGGTGGTCTTCGAAACACCCTTCGCGGGTTGATCGATTCGATCAGCCCGTATCCGCTCAACGGACGGCTGCTCGACCTGAGCCGCGAGCACTTCGTCCGCTACGCCGTCGTCGACTCGCCCGACGACATGGACGACATCCTCTACTTCTTCGCCGCACGCAGCGGCGACGAGGAGGATTTCGACGACTCGGGTCGCTACGAGATGATCTACCTCAAGGAGGAGTTTCTCGACGCGGCCGGAAGACCCCGCTGACCGCCGGCCGG
>CAZVEF010000015.1:0-10751 GCA_964625715.1 uncultured Spirochaetaceae bacterium | reverse complement strand
ACCTCAAGGAGGAGTTTCTCGACGCGGCCGGAAGACCCCGCTGACCGCCGGCCGGGAAAACCCGCTGACCGCCGGCTACACGCCCAGGCAGGTCCCCACGAGTCGGGCCGAGCGTACCCACGGATGGTCGCGCGGAACCATCTTCTTGCGACCCGCGACGCGCTCGAGCGGGACCGCCTCGCACGACTCGCCGCGTAGAGCGACCATCACGTTGTAGGTGCCCTCGGCGAGCAACTCGACCGCCTTCGTGCCCAGAAGCGTCGAGAGCAGGCGGTCGCGTGCCGACGGACTGCCGCCTCGCTGCACGTGGCCCAGCGAGGTCACGCGCGCCTCGGTTCCGGTGAGCCGCTGCAGCTCGCGCGCGATCCGGCTCGCCTTCGACTCCTGGACGAGGTGGTACGGGCGCCCGGCCTCGTCGTGCTCGATCACCACACGACGCTGCTCGCGCTCGCGCCATCCGTTCGCCGCCTCCACCTTCGAAAGCGCTCCCTCGGCGACGGCGACGATGCTGAATCGCTTGCCCGACTCGCGTCGCTTCTCGAGATGGCCGGCGACGACCTCCAGGTCGTAGGGGATCTCCGGGATGAGGACCACGTCCGCGCCGCCGGCGAGCCCGGCACCGAGCGCGAGCCAGCCCGAGTCGTGCCCCATGAGCTCGCAGACGATGATGCGGTGGTGGCTGGTCGCCGTCGTGTGGAGACGATCGATCGCCTCGTTGGCGATCAGCATCGCGCTGTCGAAGCCGAAGGTAACGTCGGTTTCGACGACGTCGTTGTCGATCGTCTTGGGCAGCGTGAGCACGTCCACTCCGCCGGCGATGCGCAGATGGTTCGCGTTGCGTTGCGTCCCCCCGCCGCCGAGGCATACGAGGCACTCGACACCGATCGCACGCAGATTGCGCGCCGCGGTGGAGGTGGTGTCACGCTCCTGCCCATCAAGAAACATCCGGTCCGGCCGATCCCGTGCGGTTCCCAGAATCGTCCCTCCCTGGGTGAGAATACCGCTTACGTCAAGGTCCTCGAGCACGGTAAAGCGGTTCTCGGCCAGCCCGCGGAATCCGTCGTGGAAACCGATCACCCTCATGCCGTACTCGCCGATCGCCGCCTTCGCGACGCCCCTGATCGCGGCGTTGAGGCCCGGACAGTCGCCGCCACTCGTCAGAATGCCGATACACGATGTCCTGCTCGACTGCACGTCCTCGCTCCTTGCGCTCAGTAGGGGACACGATCGGGCCGATCGCGCCAGCGCCGCATGGGTACGAGACACGCCTCCCGATCCTCCTGGACCATCGTTATCCGTCGTTCCGACCGCCCCTCCAGGTCGGCGTAGATCGCCGCGTCGTCGAACCCGATGTCCGCCGCGTCGTAGCGGCTGCAGCCGTAGTGGATCACCGAGATACGCGCCCACCAGGCGGCGGCGTAGCACATCGGACACGGCTCGCACGTCGTGTAGAGCTCGCACCCCTCGAGGTCGAACGTTCCCATGGTGCGACACGCGTCGCGGATCGCCACGATCTCAGCGTGGGCGGTGGGATCGTTGTGGGTCACAACCCGGTTGTGTCCGCGGGCGACCACACGTCCGTCGCGGACGACCACCGCCCCGAACGGCCCCCCGTGGCGCTGCTCGATTCCCGAGAGCGCCTCGGCGACCGCAGCCTGCATCTCTTCGCTCATCGTGCGACAAGCATAGCAGACTGCGATTATCCGGTCACGACCGACCGCCGCTCGGCGCCCTACTCCGTGCGGAAGAAGCTCAGCTGCTCGTGAATCTCGCGGATGCGGCGCTGGTTCTCTTCGCCGGCCCGGGCGACACTATCGGCGGCCCTGCGGATCTCCCCCGCCCCGGCCGCGATCGACGCGATCGCCTCGCGGACGTTCCGCGAAATCGTGCGCACCGACTCCATGGAACCGGTGATCTCGGTCGCCCCGCTCTCCATCTCGGTAGAGGCGCTCTTGATCTGCGACGTGATATCGGTCAGGCTCTGCATCGCCTTCAGGACCTCGCCGGTGCCGCCGGAGAGCTCGCTCATGCTCTGCACGATCTCTGCAAAGCTCGCGGTCGCCTCGCGGACCTCGACGCTGACCTGATCGAAGGTCTCACCGGTCGCACGGCTCGCACGCATCGCCTCCTGGATCCGCTCGACCGTGTCGTTGAGCCCGGTGGAGATCGTCCGCGCGTTCTCGCCCACCGACTCGGCGAGCCGACGAATCTCTTCTGCAACGACGGCGAACCCCTTGCCGGCTTCCCCTGCGTGGGCCGCCTCGATCGCGGCGTTCATCGCGAGCAGATTCGTCTGGCTCGAGAACGCGTTGATCATCTCGATGACCTCGATCATCGAGTCGGTCGACTGGCTCACACGCCGGATCACATCCTCGGTCGACTCGAGGTACTCGGCACCCGTATCGGTTATCTCGCGCAGCTTGCGGCTCGTCTCCTCGCGCTCGCGCGCGATCCGCGCGACGTTGCGGATCGAGGCGGTCATCTCCTCGATCGCCGCCGAGCTCTCGTTCACCGCCGCCGACTGCTCGCTGATCAATCGGGCCACGTTGGTTACCGTCTGCTGAATCTGCTCGACCGCCGCCGTCGAGGACTGGATTCGATCGTCGAGTCCGTTGGCGTCGTCGTCCACGCTCGAAAGCCCTTCGCTCACGCGCGCAACCGCACCGGAGCTCGCCTGCGCGCTCTCCTGCAGCGAACGGCTCATCTCCAGGCTCGTTGCGGTCTGCGTCTGGATCACGCTCATCGTCGCGTGAAGCCGCTGCGTGGTTGCCACGATCGCCTTGTGGACGCCCGAGTCGTGGCTGCCGGTATCGCGGCTCACCCCGAAGGCATACCTCAGATCGCCCTCGCTCAGCGCCGCCGAGAGGCGCTCGACGACCGCCGGTTCGGCGCCCAGCTGCGCCAGGGTGCCCCGGTAAATCGCTACGAGAATCGCGAGCGTGGCGAGGATGACCGCGAGCGCAACGGCAAGCGCGACGGTACGCGTGCCGGCGGCGGCGATCCGATCCGCACGCGCGAACTCGTGCAGGGCGTCCGCGGCCCGCGCGGCGGGGGCGCGCAGCGTCTCGAGCCGCGCCGTAGCCGCGGCGTACCACTGCGAAGCGCCGATCTCCCCGTCCGGCGTCACCGCACCGGCGAGCAGCGCGTCGTCGAACGACTCCGCTTCGCCGACCGCCGGCGCCGCGAGCGCCTCGCGGTAGGCGTCCGCCTCAGCAGGATCGGCGAGGTCGAGAAACAGCTCGCGGTAGACGAGCGCGCGCGACCCGGCGGCGTATCCGTCCCGCAGGGCACGAGCCGTCCCGCCGTCGCCGGCAAGCGCGGAGGCGACGAGAATCCGCTGTCGGGCGAGCGCAGCGTGCGAGGCGAGTAGCCGACCGAAGCCGAGCGCACGACGAGACACATCCGCGCGCTGCGGGATCATCCCTACGTGGGTGATGTGCTCGACGATCGAGCGGACGATCGGCTCGTACGCGCCGAACAGCTCCTCGGGGGATTCCGCCCCCGTGTCGAAACGCGACCGGGTCTCGTCGAGCCGACCGAGATCGCCGGCGATTGCGCGCAGACGCCCCTCTACGGCCGGACGCGCGGAAAAGGAGTACCGCGCGAGATCACCGCGGAAGCGCTCGACGGCTGCGTCGACCGCTTCCCGGGAGGCATCTACCGGCCGACCGAATGCGGCGCCGCTCGCCCGCAGCACGGATGCGTCGCGTTCGTCGGCGAGCGAGGAGGCCACCTCGGCGAGGTCGACCGACAGCGTCGTCAACTGTTCGACCGTCAGACACTCGACGAAGTCGTTCTGCAAGCGCAGCACTACGATCGCGGTCGCTGCAAGGAGACCGACGAGCGGCACCAGCGCAAGCAGCAGAAGCCGTGCTCTCAACGAAGTCTGCGATCGTGCGTTCATGGACGATGATAGTAGAAGATGGTGAGCACGGTGTAAAGCTCGCCGCCGCGCGCGGGGCCGATTCGAGTATCGCCTTCACGCACGGCGCACCTGTTTGAGCCGACTCGCGCGGTCGGCAAGCGCGTTGTCGACGGCGGTGCGCCGCAGGAGAAAGAGCGCGGCGTATACACCGCCCATCTCGACGATGCGCACACCCTGTACCTCGAACTCGGGATACGCTTGCAGCGTCCGGTTGAAGAGACCGCGGCGCTTGCCCACGAGCAGCGCGAGCACGCCGCCGGCACGAAGCGCCGCCGCCGCGCCGGTCAGAAAGTCCCGGTAAAGCGCGGAGAAGTTCGAGCCCCGGCCGAGGCGGATCCCGAATGGCGGATTGGTGACGATGTAGTCGAGCGAGCGTGGCTCGAGCAGCGAGCCGAGCTCACGCGCGTCGTGGCGCGCAACGAGGACCGGGTCGAGCCCGGCGGCATCGAGATTCGCCCGGGCGCCTTCGACAGCCTCCACTCGCAGATCGCTCCCGGAGACACGCACGGCCGACCGCTCTCGGGGGTCACGGTCCGCAAGGACACCGGCCGCCTCGAGGAGGATCGTCCCTGATCCGCAGAAGGGGTCGTGCAACGACCCGGGCTTGCTCACGAACCCGCTCAGCACGAGCATTGCGTACGCGATCGGCGTGCGCAGCGTGACACGGGGGTGGTAGATCCACCGGTGCCGGCGATCGAGCCCCTTGCGGCCGGTGAGCTGGTAGCCACAGAAGGCGCGATCACCGACGATGTCGACCTTGACGTGAAGCGTGTATCCCTCGAGGTCGACCGCGGTCCCGTAGCGTTCCTGGAGGATCGCACCGGTCTCGCGCTCGACCTGAGGGCTCCGGAAGCCGTGGTCGCCGACCCGGCTGCAGGAGACACGGAAGCTCGCCGCGCCTTTCATCTCGTCGAAGTCGGTACGCCGCAACGCGTCGAGCAGGCTTTCGAGCGTGGAGCCGTCCCACTCGAGCTCGGCGATGTGCACGGTCACGTGGAAGAGCGAGCGCGCACGCGACAGCGGATCGGCACGGCGGAGCTGCCCGAAGACGACCTCATCGCCGAGCGCGAACGCCACGACCCCCGCGAGACCGAACGCCTCGGCGCTGCTCTCGAGCACCGGAATGCCGGCACCGGCGAGGAGCCGCGAGCACTCGTCGCGGGCGACGTCCTCGATGCCCGGGGCAGTGGTACCCTTGATCGTCATGCGCCGGTGAGCGGGACGAACCGCACCGGAAGCAGGTTCGTCCGGGACAGACGACCGCGCGCGCCCTTTCGGATCATCACCAGCTCCTGAGCTGCGAGATTCGCGCCGAGCGGGATGATCATGCGGCCGTCACTCGCGAGTTGATCGACAAGCGGCTGCGGCACCGACTCGCTCGCGGCGGTGACGATAATCGCGTCGTACGGTGCATGCTCCGGCCAGCCCTCCCGACCGTTACCCACCTTCGTATGAACCTGTGTGTACCCGAGCTCGTCGAGCGTCGACCTCGCGCGAGCGGCGAGCTCCGGGACGATCTCCACCGAGTAGACCTCGTCGGAGAGCTCGGCGAGCACGGCGGTCTGATAGCCGCTTCCGGTTCCGACTTCAAGCACGCGATCGTTCGAGCGAATGTCGAGCTCCTGCGTCATGTAGCCGACGATGTAGGGCTGCGAGATCGTCTGTCCGAAGCCGATGGGAAGCGGCCGGTTCGCGTACGCGTCGGCCGCCTCATCCCGCCGGACAAAGCGCTCGCGCGGTACCGACCGCAACGCGGCGAGCACCCGCGAGCTCGTGATTCCCTGATTGGCGAGGTAGTCGAGACTCACACCCCTATCGTAGCAGCCCGGGTGCGCTTCGCAAAGGCTGTCGCGCCGGGGCGCGGTGCCGACATCCGTCGGCGAGGACCTCCTCGGCGGCGTCGTAGTCGTGCGTCTCGTTGAGCAAATCGCGCAGCTGTTCGGCGCCTTCGAAGCCGACGAGGTAGA
Source organism: uncultured Spirochaetaceae bacterium (assembly GCA_964625715.1). Lineage (GTDB taxonomy): Bacteria > Spirochaetota > Spirochaetia > DSM-27196 > SLST01 > SLST01. The sequence goes on along the minus strand of CAZVEF010000015.1, from coordinate 4,859 downwards.
TCTTGTAGAACTTCTTCAGGATCTCGTAGTTGCGCGTGTCACCCCACGTCTCGCGGTAGAGCCGCAGGTGACGCAGGAGCAGGCCGATTTTCGCTTCCGGCGCCGCCCCGGCGAAGGTGCCGGCGCGGCCGTCGGTCGCAAAGAGGTAGGGATCTGCGAACACGCCGCGGCCGACCATGACCCCGTCGAGATCGTGCCGGGCGCACAGCTCGTCGGCCTGAACACGGCTCGTCACGTCTCCGTTTCCGAGCACGGCGGTCGAGACGCCCATCGTCCGGCGCAGCTTCGCCGCGAGTGCGATCTCCGCCCAATCGGCCCGCCCATCGCTCTCCTGCTCGGCCGAGCGCCCGTGGACGGTGAGCGCGTCGAGATTCTGCTCGAGGAGGTGCCCGATCCACGCCTCGGTCTGCCGACGATCACAGCCGATCCTCGTCTTCACGCTGACCGGCAGTCCGCCCTGCTTCGCCGCGGCGATGAGCTCGGCGGCGAGCGCGGGCGTGCGCATCAACGCCGAGCACGCGCCCTTGCTGCGGATCTTGCGGACGGGGCAGCCCATGTTGATGTCGACGCCGTCGAACCCCATGTCTTCCAGCCGCACCGCGGCACGGGCGTACGACTCGGGATCGGTCCCCCAGATCTGCGCGACGAGCGGACGCTCGGCGGGCGTGAACTCCAGCCGCGGCGTCACCCCGGGACGGTTCCCACGCGGGGCGAGAACCACATCGGTGTGGATGAACTCGGTGAACAAGACGTCGGGGGCTCCGCAGGAGGCCACGATGCGGCGGAAAACGGTATCCGTGACGTCCTCCATGGGCGCGAGCGCGTGAATGGGGCGAGGCAGGCGCTGCCAGAGGTTCTGCACGCGTACGAGTGTATGAACGAGACGGCGCGATGGCAATCGTCCCGCGTCGGTGAAACCGGATTGACCGTGCGGTGAGAATTCAGGATGTTCATACTATCCCCCCACAGTGAGCGAGGGTCGCGCGCCGAAATGAGCGAGGGTCGCGCGCCGAAAGCTTGCAAATCGGTGCGGAATTCTTCCGCCAACGATTGCACCTCGTATTCGAGGGGGATAGGATAGAAACACCTGCCTATGAAATCCATACCAACTGCACAGTCGCGAGAGTCGGAACGATTCACGTTCCGGAAAATGGTAGAAGGTTTCGACGTGATCAGCCGGGTCACGCGGATGGCCTTTCGCTATCGCTGGCGGATGACCGCGGCGATCGGTGCGCTCGTCGTCGCCGTCGTCTTCGAGCTCTACATTCCCCGTTACCTGGGCACCGCCGTCGACAACGCCTACGGAATGCTCGGCGGGTCCGGCACGATGGCCGACGCACGCCAGGCGTTGCTGGTAACCGGCATGCTCCTGTTCGGCGCGAGCGTGCTGCGCGGCCTGTTCACCATGCTCCACAACTACCTTGGCGAGGCGGTCGGCCAGCTCATTGGCTACGAGCTGCGCGTGGCGATCTACGACAAGATTCAGCGGCTCGACTTCCGCTACCACGATCACGCCCACTCGGGCGATCTCATCACGCGGGGCATGCTCGACGTCGAGGGGGTGCGGCTCTTCGTGAACACGGGAATCAAGCGCGTCATCTTCCTCGCGCTCCTGATCGGGATCGGTTCGTACCGGCTCATCGCCGCCGACTGGTTCCTCGGCCTGCTCGCGCTGAGCTTCGTGCCCTTCGTCGGATGGCGCGCGATCGACGCGAGGCTCTCGCTGCGCGAGAGCTGGCACCGCCTCCAGGAGAGTCTATCGTACCTGACCCGGGTAATGGAGGAGAACCTCCAGGGCATCCGCGTCGTCCGTGCCTTCGCCGCGCAGGACTACGAGATGAACAAGTTCGACGAGGCGAGCGATCAGGCCAAGGAGCTCACGTACGAGCGCATCCGGACGCGCGTGGCGAACGGCACCGCGATGACGTTCGCCTTCTACGTTTCGATGGGCCTCGTGCTGCTCGTCGGCGGCCAGAAGACGCTCGCCGGCGAGATCACCGTCGGGCGGCTCACCGAGTTCCTCGCCTACATGACCGTGCTCCAGATGCCGGTCCGGCAACTGGGCCTGCTCATCAACTCCATCGCACGCGCGACGACGTCCGGTGAGCGGCTGTTCACCGTGCTCGACGAGGAACCCGACATCAGGGACAAGCCCGACGCGAAGCCGCTTGAGGTGACCGACGCGGTGCTCCGGTTCGATGACGTGGGCTTCGCGTACCAGCTCGGCGACGAGAAGGTCCCCGTGCTGTCGAATGTGAGCTTCGAAACGCGACGCGGCCGGACGGTGGGCATCGTGGGCCCGCCCGGCGCCGGCAAGTCGACGATTGCACATCTGATCCCTCGGTTCTACGACGTCTCGGCGGGAAGCATCTCGATCGACGGTCAGGACGTCCGCGACGTCACGCTCAAGTCGCTGCGCTCTCAGGTCAGCGTGATCCAGCAGGACATCTTCCTGTTCACCGCGGGGATCGAGAACAACGTCGCCTACGGCGACCCGTGGGCCGACCGCGACCGCATCACCAACGCCGCCAGCATCGCGCAGCTGCACAGCTACATCATGGGCCTTCCGCGTGAATACGAGACGCTGGTGGGAGAGCGCGGCGTCTCGCTTTCCGGCGGGCAACGCCAGCGACTCGTCATCGCCCGAGCGCTGGTCATGCAGCCGTCGATCCTCGTCTTCGACGACTCCACCGCCGCAATCGACGCCGCCACCGAACAGCGGATTCTCAGCTCGCTGAAGGAACACTCTGCAGATTCCGTGGTGATCATCATCTCACACCGACTGAGCTCGCTGATGCACGCGAACGAGATTCTGTTCCTCGACCGCGGGCACGTCGTAGAGCGGGGAGACCACGAATCGCTGCTCGCGCAGGGGGGGCACTACGCTGCGCTCCACGAGCTGCAGTCGAATCCGGTAGACGAAAGCCTGCTGCACTAGGGGTTGCATATGTCTTCACACAGCAAAACACGGGAAGAGTCTCACGACTACGACATACCCAGGGTGGAGCGACCGCCGCTCGCGGTGGTCGGTTCACAGATCAGCCGCGACGAGCAGCTCTTCGGGCGGGTATTCGACGCGCACGTGGTGAGGCGTTTCGCTCCGTTCATCCGCCCGTACAGGAAACAGATCATCTTCGCGCTGGTCGGAGTGTTGCTGTTCACCGCGACGCAGCTCGCGGTGCCGCTCGTGATCAGAACCACCATCGATGAGGCGCTCGTCGGCGACGAGGCGAGCAGCCGAATGCTCTACGTCGCCGCCGCGGTCTTCGGCGTCGTGATCCTCGTGAACTACGCGGCCAACTACGTCCAGGAACGACTCGCGAGCGAGATGGGCGAACGCGTCCTCTTCGACATGCGGCGTTCCATGTTCGAGCATCTGCAGCGGATCTCGCTCTCGTTCATGGACAAGACCGAGGTAGGACGCCTGATGTCGCGCCTCCAGGGCGACGTGCACGCGTTGCAGCAGTTTCTCGAGTCGTCGATCTTCGCGGTGGGAGACGTCGTGCTGCTGACGGGGATCATCGCCGTCATCCTCACGCTCCACCTCGAGCTCGGACTGCTGACGCTCGCGATCGTTCCCGTGCTCTTTCTCGTGCGCTTCATATGGCTCCCGCGTGCGCGCAACGCGTTCATCGGGGCCCGCCACGCGAGCTCCACCACCAATGGAGCGCTCGCCGAGGGAATCAACGGCGTTCGCACGGTCCAGGCAATGGCGCGCGAGGACACGAACTACGTGCTCTTCGACGAGAAGGCCCAGGCGAACCTCGCCGCCCAGCTGCGCGCAACGCGGTTCGCGCAGATCATGATCCCCATCGTCGACACGCTTACCGGCATCGCGATGGCCGTGGTCATCATCATCGGCGGTACGATGGTGCTCAACCAGACGCTGGAGCTGGGCATCATGGTCGCCTTCATCTTCTACGTCCAGCGCTTTTTCGCACCGATCCGCTCGATCACGATGCAGTACAGCATCATGCAGCGCGCGATGGCATCCGGGCACCGGATCTTCGAGGTGTTGGACGTCAACGTCGACGTCGCCGACAAGCCGGCCGCGCACGAGCTCACCGACATCGAAGGCAAGATCGAGTTCCGGAACGTGACCTTCGGGTACGAACCCGATCGGCCCATTCTGAACAACGTCTCCTTCACGGTGAACCCCGGAGAAACCGTCGCGCTCGTGGGACCCACCGGATCGGGCAAGACGAGCCTCACGGCGCTCGCGCACCGGTTCTACGACATCTGGGATGGGAAGATCCTCATCGACGGACACGACGTGCGCGACGTGACTCAGAAATCGCTCGGCGACAACATCGCGATGGTCCTCCAGGAGCCGTTCCTGTTCACCGGCACGATCCTCGAGAACATCCGTTACCGCACGGTCGACGCGACCATGGAGCAGATCGAGGAGGCGGCGAAGGCCGTCGGCGCGCACGAGCTCATCGTGCAGTTGCCCGACGGGTACGACACGAGGCTCGAGCAGGGCGGCGGCAACCTGTCGCAAGGCCAGCGTCAGCTGATCAGCTTCGCCCGCGCGCTCGTCGCCGACTCGAAGATCCTCGTGCTCGACGAGGCGACCGCAAACATCGACAGCTACACCGAGAAGCTGATTCAGAAGGCGTTGAAGCGGCTCCTGCAGGGCCGTACCGGCCTCGTCATCGCGCATAGACTCTCCACGATCCGCGGTGCCGACCGAATCGTCGTTCTGCAGGACGGCGAGGTCGTCGAGATCGGAAACCACGAGGAGCTTATGGAGAGGAAGGGGCTCTACGCGAAGCTCTACTCGATGAACTACGCGTCGTTCGACGACATCCCCGACGAGCTGGTCGATGAGGTCAAGGGCGACCAGTCAACGACATAGC
>CAZVEF010000014.1:0-32533 GCA_964625715.1 uncultured Spirochaetaceae bacterium | reverse complement strand
GGTACTCAAACAACAATTTCGGCACCAGTATCTATAGGGTGGCACGTGCCGTCGGATTCGAGTATACTGGGAGTGCTCGTAGATTCTGCGTTCAGTGCAACGGCCCGGTAGCTGCGTCGCTCTGCCGGGCCGTCCATTTTGCGAGTCTCCCCTCGTAGTCAAGACCATCCTCACGGTAGAGCGAGTACCAGTGGAGCGCGCTCATCATGATCGCGTGGACGTGAAAGTCCGGGCGGACGAAACGGACGACCTCGTCCACGGGAACGAGCACGGCGTCGAGCCGCTCGTTCTCGTCGAGCGCCTGGTCGCGGTCGAGGCACACGCCTTCGGCGAGATAGGTGTACGCGGCATTCGACATGAACGCGGGATTCGGGTTGACCCTTCCAATCAGCAGAAGCGATTCCGCGGTGTAGCCGGTCTCCTCCTCGAGCTCGCGCAGAGCCGCCGCCTCCGGGGACTCACCGCCGTCGACGAGCCCACCGGGGAACTCGAGGGTGACCGATCGGCTTCCCTGCCGGTACTGCCGTGCCATCGCGAAGCACCGCACGCCGTCGGAGCGCTCGACGGGTGCGATCACGTTGCACCAGTCGGGTGAGTCGACGAGGACGTAGTCGGTCTCCTTGCCGTCGCTCGCTCGACGGCGGGAGCGGAACACTTCGAAGATGTGCGCATCGAGAAGCGACGTGCGATCGATCTCCCGCCAGATCAGGTGGTCGTGGTTCTCCGCGTTCATCCTGCCGACCTTACCCCAGACGATCGAGCGTGTCACCCGCGGGGCAGGACGCCGCGACGCACGACGGTTGACAGACCGGTTCCCGGAACCAAAGATTACACCAATGTACGAACGATTCCGGCGGCTCCTGCGGGCGCTCGCCACCGACCTCCACGAGCGCGAGGAGGCGATTCGGCTCGGCCTGCTCGCAGCCGCGGCCGGAGAGAGCCTCTTTCTGCTCGGTCCTCCGGGTACGGGAAAGAGCCTCATCGCGCGGCGCCTGGGACAGGCGTTCCGCGACGCGACCGCGTTCACCTACCTCATGGGGCGTTTCAGCACGCCGGACGAGGTCTTTGGACCGCTGTCCATCCGCGCGCTGCGCGAGGAGGATCGCTACGAGCGAAACACGACGGGCTACCTGCCCGACGCGGACGTCGTGTTCCTCGACGAAATCTGGAAGGCGAGCCCGCCCATTCAGAACGCGCTGCTCACCGCGCTCAACGAACGCCGCTACCGCAACGGCACCGAGGAGACTCGCATCCCGCTGAAGGTGTTCATAGGCGCGTCGAACGAGCTCCCGAGCGACGCGGATGAGGCCGCCGCCTTCTGGGACCGGTTCCTCGTGCGTCTCGTGGTGGGCCCGATCGAGGACGCCGCGTCGTTCGCCGGATTGCTCGACGAGACGGCCGACCCGTACCGCGAGGTGGTAGCGCCGCAGCTGCGCATCACCGACGATGAGTACGATCGCCTTCGCGCCGCCGGGTCGTCGGTCGTGATTCCTCCGCCGGTGGTCGAGCTCATCGCGGCCATCCGCTCCGCCCTCGCGCAGCCGGAGGACGGCAGCGAGCCGGTCTACGTCTCCGACCGCAGGTGGAAGAAGATCGCCGGACTCCTGCGTATGAGCGCGGTTCTTCACGGACGCGACCGGGTGGAGGCGATCGACTGCGCGATCATCCGATCGTGCGCGTGGTCGACACTCGCCGAGCGCGTCCGGGTTGACGAGGTCGTCGCGCACGAGCTCTCGGCCCGCTCCGGACGAGGCGCCGCCGCCCCACGGTTCGCATCGCGCCTCGATGAGCTGCGGGCCACGTATCGCAGGTGGAGCGCCCGCGTTGTCGAAGACGAGCGGTGCCGCCCGGTCGTCTATCGCGACGAGTACTTCCGTCTCCACGCTGGAGAAACCACGGCGCAGGCGACTACCGCCGAGGCGAAGCAGGAGCTGCTTCTCGTCTGGCACGGCGACATCGACGAGGCGCGCAGACACGGCGAGGCGGAGGTCGATCTGTTCGTCTACGACGAGGGCGGTAATTTCGTGGGCTCGCAGCGGTCGCCGGTGCGCTTCACCGACGAGTGGCGCCTGGAGGTCGACGGCGAGACGTACACGGTGGAAACCGCGGTGGAACGGATCACGACCGAGGCGCAACGCCCGCTCGAGGGCGAGGAACTCGCGTCGCTCGAGGCATCCGTGCGGGAGCTCATCGGCGAGATCGACGGCGAGCTCGACGCGCTTCTCGCCGAGCAGGCGTCGCTCGAGGATGCCGCGCACGAGCACCTCTTCGTCGCAGCGGCCGACGCGGATGTCGTGCTCGAATCGATTCGAGCGACCGCCCGGCAGCTGAGCGAGACGCGCGTGCTCGCCCTCGAGTTCTCGAACGACGTCCTGGGGGCGTAAGTGCACGTCTGTCGCTACTACCACGACGACGACAACCTTCCGGAGGAGATCAGGGCGGCGCTCGAGGATCGGCTGTACGGGGTCTTCGCCGACGGGGAGCGCCGAGACCCCGGACGCGTCCCGGAGCCGGTGGCGCGCACCCTCGATCGGCTCGCCGGCACGGTGACCTTCGCGCACCTCACGCGCGGCAACGAACGACTCAGCGAGCGCCTGGCGCACGAGGCGGTCCACTGGGTCGGAGAGCGCTGGGGTGAGCTCGAGCAGCACGACCCGTTTGCCGACGAGGAGGCAGTCCTCGAGCGAGCGAGCGGCTCCCCCGGGATCCCGCCCTCACCCGCCGGTCTCAGCCGTCTCGCCGCGCTCGCCGCCGAGCACCGCCCGAACCTCACCGGTTTCGCCCGCCGGGCGGCCGCAGTGACACAGGCGCCGAGCGACGCACGCGCCGGCGGCGGGGCGGGGCGGCTCGCGCGGGCCCGCGCGGCGCTCGACCGCGAAGCCCGGTTCGACCTGATCCGCCGCCGCTGGCGGGAGACGCTCGAGGAGGACCGCAGCAACCACCGCGCGCGGCTGCTCGGACGCGCGCTCGGCTCGTTCATCCGCGAGCTGGAGGAGATCGTACCGCGTCTCGCTCGCGAACAGCGTGTCGTGCGCGATGTCTTCGGAAACGAGGATGCGCTCTGGGATCTGTCGATGCACGAGTGGGAGTCGCTGCCGGTCGACGGTCTCGAACAGGCCGCGCACATGCTCGCCGAGCACCCGGAGCTCGATCGGCTCGCGACCATTCTGGGCCGGAGCCGATCGGTGACCGAGCGCCGTACGAGGATCGCCACCGAACGACGCGTCCGGCTGAGACCGGTCGGGATTGGCAAGAGCGAGGTGACGGGCATCCGTACAGGAGACGACCTCACGAGCCTCATCGCGAGCGAAGTGGCGCTCCTCGCGCAGCCGGAGACCGAGGAGCTCTTCTACGCAAAACTCGCGGACAGACAGCTCCTCGTCCTCGACTACAACCGGCAGCGCATCGTCGAGGATTTGAAGGAGCACTCCGTCTCGATTTCCGAAGAGGTGCCCGTAGAACGGGGGCCGGCGATCGTATGCGTCGATACGTCGGGGTCGATGCTCGGCCTCCCCGAGCGGGTGGCCAAGGCGACGGTCCTCGCGCTCGCGGTGAGAATGCGCGAGCAGCGGCGCACAATGGAGGTGATCGCGTTCTCGAGCCAGGTCCGGTCGTTCGCGCTCGACCACGTGCACGCGCACCTCGCCGACCTCGCCGCCTTCCTCGAAGGCGGATTCCACGGCGGCACGGACCTCCGGAAGGCGCTCGCGGTCGCGATCGAGACGCTCGAAGGCCAGGAGTACCGGCACGCGGACGTGCTCGTGGTCTCCGACTTTCGGGTGCCCAAGATCGCCGACCGCTTCCTCGACCGCATCAGCCGCCAGCACCACCGAGGGACGCTCTTCCACAGCCTCACCGTCGCCGCCAGACCGGTCATCGACCCGCTTCACATCTTCGATACCTCATGGCTTTTTAACACCGAATCGGGCAGAATGGTCCCTGATTCGCTCACAGCGATTCGGTAGGAGCACAATGGCACGGGTACAATCGGGCTTCCGGCCCTATCTGACGACGACGTTTCTCATCGGCCTCGGCTTCTTCACGATGGGCCTCATGGACCCGCTCTACGACGCGTACGTGCCGGTCTTCCTCCGCGACTTCCTCGACCGGAACTCGCTCGTGGGCCTCATCATGACGCTCGACAACGTGTTCGCGCTCTTCCTCATTCCGATCGTATCGCACATGTCGGACAACACGAGGACGCGGATCGGTCGCCGGATGCCGTACATCCTCGTCACGCTGCCGCTCTCGGCAGTGTTCTTCGGGGCGATCCCCTTCGCCGCCGGGACGACGCTCGTCGTGCTCATCGTGGCGTTGTTCCTGCTGAACTCCGCGAAGCAGGCGGCGCGAGGTCCGGTTGTCGCGCTGATGCCGGACACGATTCCCGGCGCCTACCGATCGGAGGCGAACGGCGTCATCAACACGATGGGCGGCGTCGCGGCGATCGTCGGCACGGTGATCCTCGCGCCCATGATCGACATCTCGGTGGTACTCCCGGTGATCGGCGACACGAGGCGCAAGCTTCCCTTCCTCATCGCCGCGCTTCTCGTCGTCGGCGCGACGATCCTGCTGTTCACCTTCGTGAAGGAGACGTCGCGTGCGCACGCCGAGCGAGACGAGAAGGAACCGCTTCTCAAGTCGCTGAAGCTCGTCATGGGCGCACAGGAGCGCAGCGCGCTCTGGGTCCTGCTGGGCATTTTCTTCTGGTTCCTCGGCTACCAGGGCCTCCTGCCGTTCGTCACGCTCTACACGATCAACGAGCTCGGCACGACCGAAGGGGTCGCGGGTCTGTCGGTCGGGATGGTCGCGATCGCCTACGCGGTCTTCGCGATTCCATCGGGGTTCGTCGCGCACCGCATCGGACGCCGTCGTCTGATCCGGATCTCGCTCGTCGTGGTCGCCACGCTCACGGTGATCGTCTTCTTCCACCTGCCGCTCGTCAACGCGCTGGGACTCTCTCCCGGGATCGCCCTCGCCAGCTTCTGGGTGATGCTTTTCCTCTTTGGCGTCTTCTGGGGATCGATCATCACGAACAGCTTCCCCATGCTCTGGCAGATGGCGACCTTCGCGAACATGGGTATCTACACCGGGCTCTACTACTTCTTCAGTCAGGGCGCGGCGATCATCGCACCGCCCATCACGGGGTCGCTCATCGATCTGGCCGGCTACCGGATCATCTTCCTCTACTGCGCGGCGTGTCTGATGGTCGCCTTCGTGTTCATGGGATTCGTCACCGGCGGCGAGCCGGGGCATAAGCCGGCCGGAGCCGGGCAGACATCGGCTTGATCGCCCGCGGCGGGTGGGAGATATTGTACCCATGACCAAACGACTCGGTCCCATCATCGACGAGATCATCGACTCGTACTACGAGATAGGCGGGATCAACCACATCGACGGCCCCAAGTTGCCGGCCAGGTCGGCGATGACCCAGATCATCGAGGACCTGGAGGCGATCATCTTCCCCGGCTACCACGAGGAGGAGCCGTCGCGCGTGGAGCACCTCAAGTTCACCGTCTCCGAGCGCGTGAGCCGGGTGGCGCGCAGCCTCACCGAGGAGGTGCAGAAGTGCCTCTGTTTCCAGATAGGCCTCGATAGCGCGCGCCGGTGCTCGAACGAGGGTCCCGACCGCGAGTTGGAGGGGTGCCGCGACAGGGCAGAGGGCATCACGACCGAGTTCATCGAGCAGATACCCGAGCTGCGCAGGCGGCTGCGCCTGGACGTGGAGGCGGCCATGCGCGGCGATCCGGCCGCTCAGAGCCGTGAGGAAGTCATTCTCGCCTACCCGGGCATCGAGGCGGTCCTCGTCTATCGGCTCGCGCACGTACTCTGGAAGCGAGGAGTGCCGCTGCTGCCCCGTATGATGACCGAGTGGGCGCACGGACGGACCGGCATCGACATCCACCCCGGAGCGACGATCGGCGATTACTTCTTCATCGATCACGCGACGGGCGTGGTAGTCGGCGAGACCACGATCATCGGCAACCGTGTGAAGATCTACCAGGGCGTGACGATCGGCGCGTTGAGCGTGAAGAAGGAAGAGGCGAACAAGAAGCGCCATCCCACGATCGAGGACGACGTGACGATCTACGCCGGGGCGACGATCCTCGGTGGCGCGACCACCATCGGGCACGGATCGGTGATCGGCGGGAACGTCTGGATCACTTCGAGCGTGCCGCCGGAGAGCCGGGTCTTCTACAAGGCCGATGACTTCGTCTCGACGCACACGCACGAGGCACGCGCGGTATAGCGTCGGCGCGCATCGCCGTGCCGGGGCGACCCGCCGGTAGGCCGACGGACGGTTACCGGCCGCGTGCGGCGAGCACGGCAGTCGAGTAGTCCACGAAGATCATCGAGTCGTCGAAGCCGTCTATCTCGGTCACCCACCCGAGAAACTTCTCGGCCTCCTCCCGAACCGCGAACGGTCCGAGGCGCAGGCGGAAGTATGCCTTCCCGCCGATCTCCTTCGTGAGAACGCGGCTGCCGAGCTGATGCTCGCGGAGCGTCTGCTGCGCCTTCTCTACGGTGGCACGGCTGGGCGACGAGATCACCTGTACCCAGTAGGCGCGGTCGGCGAGCTCGTCATCGGACGGGGGCGCCTCGGCTGAAGGTCGCGCGGCCGGAGCGGGCGTGCGCGCTGCCGTCTCGGCCGGCTTCGGCTCCGGGGGCCGGTCGGCCGGCGCGGTTTCCGAAGGTGCCGGCTCCCGGGCGGGTCGGGGCGCGGATTCGGCAGCTGCGCTGTCGGGGCGCGGAGCGTCGGTAGCTGCGCTCTCGGGGCGCGGAGCGGTCTCCGCGGCGGGCGCGGTCTCCCGGGCCTCCGCATCCTCACGCGCGACCGGAGCAGGGGCTTCGGTCACCAAGCCGCGGTCGGGCCGCGGCGACGGCTGCTCCTCTGCGCGCACGCCGTAGGTCACGACGAACTTGTCGTCCTCGTCCGGCTCCGGGTCGTCGGACTCGAGACCCGGCATCTCCTCGTCGCCGCGAAGGTAGTCGAGCGGCTCCCACTCGAGCCCACCCTGGTCCTCGGCGAGTTGGTCGGGCTCGGCCTCGCCACGCGGGTAGAAGAGCCAGATGCCAACGCCGACGACGGCGGCGAGAATGATCGTAACGCTCACTATGATGAGAAGAACTCTTCGTTGCTCCACTGATCCACCCGTCAGGGCAACGGGAGCAGCCGCACGATCTGCCGGCGGAGCTTCTCCCGGTCGCCGTCGTTTTCTACACTATGAATGTCGGCATCCGAGGTGGAAAATTGAGGGTCTACGTCGCGCTGCGACCGCAATCGCTTCACGACCTGAACGATCGAAGCACCGTCGCGGGAGCGTGCGCGGCGCCAGATCGTAAAGAAGGGAGCGGTTACGTAGAGCACAGTATCGCAGAGCTCGTCGAGGCCCATCCGGAAGAGGATGGCGGCGTTGATCACGACGCCGGGTCGCGTCGCATCCCCGGCGGCGAGCTCGCGTACGCGAGCCGCGGTCATCTCGACCATGCGCGGGTGCAGGATCGACTCGAGCCGGCGCAGCGCCGCGTCGTCGGAGAACACGACGCGCGAGAGCGCGCGCCTGTCCACCCGGCCGTCGGCCCCGAGAACTCCCTGCCCGAACGCCTCGGCCACCCGATCGCGCTCGGCGGCCAGTGCATCGTGCCCCAGTTGGTCGACCTCGATTTGCGCGTACCCGTGCTCCTCGAGGATTTCTCCCGCGGTGCTCTTGCCCGCGCAGTACTTGCCGGTCACGCCGACGACGATCAATGCATCTCTCCCCAACTCGAGCCGGTCTCCACGGAGACCTTGAGTGGGATGGAGAGTTCGACCGCGTCCGCCATCACCTCCTTGACGAGCTCGCCGACCTCCTCGACCTCGGCTACCGGACACTCGAGGATGAGCTCGTCGTGCACCTGGAGGAGCAATCGGCTCTCGAGCGATCGTTCGCGCAGCACGGCCGAGAGGTCGATCATCGCCTTCTTTATGATGTCCGCAGCGCTCCCCTGGATGGGCGTGTTCACCGCGATCCGCTCGGAGGCCATCTTCACGGTGCGGTTGCGGTTCGAGATGTTCGCGAGATAGCGGCGACGGCCGAGAATCGTCTCCACGTAGCCGCGCTCCTCGGCACGGGCGACGGTCTCGTCGATGAAGCTCTTGATCCGCGAGTAGGTGGTGAAGTACGCCTCGATGAACGCCTCCGCCTCGCGGCGCGAGATCTGCAGGTCGCGGGCGAGCCGGAAGGTGCTCATCCCGTACATCACGCCGAAGTTGATCGTCTTCGCGATTCGTCGCTGCGCCGCGGTGACGTCGTCCGGCTCGACGCCGAAGATGAGCGAGCCGGTGTGGCGGTGCACGTCGACCCCCTCGGCGAACGCCTTCTTCAAACCCGGGTCATCCGAGAGGTGTGCAAGGACCACGAGCTCTATCTGCGAATAGTCGGCGCTCACGAATCGCCAGCCGTCGCGGGGCACGAACGCGCTGCGGATCCGCCGGCCCTCCTCGTCACGGATGGGGATGTTCTGCAGGTTTGGATCGGTGGAGCTGATGCGACCGGTTGCGGTTCCGTTGATGTTGAAGTGCGTGTGGATGCGGCCGGTATCCGGCTTCACCATCTCGGGAAGCGAATCGACGTAGGTGCTCTTGAGCTTCGAGAGCGTGCGGTTACGCAGCACGAGCGCGGGGACCGGGTCTTCGCGCGCGAGATCCTGCAGGACGCTGACGTCGGTCGAGTAGCCGGTCTTCGTCTTCTTGCCCGGAGTGAGCTTGCGCTCCTCGAAGAGGACCTGCTGGAGTTGCTTCGTCGAGCCGATGTTGAACTCGTGCCCGACCAGCGAGTAGATCTCCTGCTCGATGTCGGCGAGCTCGCTCTCGAGCTCGACGCTGTACTTCGCGAGCTCGGCGGTATCCAGACGAATCCCCTCGAGCTCCATCTCCGCGAGGATGGGCAGAAGCGGCATTTCGATCTCGTGGAAGAGCGTCGTCATACCGTGCTCGTCGAGCAGCCGCGCAAGCACACGGGAGAGTCTGAGGGTGATGTCCGCGTCCTCGGCCGCGTAGGCGGTGGCCCGATCGAGCGGGACGACGTCGAAGGTGTTCTCCGGCTCGCCCCTCGCCGCTTTCGGAACGACGTCGGCGTAGTGCAACGTGCTGTAGCCCAGGTAGTCTTCGGCGAGCGCGTCCATCCCGAGGCGGTTCGACTCGGTGTCCAGCAGCCACGCGGCGATCATCGTGTCGAACCACGGGTTCGCGATTCGCACCCCCCAGCGCGCGACGACCTTGTAGTCGTACTTGAGGTTCTGCCCCACGACGCGGACAGCCGGATCCTCGAGGAGCGTGCCGATGCGCGAGCGGCACTCGTCGGTCGGGAGCACCGGGCCATGCGGTCCGTGCAGCGCGACGTAGCACGCCTTCCCGGACTCGGTGGCGAACGAGAATCCGATCGGCTGCGCCGTCATCGCGTCGAGCGAGGTCGTCTCGCAGTCGAACGCGACGATGCCGGCCGACCGTGCCGTCTCACACCACCGCTCGAGCGCCTCGAGCGTGTCCACGAGCTCGTACCGGCCGCGCTCACCGTCGGCGGGGTCGCGCTCCCAGCTCATGAGCGCGGGACGCTCGACGGCGGTCGAGCCGGCCTCGCCCGCCCCGGGGCCGGATCCGGTGCGGGTGTCTCGGCGCCCGGCGCCCTCCCCTCGCCCGGCCTCGTCCGCTTTCTCGTCGGTGGCGCCGGAGGGGTCGAGCGTCGCGTTCGCGTCGTCGAGCCAGCTCGCCATCTCGCGCGAAGCGACGAGCACCGCGCGGCGCATCCGCGGGTCGTCCTCGGGCAGGTCGATCGACTCGCGCCCGATCATCTCCTTCACGAGCGACCGCATCCCCTCGGCAGCGAAGTACGGGGCGGCGGCCTCGCGGTCCAGCTCACCGAGACGAAAATCGTCGATGCCCCGCTCGAGCGGCACATCGGTCTCCAAGCGCACGAGGTCGCGGCTCAGGAAGGCGAGGTCGCGGCCGTCGGCGAGCTTCTCCCGCTGGCTCTTGCTGGAGATCTCGTCGAGGTGGTCGTAGATCTCGTCGAGCGTGGCGTACTCGCCGAGCAGCTTTGCTGCGGTCTTCGCGCCGATGCCCTTCACCCCCGGCACGTTGTCCGAGCTGTCGCCCACGAGCGCGAGGTAGTCGAGGATCTGCTCCGGCGTGACGCCCCACGTCTCCACTACCCCGTCGCGGTCGAGCTCGGTGAACCCGCCGCCCGACTCCGGCTTGAGAACGGTGACCGGACCGTCGACGAGCTGGAGGAGGTCCTTGTCTCCGCTCACGACGTAGCAGAAACGCTCCTCGACCTTCGCCCGAAGCGCGAGCGTGGCCATGACGTCGTCGGCCTCGTACCCGTCGACCCGCACCGTGGGCACGCCGAGCTTGTCGAGGATCTCCTCGATGACGGGAATCTCGTTCTTGAGGTCCTCCGGGGTCTTCTCGCGCGTCGTCTTGTACTCTTCGTACTTCTGGTGACGGAAGGTGGGCGTGCGCGAGTCGAGCACGACGGCGAAGTGCGACGGGGTACGGTCGTCGAGCAGGAGGAAGAGCGAGCGGAAGAACCCGAAGATCGCGCTCGCGTTTCGCCCCTTCGGGTTGACCAGCGGGTTACGGATGAAGGCGAAGTAGCTCCGGTACACCAGGCTGTACCCGTCGAGCAGGTAGAGGGCGTCACACATGCGCCTATTGTACCGCGCGGGCGTTTGCCGGGAAAAGCGGCGAAGAGCTCGCGAATCCCGGCTGAGTCGGTTCAGCCGTCGGCCGGCGGATCGGCTTCGACGCCGTAGATCACCCTGGCGAGCAAACCCGAGGATTCGGCCTTGTTCAGGAAGGTTTCGGCGCCGGCAGCGAGCATCGTCCGGGCGATCTCTTCGTCGTCGTACATGGACAGGCCGATAACACGGACGCCGGGAAACCGAAGCTTGATCCGGCGCGTCGCCTCCACGCCGTCCATGTGCGGCAGCGCGACGTCCATGAGCACGACCTGCGGGCGCAGCCGCGCCGTCATTTCGACCGCCTCCTCGCCCGTGGACGCTTCGCCGGAGACGTGCATCCCGGGCTGCTCTGAGAGCATGGTCACGAGCCCCTCGCGCATGACGCGGTGATCGTCGACGACGAGCAGGGTGATCTCCCTCGCTCCCGCGAGCTTCGGACGAGCACCGGCCGACACGGTCTGGCTCGATCGGTCCGGGGCGCTGGCATCGGTTACCCGGGAAACGACGCGCGGAACCGACAGCGTGAATCGCGCCCCGTCACCGGGACGGCTCTGAAGGTCGAAGCTTCCGCCCATCGACCTCGCCCGCTCCCGCAAACTCAGCAGCCCGAGTCCGGAGCCGACCGCCGACGGCTCGAGGATAGCCGGGTCGAATCCGGCGCCGTCGTCGCTCACGATCACCCGGACCTCATCGGACGTGCCGACGAGCTCTACCCGCGCCTCGTTCACCCGTGAGTGCTTGGCCACGTTGAACAGCAGCTCCTGCACCGCGCGAAAAAGGAACGCCTTGACCGCCTGATCGCCCACCGCCACGTCGCCCTCACGGCCGAGCTCGACGCGGAGCCCGAACTCTTCCCGCATGCGGCCGACGAGCCATCCGAGCGCGCTGTAGAGGTCGGCATGACCGAGAACCGCGGGACTCAGCTCGTGCGAGAGCCGGCGGGTCTTCTCGATCGCGTCGACCAGCAGCGTCTCCACCCGGTCGAGCGACGGGTCGTCTCGGCGACCGCGTGCCGCCTGCAGGTGAAGCTGGGCGCCGGCGAGCATCTGCTGGATGTCTTCGTGCAGGAGAGCGGCGACGCGCCTGTGCTCCCGCTCCTCCGTCTCGATGAGCTGGACGGCGAGCGAGCGCAGCTGCGCGGCCTGCGCCTCGGCCACCGCAGTCCGCTCGGCGACCTGTCGCTCGAGCGTGCGGTTGAGCGCACGCAGCTCCTCCTCAGCACGCTTGCGACCGGTGATCTCCTGGGCAACCAGGTTGATCGCGGAGACATTGCCCTGCGCGTCGTAGAGCGGAAGCCAGCTTTCGAGCCACGTGCGCTCGACGTCGGGCTGCGCGGGTGTGGTGCCGGAAAGCTCGACGTTGAGTACCGGCTCACCGGTCTCGAGGACGCGCCGCAGACCGGGCGTTGCCCCGTCCGCTATGCCCGGCAGCACCTCCGCGACGGTTCGACCGATGTGCTCGCGCACCGACACGCCGTTCATCTCGGCGAGCCGATCGTTGACTCGCGTGAACCGCAGGTCGCTATCGAGGACGCACAGGCCCACCGGCGCATTCTCGTAGGTCGCCTCGAGCTCCGCGAGGTGCCGCTCGGCCTCGCGGCGGCTCTCTTCGAGCGCGGCCTCGGTCTCCTTCCACGCCGTGACGTCGACGAACGCGCCCACGGCGCCGTACGGGTCGCCGTTCTCCCCGCGAAGCGGCGCGGCGTTGCCGAGGAGCGTCCGGCTGCCGCCGTCCTCGTAGACCACGTCGAACTCGTAGCCACGCACCTCCTCACCGGTGAGCGCCGCGCGCTGCACCGGAAGCTCCTGCGAACGGATCTCGCGACCGTCGCGGAAGACGCGGAACTGCCCGGCAGGCTCATCCGCGGGTGCCGGCTTCAAGACACTCGTTCCGGGAGGTACGCGTAGTGCTTCGCGAGTCGCGCGGTTTCCGGTCATCGTCCGACCGGCCCGGTCCCGGGTCAGGAAGACGAACGCCGGGACGGTATCCATCAGCGTTTCGAGCTCGCGCAGCCGATAGTCGAAGGACTCGCGGTATTCGTCTGTGGCTGATCTGTCCTCCATGCCCTCCGGGCCTTCGACCGCGCGGCGATCGCCGCACGGCAACTCGTATCAGGGTACCCGACCGACACGATCCTTGCAAACAGGGTCAGCTCATTGCGGCAACACGGCCTGGAACTCCTGCACGGTCGCGCCGTTGCGGCACAGGTCGATGATCCGGCGCCCGAGCGGCATGAGGTCCGGGGTGTCGAACTGCTCGAGCTCGGCGAGGAAGAACTCGCGCAGGATACGCGCTCCCTGGTCGTACCCGTCCGATCCGACCTCCAGCTGCTCGTCGACGCGGAGGATCCCTCGCGGGATCTCCTGGCCGTTGACGCGCAGTGACATCGGGCTGTATCCGAGCAGCGAGCACCTCGCGTCGACGAGCTGGCCGGGGCGGAATCGGAGGTTTCCTCTGCGCGCCATCCACTCGCGGGCGATCCACTCCGACATGAAGCCGACCTTGTACGCGCCAATGTGCTGATTCGGAATGAGGACGTAGCGCGTACCGGGCGTGCTCTCGATCAACTCGAGAAGCAGGTTGGCGTGGCGTACCTTGGTCCCCGTGGCGAACGGCCAGTAGGAGCCGACGCCTTCGCTCGTGAGCCCTTCGGCGGTCACGATACTCGGATTCGCGTGCCCACGAGGAGCCGCCAGGCGCCAGAGCCAGGCGAGCGCCGGAGGCAGGACGTGCAACATTCCCAGAATGCCGTAGTTCGGGTTCTCGCGCGTGCACGGCGGCGTACGCACGCCGAAACTCCGCACATCGACCTGAACGGTTCCGTCCACCGTGTTCTCGACGAAGTGCCGCGGCATGATCACGCGCGGGTTCGGACACGGCGTGTCCGGAGCGTCCATGATGTGCTCCCAGAGCAGGATCGTGGAGTGCGGCTTGCCGTCAATGTTGAGGAAGATCAGCGGTTCGGGCGGTGAGATACAGAGCTTTTCGAGGAAGGGCTCGGTCCCGTACTCGGTGAGGTGGTCGACGCGCAGGAACCATCCGGCCTCGGCGTCGCTAATGACGAGTCGGCGCGAGTCCTCCTGGAAGCTCGGGTGCGCAAGCGCCATGTCGTCGGTGATCGGGTGGAGCTCGCACGTGTCCAGCAGGTCCAGATAGAGGCGTTCGCCGGTGACCGTATCCTCCCCCAGGCGCAGCCGGCCGTCGGGCTCGCGGTGCATCGCCTGGGTCATCTCGCTCTTGCCCCCGCCGCTCGCACCCTCGTGCATGATGACGAACTCGTTGTCGTACGGGGTGATCAGCCGCACCGCCGAGCTGTGGAGGGTCGTCCACCCTTCCTGCTCACCAATGTTGAGCAGGATGCCGTAGACTCCCTTCTTGGCGCTCGGACCGGGGTAGAGATTGTAGCTGAACAGCTCGTGCATCCCGGGCAACCGATTGTGAATGACGACCTGCCTTCCGTCGAAGTGCGTGTGCCGGAAGGGAGGCGCGAGGTAGATCACCGCCTGCGGCGTGAACCCTGCCGGGATCTCCGCAGCCGGGATGAACCCCTGAAGATCGGCCAGACCGGCGACAAAGAAACCGGCGTTCGACGGCGCAACGAGCAGCGTCGGGCATCCGGCGCCCTCGTCGCCGGAGTGGAACGGCAGCACGATGAGCTTCTCCTGCGAGGCAAACCAGGCGAAGGTCTCGCCCCGCACCGAGTCGAACGAGCCGCCGAACCGGTCGGCGAAGCGACGCTTGTCGCTCGGCCGGTCGTCGGCGATCACCATCGCCTCGGGGTCGCGCCGTCGCATGTACGGCTCCACGTAGTTGACCGCGGCGCCGTTCTTGCACTTCCCCACGGTCGCCTCGACGACCCGACCGCGACCCGGTACGTCGTAGGCAACCTCCACCACATCGGCGTCGGGCTCGAAGAACGCGAGCTCGAGGAGGTGGCTCCGGCTCTCGGGAAGAATCACCTCCACCGCGTCGAAGACGCGTCTGAGGTCCTCGGGTACGTTGAATGCCGATACGTCGGTTGTCATCATGGGCTCTCCATCGCGTAGGAACGCATATTTATGCAACTCTTCTGCAATTTATACGATTTCGAGGCGCGTGGGAAGGGGGTGAGGTCGATCAGGCCGTAACGTCGACGACGGCGGGCCCCGCCGGCGCGGCGCCCGCGAAGGAGTGATGACCGGTATGGAGGACCCTGAGCGAGGAGATCTCACGACGGATTGCGTCGAGCTGGTCACGCAGGACCTCCCGGTTGCCCTGGGTCCGCCGGAGAACTTCGTCGCGCGTTTTCACGAGTGCTTCGCGCAGCGCGGGGATCTCTTGCGCGCCTTCAGAATCGTGCGCCCGGTACAGCGTCTCCAGCGGCTCGATCGTGCGCTCGAAGGAGGAGATCTCCCTCACGATCGATGCCTCGAGCTCGACGTGGAATTCGAGCTCTTCGGCAGGGTCTCCGCCCGCGCCGCGCGCCTCGAGAACCAGGAGGTAGTCTCGGAATCGGTCCCGCTGACGCACGAGCGCCTCGCGGTAGCGGCGGAGGATTCGCACGCGTTCGTTGAACTCGTCGGCAGAAAGCTGACTCATGCGGACCTACCCGGCGATGTTCACGCCGTTCGACGTGCGGCCCTCGACGTTCGTGGTGGAAGCGATCTGTGCCCAGGCCGACCGGAGCTCGCTCATCATGGAGCGTACGCTCTTCAGCGGCTCAGCGTCCTTGTTGAGGTTACCCTCCATCAGCTGATCGTTGAAGAAGCGGTAAAGACTAAAGAGCTTCGTCGCAATCTCGCCGCCCTTGTCGAAATCGAGCGAGACCATGAGCTCGGTGATGATATCCTGAGCCTTGAGCACCGCGCTGTTGACGAGATCGAGCTGCTTCGTCCCCGACTCGATGTACCCGATCGCCGCGTCTATGCTACGGATCGCGCCGTCGTAGAGCATGAGGACCATCTGTCCACCGCTCGCCGTACGTACGGACGTCTCTTTGTAAGCGCTGACTGAATTGGCTCGTAAGGACATACTCCCTCCACTTCCTCTATCGGCAGCCGGCGGCTGCCGGTCAAATGCTAACGCGCATGGTCGAGCAGCGTCGAGACGGGGACGACCTCGTAGCCCTGCTCGAGCAGGCCGTTGATCAGGAGGTCGAGCCGCTGAAAGAGATAGTCGTCGCGGCCCCCGCGCGCCTCCTCCGAGATCCCGACCTGCATGGAGACGATCGAGCCGGGCTGCTTTCGATCGAGGATCCGCTCCACGAGCCGGGCCGATGGCCGATAGAGCCGACTCAGGCCCTCATCGGTACGCCGCGGCACCCAGTCGAGGCTGTCGATGTCACGCCCCACGTAGACGTAGTTCGCCTCGGTGCCCGCCTCGATGATCTCGTCGCTCACGAAGTAGTACGGCGCGTGCCACAGCAGCGAGAGCTCGCGTCCGGTCGCCGCGAAGTACTCGTCCTCGTTGCGCGCGAGGCCCTCCTGGACGAACTCCGGCGTGATGCGGTAGCGCCGATCCGACATGTCGAAATGCGCGAAGAACAGCGATCCCACCTCGTGGCCGGCGCCGGCGATCTGGGCGAGCGCGGCGGGATGACGGCGTATGAAGCGACCGTTCACGAAGAAGGTCGCCGTCACGTCGTAGAAGGCGAGCGTGTTCAGAATCTCCGTGAGCCCCTCGACGCTGTCGATCGCGTTGAACACGAACGACACCTCGCGCCGCCGTATCCGCGACCCGTGCGTGAAGTACGCGAAGTCCACCGGCTCGTCCGTGTCCGGAAACGGCTCGTAGGTACGCTGCGGAGGCGGGAAGAGGAGACTCGTACCGACGCCCTGCGCCCGACGGACCATCACGATAGAACGATAGCTCCCGGAGCTCAAGGATTCCAGAAAAACCCGGAATCGCTCGCCGGAGACGCGCTTGCGGGCGTCCGGCGCACGCTCGGAGGCGACCCAACGGCCGCCTGCGAGCTCGAACGTCTCACCGCCGGCCACCGCGATCGCCGTGCCGTCGTCGGCGAAGCCGTGGTCCTCGGCCTGCGCGAGCGCGAGCACCTCTCGAGCGCCGGTGGCCGCGGTGACGACGTCGATCGTCGTCCGTCCGCCGACGAGCAGCCGTTCGTCGTCGAGCCAGACGGCGTGCACCGGGTCTTCGAGTCGCACGCGTCGCTCGAGCCTCCAGGTTGCCGGATCGCGGAACGCCGCTCCATCGGGAGTCAGCAGAGCGATCGTCGCCTCGTCGGGCGAGAGCCGCAGCTCCTGTACGCCGGCGTCGTCGGTACGGTCGAAGACGAGCGTGTCGACACCGCTTCCCGTGTCGAGTCGGAAGACCGTCGATCGAGTCTCGCCCTCTTCGATGCTGCCCGCCAGTACGACGATCTGCCCGAGGCTGGACCAGACAATCTGGCGAACGCGTGTGTTCCGCGGGAGAAACAGCGACGGAAGCCCGACGATCCGGCCGTCCCCGGCGAAATCGTCGGGATCGAGGTAGAGCAGGAAGAGGTTCCGACCGCCCCTGTTGAGGAGCGCCCGCTCGCCATTCGGCCCTATCTCGAAGCTGTCGAAGTTCGGGTCGAAGGGAAACGGCAGCTTCCCGACAATCGTGCCTATCTGCAGCAGGCCGGCGTAAAGCGATCGCGTGAAGAACTCCGGTCCGAGGATCTCGTAGACCAGGCTTCCCGAAACGTAGTAGAGCGAGCTTTCGGGAGACCAGCGTACGCTCGCGAGCGTACCGGGGCCGATTTCGCGGTACGACTCGCCGAGCAGCCGCCCGCGTTCGAACTGATCGATCGAATAGTAGTACAGGTCGCCGCCGCGCGCGTAGACGAAGAATTGCGAGTCGGGCGACCAGCGCGCGGGAGGGCGTTCGGTGGACAGCTCCACCTCCCGTGCGATCGTCGTGCGCGAGCTGCCGTCGATCGCGAGCAGAACGAGCTCCCCGTACGCGGGGCTCGTGGGTTCGACGACGAGGAGGTAGCGCCCGTCGGGTGACGAGGTAACCGGAAACACCTTACCATTGCCCACCGGCGCGCCGGCGGCGAAACTCTGGAAGCCGTCCACCGCGGCGAAGGCGCCCGTCGCGACATCGGCCCGAAACACGCCGAAACGGTTCTGGATCTGAACCGTGTCGAGCGCTCGTAGATACGTGAGGATCTCCGGGAAGTGGGTCAGTTGCTCGATGGGGGCGTCTTCGAGCACGTCGCCTCCGGCGATTCCCCGCCCGCTCGCCGCCCCGCTGACGCGGGAAAGGTCGGCTCGGAACAGCGTGCGATACGAGCCGAAGCCCGGAGCGTCGGAGGATGCGGCGAAGAGCAGGCGCTCGTCGGGAGAGAGATCGAGGCCGGAGAACGAGACCTCCGCGGACACCGAGATCGCGGCCAAAAAAAACGCTGTGCAGACGAACAACCGTCTCAAGACACCTTCCTCTCTTCAGTTTCGGCAGGAGCCGCCAACCTGTAGAGATTTTCTATCGTTTCCGTGAGAGCTCACGCCCGAGCGGCCGGATGGTCGTCGATGAGATGCTGCAGATCGACCTCGAGCGACTGCAGCTGCCGCTCGATCACCTCGAGTCGGCGCAGCGAATACTCCTGCACGCTCTGCTCCATGCGCTCGAACGGCGTATCGAGCAGCTTTCGAAACTCGTAGCTCTCCGCGCGGCGCCTCCCGCAGTACGGACAGTACGCGAAATCCGGAGCTATGTAGCGATGGCAGTGCTGGCAGGTCGTGAGCTCGCGCACACCTCCACTATACGCCCGATCACCGGTGCGGTGCAAACGATTCTTCGCCTGCGCGCTCACCCATTCAGGTTATGCGCCGAAGGCGCGGCATTCGGTATCCTGAGCGCAGGAGGACGACATGAAGAACGTTGTTGCATTGTATTCGGACGTATCCGACGCCGAAAAGGCGATCAAGAAGCTCGAGGAGGCGGGGATCGACACCGAACAGACGTCTATCCACAGCCGCCACACGATCGAGTCCTCCAAGAACGTACGCGCGATGCCTTCGGCCAACGCGGGTATCGCCGGCGGCGTCGGCGCTCCCGGAGCGCCGGCCGGTGCCGGAAACGCGGGGGGAGCGTTTGTGAACGACGACACGATCGAGAGCTACCTCATGCACATCGGCGTAGACGGCGAGGAGGTCGCCTTCTTCCAGCACGGGATCCAGGAGGGCGGTCACATCGTGCTCGCCTCCGTGGAGGACGGCGACGCCGAAAAGACGTGCGACGCGCTCGTCAAGGCCGGTGGACGCGTGCCACAGGTCGAATAGCGAGCTTTCGGGGCGCGCCCGTCGCAGCACGACGCCGCCGGCGGCGCGGGTCGCCGCGGGCGCACCACCGCGATCCCCTGTCCGCGCGGGAGCCGTCTTGGCGGCACCCCGTCTTTCGCGCGATACTCAACGACATGACCAGGCTGCTCTACTACGAAGACCCGGAGCTCTGCGAGTTCGAGGCGACGGTGGTCGAGCGCGGCGACCGCAACGGTCGCCCGGAGGTGCGACTCGACCGGACGGCGTTCTACCCCGAGGGCGGCGGACAGCCCGCCGACCGCGGCGAGCTCGCCGGCATCGACGTCGTCCACGTCCGCAAGGAAGACGGCGAGGTCTACCACGTGCTCGGTGCCCAGCTCGACGTGGATGCGGGCGCGACCGTACCCGCCCGCGTGGACGCGCAGCACCGGCGCGACTATCGCCAGCAACACACCGGCCAGCACATCCTGTCCGCCGCGCTCGTGCGCGTGGGCGGGTACGCGACGGTGAGCGTGCACCAGGGAAGCGACGTCACGACGATCGAGGTCGACGCGGAGGAGGTCCCGCCGGCGGACCTCGAAGCCGTGGAACGCATCGCGAACGACGCGATCGAGGCCGACCTCCCGGTCAACGCCGAGTGGGTGTCCGAAGACGACATCGACCGGTTTCCGCTGCGTCGGCCGCCGAAGGTTTCCGGGAGTATACGCGTCGTCCAGGTGGGCGACTTCGACTGCGTCGCCTGCGGTGGCGTCCATACGGCTCGCACCGGCGAGATCCGGCTCGTCCACGCGGTTGGCGTGGAGACGATCCGAGGGCATGCGCGCATCGCGTGGAAGATAGGCGACCGCGCGCTCACGCACTACCGGCGCACGAGCGACATCGCCAACCGGCTCGGCTCCATGCTCAGCGCCCAGCCGCACGAGATCGTCGAGCGGGTCGAGAAGCAGGAAGCCAGGTTCCGGGAGGCCGATCTGGAGAACCGCCGGCTGCGCGGGCGCATCCACGAGCTCGTGGCACGGAGCCTGCTGACCGACGCGGAGCCCGAGCACGGCCGGCGAGTCGTCACCGCGGAGTTCGACGGCGAATCGAGCGACTTCCTCCGAGGCGTCACCGAGCAGCTCGTCTCCACCACCGGCGTGGGGTCGTGCCTCGTGAACCGCGAGCGCGATCGCCTGCACTGGACGGTCGGGCTGGCGCCGGGCAGCGGCCTCGCCTTCGACACCCTCCGCGACGAGCTCCTGCCGCTCGTCGACGGCAAGGGCGGCGGCAAGCCGCCCATCTGGCAGGGCATCGGCACCCGGCCCGAAGGCGCGCAGGCGCTGCTCGCCACGTTCCGGCGGCTCGCCGGGAGCGCCCGGTCGGCCTCCCGGCGGTAACGCGCGGGCGCACCGCGCTTCGGCGGCAGACTTGTCAAAGCAACTCTGCTGCAAGCTCGGCGAGCTCGCTGCGCTCGGACTTGTCCAGGATGACGTGGCCGAAGACCTCCTGCCCCTTGAACGCCTCCACGAGGAAGCTCAGCCCGTTCGAGCTCGCGTCCAGATAGGGACTGTCGATCTGGTAGGGGTCGCCGGTGAGCACGACCTTGCTCGCCTCCCCGGCGCGGCTGACGATCGTCTTGACCTCGTGCGGGGAGAGGTTCTGCGCCTCGTCGATTATGATGAACTGACCCGGCAGCGATCGGCCCCTGATATAGGAAAGCGCCTCGAGCTCGATGACCCGGTTGTTGATCAGTTGCTCGGCGCTCTTGATGTTCTGTCGCTTGTAGACGCTCAGGATGTACTCGAGGTTGTCGAAGAGCGGCTGCATCCAGTGCGAGAGCTTCTCGTTCTTCTGGCCCGGCAGGTAGCCGATGTCCTTGCCCATCGGTATGACGGGCCGGCTCACGAGCACCCGGTTGTAGGTCCGATCTTCGAGCGTCATCTTGAGGCCGGCGGCGATCGCGAGCAGGGTCTTCCCGGTTCCCGCTTTGCCGACCATCGTCACGAGGTTCACCGACTCGTCCATGAGCAGGTCGAGCGCCATGCGTTGCTGGTCGTTCAGCGGACGTACACCGGCTACCGACGGCATGCGATGATCGACGTACTCGAGGCGGCCCGACTCGTGGTAGTAGCGGCTGAGCACGGTCTCGTCGTGCACCCGGTCGTGGAGGATCAGATAGTGGTTCGGCGGGTACGTGTCGGGCCAGTCGAGCCGCTTCTGCGACTGGAGCTCGGCGACGGTGTCCGCGGTCGCGTCGAGCTCGGTGAAGCCGGCGTAGAGCCTGTCGATGTTGACCTTCTGCTTCTCATAGTCGACCGCCTTGATCCCAAGCGCGGTCGCCTTGACGCGCGCGTTGATGTCCTTGGAGACGAAGAAGACCATCTGGCCCCGCTGGGCGAGGTCGTACGCGGTGAGGATGATCTTATTGTCCGCCTTGTCGCTCAGCATGTCGGCGGGAAGCTCGGTCTCGTGCCTCATCACGACGCGAAGCACCGAGCCGTTCTCCATCTTCACTCCCTCGCTGAGGCTTCCCTTGCGCCCGAGCTGGTCGAGGAAGCGGATCGCGTGCCGGGCGTTGCGGCCGCGCTCGTCGCTGTAGGTCTTGAGCTTGTCGAGCTCCTCGAGGACCCAGAGCGGAACGACCACCTCGTTGTCGCGGAAGCTCAGCACACAGTCCGGCTTGTGGATGAACACATTGGTGTCGATAACGAACGTCTTCATGGCGGGGCCCCTCACCTGCGCGCAGTATACCGCACGACGTCGCTCGGGTCAGCCGCGCCGGCAACCCGCCGGCCGCCGGCACGACCGATTCCGCTTGATCGGCCGGCAGCCGCGGCGTAGATTCGTCCCAGATGATCACCGCGGAAACGGTTCGGCGCCTCGCCGACGAGCTCTACGACGACACGGTCCGCGTCAGACGGACGATTCACCGCACGCCCGAGCTTTCGTTCGACGAGGAACGCACCGCGGCGTTCGTCGCCGACGAGCTCTCACAGGCCGGCATTCCGTACACCTGCGGGATCGGCGGTCACGGCGTGGTCGCGACGATCGCCGGAGACGCCGCTTTCGACCGCGCGGGTGCACCGGTCGTGGCGCTGCGCGCCGACATGGACGCGCTGCCCATAGGCGAGGAGAACGACCACGGGTTCTGCTCGACGGTGGAGGGCGTGATGCACGCCTGCGGTCACGACGGGCACACGGCCTCGCTCCTGACGACGGGCCGAATTCTCGCTCGCCTGCGCGGTGCGCTCTCGGGTACCGTCAGGCTTATCTTCCAGCCGGCAGAGGAACGCGCACCCGGCGGCGCGCAGGCGATGATCGGCGACGGCGCGCTCGAGTCGCCGCGGGTTCAGTCGGTCTTCGGGCAGCACGTGAACCCGGATCTCCCGGTCGGCACCGTCGGCTTCAACCCGGGACTCTTCATGGCGAGCGCCGACGACCTCGCCATCACCGTCCGCGGACGGGGCGGTCACGCGGCGAAGCCGCACGACGCCGTCGACCCGATCGCCATCGCTTCGCAGCTTATCGTCACGCTCCAGCAGGTCGTCAGCCGCTTTGCGAACCCGATCACGCCGAGCGTCCTCACCTTCGGGCGCTTCGTCGCGGAAGGCGCGATCAACGTCATCCCCGAGACGGCCGAGCTCGCCGGAACCTTCCGCACGGTCGACGAGCGGTGGCGTGACCGGGCGCTCGCAGAGATCGAGGCGATTTCGCGCGATCTCGTCGCGTCGCTCGGCGCAACCGCACAGGTAGAGATCCTCCGTGGGTATCCGCCGGTCGTCAACGACGCCGACGCGACGACGCTCGCGCGCGAGCGCGCCGTCGAGTACCTCGGGGAGGGCCGGGTGGTCGATCTGCCGCCGGCCATGTGGGCCGAAGACTTCGCCTACTTCGCCAAGGAGCGCCCCGCGTGCTTCTACAACCTGGGCGTACGAAACGAGAGCCGCGGCATCGTCCACCCCGTGCACTCGTCCCGGTTCGACCTCGACGAGGAAGCGCTGCGCGTGGGCAGCGGCCTCATGGCGTGGATCGCCCTGGGCGCGCTCGAACGCACGCTCTGAGCGAGGCCGGCGCGGCCGGGACGGCACCGGTCGAGTTGATTCCGCCTCGTGGTTTGCATATCCTAGCTTCTCCATGGCCGAACCGTCCGGAACCCCCCTGATCATCCAGAGCGACGCAAGCCTCCTCGTGGACGTCCACGATCCGGGTTTCGAGGAGGCGCGGGCGGAGCTCACAGCCTTCGCGGAGCTCGAGAAGAGCCCCGAGCACATGCACACCTACCGCCTCACACCGCTGTCGCTCTGGAACGCGGCGTCCGCCGGTCTGAATGCCGACCGGATCCTCCGTGCGCTCGACACGTACGGCCGGTTCCCGATTCCCGACAACGTGCGCTTCTTCATCGAGGATACGATCTCGCGGTACGGCAAGATACACCTGCTCGAGACCGACCGCGAGCGACAGCTCTTCCTCGACGTTCCCGACGGTGCAATCCGGCAGGAGCTGATGACCAACAAGCGCGTGAGCAAGTACCTCACGCCGTGGGATCAGGCCGACCGATCGGGCTTCCTCGTCGAGCTCTACGACCGCGGCACCATCAAGCAGGAGCTCATCCACATCGGCTATCCCGTCAAGGACGAGGCGCCGCTCGTCGAGGGCGATCCGCTTTCCGTGCCGCTGCGAGAAACGGCCACGAGCGGTTCCCCCTTTGTCGTGCGTGACTACCAGGTCGAGGCGGCGCGCGCCTTCTACGGTACCGGCCGACCGGGTACCGGGTTCGGCACGATCGTGCTGCCGTGCGGTGCGGGAAAAACGATCGTGGGCATGAAGGTCATGGAGATCGTGGGCTCGAACACGCTGATCCTCACGACGAACGTCGCCGCGGTGCACCAGTGGATCGACGAGCTCCTCGACAAGACCGAGCTCAGCGAGGACGACATTGGCGAGTACTCCGGCGACAGAAAACTCATCCGCCCCGTCACGATCGCGACCTATCAGATCATCACCTGGCGCAAGAACAAGGACGAGGAGTTTCCGCACTTCCGGATCTTCGGCGAGCGCAACTGGGGCCTCATCATCTACGACGAGGTTCACCTGCTGCCCGCTCCTGTGTTCCGGGTGACTGCGGAGATTCAGGCGGTGCGCCGCCTGGGGCTCACCGCGACGCTGATCCGCGAGGACGGGCGCGAATCGGACGTCTTCAGCCTCGTCGGGCCCAAACGGTACGACGTACCCTGGAAGGAGCTCGAGCAGAAGGGCTGGATCGCAGAGGCCAACTGCTACGAGATCCGCATCGACCTGCCGGACAGCCTCAAGATCGAGTACGCGACGGCGGACAAGCGCGGCAAGTTCCGCGTCGCGAGCGAGAATCCGCGCAAGATCGACATCGCGCGGCAGATTATCGAGAATCACCGCGAGGACTCGATCATGGTGATCGGCCAGTACATCAGCCAGCTCAAGGACCTCGCGCAGGCGCTCGACGCGCCCATCATCACGGGCAAGACCCCCAACCAGGAGCGCGAGCGCATCTACGAGGCGTTCCGCGGCGGCGAGATCCAGGTCATCGTGGTGAGCAAGGTGGCCAACTTCGCGATCGACCTGCCGGACGCGTCGGTGGCGATCCAGGTGTCGGGCACCTTCGGCTCGAGGCAGGAGGAGGCGCAGCGGCTCGGACGCATCCTGCGGCCGAAGCAGAAGAACTCGTACTTCTACTCCATCATCTCGCGCTACACGACCGAAGAGACGTTCGGGGCGAACCGTCAGAAGTTCCTGACGGAGCAGGGTTACAAGTACCATATTGAGATCTGGGACTCGAATGGCTGACTTCAAGAGCGCGCTTCTCACCCTTGGAGACGAGGCGTTTTTCGGGCTCGTCCGCAACTACCTGGGGCCGATACGGACTCCGTTCAACAAACACGACCTGATCAAGCGGCTCGAGTCGTTCCTCAGGCGGCCGGAGATCCAGGAGCGCATCGTCAGCCTCATCGACAACGAGGATGCGCAGGTTCTGAGCGCGGTCTGGGTGCTCGGCGAGCCGGACTTCGACGAACTCTACCTCCTGTTCGCAGGCGAACGCAGCTACCTGGATCTCCACCAGCGCCTGCTCAACCTCGAAGATCGGCTGCTCGTCTATCGCGACCACGACCGGCTGCTCATCAACCCGATCCTGCAGGAGCTTCTCGAGAAGCGGGTGCTGCGCGCCGAGCTGCTGTTCGCCTCGCGCCCGCTTTGCAGCGACGACCCGCACGCGCCGACGCCCTGGGTCACCGACACCCTCCTCGTCTCGCTCTACTCGTACGCCCGCGAACGTCCCGAGCTCTTCCGCGCCGATCACAGCCTGCGCAAACGCGCGCACACCGATCTCGCCGAGCGGCTCCCACCGCTGGCCGAGCCGGTCGCCTCGGTCGCGCTCGCGGGGGACGCCGACACCGAAGCCGCGCACGCGCCTGTCGACGTGCACCGCGCGACCATTCTCGTGGACGCGCTCGTGCGCGCCGGCGCTCTTACCGACGACGGCCGCATCGACGTGGTACCGGACGTCTGGCACCGTCTCGCCTCGCTCACCCCCCGCGCGCGGCTCGCCGAGCTCGCCGCGTCCGCCGCATCGACAACGCGCAGCGGCGGGCCTCCGGCGGCTTCCGGCAGCGGCGATGAGGAAGGATCCACGCCGCTCTCCGCGGCGATCGAGGCGGTCCTGACGGTCTTGCCGCGCGATCGCGCGATGAGCGCCCGGTCGATCGAGCGTCTCATGCTCGTGCTCGCGCCCGATCAGTCGGCAGAGACCTGCCGGCGGGCACGCGAAGCGGTGACGTTGATGGGCATGCTCACGCGCCTCGACGATGGGTACCTTGCGGTCGGCGCCCTGCCCGATGTCGACGAAGAGCAGAAGCCGCTCGTGATACAACCTAACTTTGACGTTACTATGCCGGAGGAGTTCACCTTCGAGGATGGTTTGTTCGTCGCGCGCATCGCCGAGCTCAGACGACACGACCGGTACCCGCATCTGGAGCTGACCAAGGAACGTCTCGCGTCCGCTCTGCGCGAGGGGCAGGAGTTCGAATCCATCGTGGAGCGGCTCCAGGAGCTCGCCGGGCAGAAGGTCCCGCAGAACGTCATCGTGACGATGCGCGGCTGGGCGAGCGAGCACGAGAGCATCCGGCTCTTTCGGGGAGTCGTATTGACGGTCCAGGACGCGCGGCGGTACGCGGTCGAGCACGCCGAGCCCGTGCGCTCGCTCATCTGGCGGGAGCTTGCTCCCGGGGTATATCTCGTCGACGAGCACGACGTACGGGCGCTCCAGGCCGCCCTCGAGGAGGCCGGGATAGAGCTTGTTCCGGAGGTCGCTACCGGGCGGACTCGAGAGCGCGCGCCGGCGGGCCGGAAGGCGGCGGCCGAAGCGATCGATCGATCACGGCTCGAATCCATTGGACGAGTCCTCAGCTCCCCTCAGAAGCAGCCCGTGACCGCTGCGCCGGCGAAGGAGTGGGTCGCAGAGGTGTACGACCGCCTCGAGAGCTCGTCTCTGTCCTCCGAGCAGCGCGAAGAGCTCGCGACTCGCGTCCGCCAGAAGCTCGTGGTGAGCGCCGACCAGGTCCAGGCCGGATCGGTGAAGACCGAGAAGATCGAGGCGCGAGGTCTCGACTACGTGGGCAAGGTCCGCATCATCGAGCAGGCGGTCCGCGGCGGGTCGTCGCTCCTCGAGATTATCGAACGGACCGAGGACGGGGCGCCGCGGCGCCGACTCGTCGAGCCGACCGAGATGCGTAAACACGACGGGGAGCTGATCCTCGCCGGCGAGGAGCTGCCGGACCGCTCGCCGGTAGAGCTGCGCGTACGAAAGCTCGGACTCGTCCGTCGGGTCCGCACCGGCCTCGTCAAGCGTCGGCCGAATCGGCGGTAGCGAGCACCCGGTAGAGCTCGTACTGCGCGGCGGCCTGCGCGGCGAACATCCGGTCGCCGGTGACCACGCGGCACCCGGCGGACGCCGCACGCTCGATGAGCGGTGTCTCAGGCGGCGTGTAGACGATATCGTAGGCGATCTCGTGGCCGGCAAACCGGTACCACGGCGCCGGATCGCCCTCACGGTGCATTCCCAGGCTCGTCGTGTTTACCACGATATCCACCGCCGGGACGTCGCGCGGTGTCGCGTCGGCCCCGGGTTCGAGCACGCAGAGCGACCGCGCGCCGGTGATCGCGCTCAGCTCGCGTACCAGCGCCTCCGCCCGAGCAGCGGTCCGGTTCCAGACCAGAACGTTCGCCTCGCGGGTAGCGAGCGCATACACGACCGCGCGCGCCGCGCCCCCGGCCCCCAGCACGAGTACCCGCACACCCGCAAGCGGAGCTTCGACCACCTCGTGAAGCGGCGCAAGAAAGCCGATCACGTCGGTGTTGACGCCTCGCCACCCTGCCGGGACGCGAAGAACGGTGTTGCACGCGTCGGCGGCGCGGACGTCGTCACCGACCTCGCTGAGGTAGGACATCACGGTTCGCTTATGCGGGATCGTCACCGAGAAGCCGAGCAGCGGCAGCCGGTCGGCGAGCCGGAAGAACGCCTCCACATCGTCCACGAGCACCGGGACGTAGCACGCGTCCACCGACTCCTCTGCGAACCGACGGTTGTGGTACGCCGGGCTCTTCGAGTGGCCAATGGGGTTGCCCATCACCGCGAACAGGCGCGTCGAGTCGGTATGGTCGGCGACCCGGTACAACTCGGCGAGCACCTCGGGCGAGGCGTGCCCCGGCGCGGCGCTCTCGCCGGGGACGGATGCAAACGTCAGCAGGTTGCCGAACCGACGGACGAGCACGCGCGTGAGGAACCCGTACTCGCCCATGCCGATGAGGATTCGCGGTGCATCGCCGAGCTCCTGCGCGGTCTCGAGCAGTCGGACCACGTCGCCGGTCGAGCGCGGAGTCACGGCGCACTTGGGTATTTCGCCCGGACTCCGGGCGAGCGAGGTCATGAGAACCGTGAGGTTCGCGGGCACGCCCGTGAAGTCGTGGAAGGACCGGATGACCGTCGCGCCGGCCTCGTGTGCCTCGGCGACGAGAGCCTGGTGAGGCTCATCGGCCGGGAGATCGGATTCGAGGTCGATGTAGTCGAACCCGCCGACAACCGCCGCGCGGAGGACGGCGAGTCGGCGCGCCTCGTCGCAGACCGCGCGGCCACCGTCCGCGTCGCGCCGGAACGTACAGACGAGCATCCCCTCACCGCCGGCGGTCCGCAGCAGCGACGGCAGCTCGCCCACACGGCCCCACTCCCGCTCGTCGAGCAGGTCCACGCGGAGCTCCACACCGTCGATCCACGCGCGCTGCGACTCGACCTGCGCGAGGACCGCGTCTACGGTGTGTGCGGTGGTGGTGAGGACGATCATCGCCGTCGTGCGGCCGCGGCCGAGCCGCCGACGCTTGTGTACGCGGTGTCCAGCCCCTTCTCGGCAAACCCACGCTCGAGCAGCATCGCGAAGTCCTCGTGGACGACCGGCGGGGAGAAGTAGTATCCCTGGACGAGATCGCATCCGTGCTCGAAGAGGAAGTCGAGCTCGTCGCGGTGCTCCACGCCCTCGGCGAGGGTTTTCATCCCGAACGCCTGCGACATCGCGATCATCGCCTTTACGATCTCCTGGTCGTTCCTGCTCAGGTGGACGTCGGTGATGAAGCTCCTGTCGATCTTGAGCGTGTCGAACTGGAAGCGACGCAGGTAGCTGAGGCTCGAATAGCCGGTTCCGAAGTCGTCGAGCGCGAGCTTCGTGCCCATTGACCGGAGATCGCGCATCTTCGCGATCGCCTCCTCGGGCTTCTCCATCACGGTCGTCTCGGTAAGCTCGAGCGTGAGGCAGTGGCCGTCGAGGTCGAGCGACTCGAGGATACCCCCGATCCGGTCGACCAGGTCGACCTGGCGGAACTGGCTGGGCGAGAGGTTCACCGAAACGTAGAGATCCTCGTGTCCCTCCGCGTGCCACTGTTTGAGCTGCCGACACGCACGGTAGAGCGTCCACTGCCCGATGAACCGGATCGCCCCCATCTCCTCGGCCACCGGCACGAACCGGTCCGGCGGGATCGCCCCGAGCCGGTCGTGCTCCCACCGGATCAGCGCCTCGGAGCCGCGAACGCGCGAGTGAACATCGGTGAACGGCTGGAACGAGAGGTAGAGGCCCTCGAAGCCCGCCTGCAGCGCGTTGCGCAGCTCGACCTCGAGCTCCTGACGCTCGCGGTAGCGAACGCCCATCGCTTCTCTGTAGACGATGAACGGCTCGCGCGACCGCTCGCTCTCCACGAGCGCGATGTCTGCGTTGCCGAGGAGCTCTTCACGGCTGGTGCCGTGGTCGGGATGCACCGCGATCCCGAGGTGGCAGCCGAACCGGACGTCGTCCGCCGGCGGCTCGTGCGGCTGCTTGACGGCCTCAACGATCTGGTCGGCGCGCAGCTCGACCCCGTCGGCGTTCGGCATGTCCCGGAGGATGATAAGGAACTCATCGAGCCGGTCGCTCTGGTAGATGTTGTCGCCTACGATCTCGCGAATGCGGTCGGCCGTCTTGAAGAGGAGCACCCGCGTGCGGTCGCGCGTATCTTTGATCTTCGCGTACTCGTTGTCGAGCCGCAGCAACCCCACCGCGGCGTGGGGACCTCGCGTCTGGACAGTGAGGTCGGCGAGCACGCGGGTGAAGTCGGACTCGAAGAGTCTCCGGATGGGAAGTCCCGTGGTGGGGTTGCGATTCAGCAGTTCCTGGAGCTCGTGCGCCTGCTCTTCCAGCTTGGCGCGCGTACCGCGCTCGCGATCGAGCTCGCTCTGCAGACGCTTGTTCGACTCCTCGAGCTCGCCGACCCTGCGACGCGAGAGCTCGAGTCGCTGTCGTACGTCGACGAGCTCGTCCTGGAGTGTCAATCGGTCGTGTCCGCGAAGATCCCCGCTACCCACAGCTTCAATACTACCACGCCCGACGGCGGAAACGCTACTCGTCGTATCCCCTTCCCCGGACGGCACGAAGGAGCTCGTCCCGACCGATCACCTGCCCGCGGTGTTCGCAAGAGGCAGGTGAGCAACGTGTGCTCCTGCGTCGAGAGCGGAAACAACGCGTCGCCTCACGTCAACTGCCGGACCGTGGCGGTGGTGCCGCGTCGTCCTCGCTGTCAATATGTAAATTCCCGCCGGCGATCGTCACGATCCGATTGTACTCGCGGTGCTCACCGCTGGTATAATCGGGACGCTCTTCGGATTCTTCCCCGCGATATCGGCGCGTCGTACCCCGATCGTCGAGACGATCCGCGACGACGCGCCGTAAAGGAGCCCGGTTTATGCACCACAGGTATCTACTCGCGGCGGCGCTTGCCGTCATCACCGCAACCGTCGCGCTTCCCGCCCGTGAGACGACGACGATCGACCTTGAGTCGGCGGCGGCGCTCGCGACCGCCAACGACCCGACGATCGTGGATCTCGAGCGCGCGGTCGAGGATGCGGCAGACGCCCTGGGCTGGGGTCCGCATCGCGACGACCTAACGCTCTCGCTTTCGGGCTCACTCGACGGCGATCGGCTTTCGGCGCTCACCGCCGACGGCACCGCGACGCTCGGTGCGTCCGTCGACATCCTGCCCCAACTCACGCTGACGGGGCAGCTCGCCGGCGAGCTCTCCTCCGCGGACTCCGGTCCGGCCGACCCGGTCACCGGCTCGGTGGGAGTAGCGCTGAATCCACTCGCAGACGCGCAGGGCGGCGAGCGCGACCGGATCGCCTACGAGCGTGCCACGATCGCGCTCGATTCGGGCGCGCGCTCGGTGGCCTACACCGCCGTCACGCGACTGCTCGATGCGGTCGCCGCGCGAGAAGACCTCACCCTTGCCGCAGCGGACGCCGTTCTCGCCGAACGGACACTCGCTTCGCTGGAGGCGCTCGCCGAGCGCGGCCGTGCAGTCGACGACGAGGTGGAGGCTGCGCGCGACGCGCTGCGATCGGCACGCCAGGCGCGCGAGCGGAAGGCGCTCGCCGCCGATCGCGCGGCATGGTCGCTCGCGCACGCCGTGGGACTCCCGCGAGACGCGCTCTCGCTGCCGGACTGGGACGACCTGGCGATCGGCTCCGCGGCCGCGGACGTCCGCGTACACGCCGGTGACCCGTCGTCCCGCCCCGAACCCGACGCCCTCATCGACGAGGACCCATCGGTGCGAACCGCGGCGCTCGACGCCGAAGCCGCACGAGTCGAGCTCGCCGCCGCCAGGCGGTTCACGCCGGAGCTCTCGGCCGGCGCCCAGGCCCGGTTTCCGCTCGAGCCCGAAGGCGCCCAGCAACAGCCGCGCTATTTGCTCAGCCTGGACGTGACGGTGCGGCCGTCGGACTGGAACGGATCTGTGAAGGTGGAGGCCGGAGAGGATCTTGCCTTTGCCGAGCGCGCTCTGGAAGCGGCCCGAGCAGAGGCGCGCTACGATGCACGATCGGCGCTCCTCGAGCTCGACATCGCGATCGAGGACCTCGATGCCGAGCTGCACGATCTCGAGCTCGCCGAGCAGGATCTCGCCGAGACTGCCTTCCGATTCGAGCGCGAAGCCGCGACTCGACTCGCGCTCGATACCGCGGAGCTCGACGTCACGAAGGCGCAGGCCGCGGTCGACGTCGCGCGGGCAGCCGTCGTGAGGCGGTGGTACGCGATCGATCTGCTGCAGTACTGAAAGGCGCACGCCGTCCGGCGTGCGTGCGGTGGATCGGTCTATATCTCCTCGTGCCGGTACGAGACGCCGAGGAACTCCGCCATCGACGCCGCCGCCGACTCGAGATCGCTCAGATCGGTCGAGTCTTCGACGAAGTGGAGCTTTTCCGCCGTCTCGAGCATGAGCTTGTAGTAGACGTTGCGCCGCTCGACCTGGCCGCTGAGTCGGCTGCCGAGCATAGCCGACCTGGGCTTGTCCTGATCGCGCAGGAGCTTCGCGCCCTGGATGACGACCGCGGTGATCGCCGACAGCGTCATGGACGACGATGCGAATCGGATGCCGAAGAGCTTGCGGATGAAGTACGCCTCGCCGCGCGAGCGGTCGAGGAGCATCATCGAGTTCCACCCCGCGACCGTGAGACAGATCGCCGTGATGACGAAGTAGAAGATCGTCCCGGCGATCATGCCGTCCTCGTGCACCGAACCCCAGTCGGAGCTGACGAGGAACGAGATCAGCAGGATAGCCGCGATCCCACCGAAGAGCAGACGCCTCGCGACGTTCGACTGCACGAGCAGCCGGTGCTCGTCGGGACGCGAATAGGCGATGCGCGAGCGAAGTCTGATCATCCGTTGGGCGGGTTGTGGCAGGAGATCCGGTGGCCGTCCTGATCCTTGCCGAGCACCGGAACGACGCGCTCGCACACGTCTATCTTGTACGGGCAACGCGGGTGGAAGGTGCAGCCCGGCGGCGGGTTGACCGGGCTCGGCACGTCCCCCTCCGGCGGGCGCAGCTCGTTCGGGTGTTCCGGATCCGCGACCGGAACCGCCTGCAGGAGCGAGATCGTATACGGGTGGCGCGGATTCGCATAGAGCTGACTCGCCTCCGCGGTCTCGACGACCTTGCCCAGGTACATAACCGCTACGCGGTCGGAGATGTACTGGACGACGCTCAGATCGTGCGCGATGAAGATAAAGGTG
>CAZVEF010000013.1:0-32614 GCA_964625715.1 uncultured Spirochaetaceae bacterium | reverse complement strand
GCGTCCCTCTTCGACGCTCAAGCCGCCTTCGACGTGCCAGTCT
The DNA here is from genome assembly GCA_964625715.1 of uncultured Spirochaetaceae bacterium. Taxonomy (GTDB): domain Bacteria; phylum Spirochaetota; class Spirochaetia; order DSM-27196; family SLST01; genus SLST01. Next base: position 32,571 of record CAZVEF010000013.1, on the reverse strand, counting down.
TCACGGTACTCGAGCCCGTGCTCGGCGAGCGCCTCGCGGAAGGTCTGCAGCCGCGTCATCGTCGGCTCGATCCCGCGCGCACCGCCGAGCAAGCCGATGCGCTCGTGCTTGAGCGACGCGAGGTAGTTCACCATGAGGACGATGCCCTTCCGGTCATCGGCAGTGACGCTGGGGCACTCGATCCAGGGAAGACGCCCGCTCACGGTTAGGACGGGAGTCTGCGACTTGAACGCACCGAACTCGGCGACGTAGTCGCTCGTGGGCGTCGCGTCGTTGATTCGCCCTCCGGAGACGAGAACACCATCGACGTGCTTCTCCTTCATGAGCCTGAGGCAGTGGGCCTCCATGTTGTTGATGTGGCGCACGTTGTCGTTGAGCGTATTGCCCAGGAAGAAGGTGTAGCCCGGTTCCATCGCCTTCTGCTCCGCGGCGACGAAGATTGAGCTGTAGTAGGGATGCGCGATATCCGGCTGGATGAACCCGAGAACGCGCGTCTCCTGACCGGTGAGGCTGCGGGCGATCGCACTGGGACGGTAGTTGTGCCGACGGATGATCTCCTCTATCCGTGCGCGCTTGTCGCCGCTGACCGGCTGGCTCCCGTTGAGCACGCGAGAGACCGTCGCGGGAGAGACGCCTGCCTCCTTCGCGATGCTGTAGATGGTGATCCTTCCGCTCCCCACGTCCGCCATGTCACTCCACCGGAATCGACGAGACGACTCCAGCCGGGCCTCGCCCACCTCGTTCGGGTGATCAGGATGAGACCGCTTTCAGACGTCGCCAGCCGCCTGCAATCGGTTTCCTTACCTGCAAGCGCCACTCTTGTGGGCATATGAAGGATCTGTCAAGAAAGCGATGTCCAGAAGGTCGGTTGTTTCGAAACCGGTTTCTATTCGCTTGCGCAAAAGTCATAAAGCTCTATATTGACAAGTCATAAGATTATCTCAATAATCACGCTATGATGCCCTCCACAGTGCGGCGCGTCCTCACGGCGATCCTGCTCGTCAACTTCATCTCTCCAGCCGGAACGGATCCGCTCGCAGGCGACATCCGTTTCGACCATCTGGGTAGCTCCGACGGCCTGTCGAGCTCGTCCGTGTCGTCGATCGTGCAGGACAACGAAGGGTTCATCTGGTTCGGGACTCAGTCCGGGCTCAACCGATACGACGGGTACTCCGTCGAGCGCTTCGAGCACGAGCCGTTCGACCGCAATTCGCTCTCGCACAACCTGATTCAGACCATGTACTACGACCGCCCGTCCGGCGTTCTGTGGATGGGCACCTACGGCGGCCTGAACCGCTTCGACCCTCGTACGCGCGACTTCACCGTGTACGATCATGCGCCCGAGGACCCGCGATCGCTCAGCAACAACGTCGTCGTCGCGGTCGAACGCGACGCCGAACAGCGGCTCTGGGTCGGCACGCTCGAGGGGCTCAATCGCTTCGACCCCCCGACGGGAGGTTTCGTCCGCTACCTGCCCGACGGCTCGCCGGACGCGCTCCCGAACAAGGTCATTCGCGACGTCCGGACCGACCGTCTCGGCCGGCTCTGGGTCGGAACCTACGGTGGACTGTCGAGGTACGTGCCGGGCGAGGACGCCTTCGAAACGATCACGGCCGACGGTCCCGCGCACGCCTCGCTCCCCTCGAACTACGTGATGAGTATCCTGCCCGACCCGAACGACGACCACGTCCTGTGGCTCGGGACGTGGGACGGGGGCGTCTCGCGGTTCGATACGAGAACCGGTGCGATCGAGACGATCCGCCTCGAGAACAACGACATCTACACGATGATGTTCGACTCGAACGGCAGGCTCTGGGTGGGCACGTGGGGAGGAGGCATCTGCGTCATCGACCCGGATTCCGGCGAGCGTGTCTCCATCGTCGCCGGAGCGGATCCGCGCACGACGGGCCTGTCGCACAACGTCGCGTACTCCTTTCTCGAGGACGAGTCCGGGATCGTGTGGATCGGCACCAACGGGGGCGGCGTCAACGCCTACGTACCCTGGGAGAATCGGTTCGGCACGTTCGTCCACGATCCGGCAGATCCATCGACCATCGCCGCCGGCAAGGTAGAATCGATCCACGTAGACCCCGACGGCACCCTCTGGGCGGGCGTCTACAACGGTGGTCTCAACCGGTACGACCCGACGACCGAGACCTTCCGCCGATACCGACACGACGAGGCGGATCCCGACTCGCTGAGCAACGACATCGTCAACGAGGTCTTCCGCGACTCGCGAGGCCGGCTCTGGGTCGGCACGAATCTGGGGCTCAACCGCTACGTAGCGGAGATCGACGGGTTTGAGCGGGTCCTCGCCGACGAAGGCGTGCTCCCCGAAGACACCATCTTCGAGATAACCGAATCGCCCGACGGCGAGCTCTGGCTGGGGACGAATACGACTGGAATCGTCGTCTACGATCCGGATACCGGCACGCATCGGGTCATCTCGCATCGCCCGGACGATCCGGACAGCTTGACCGACAACCTCGTCAGGAGCATCGTATTCGACGATCGTGGCGATGTCTGGATCGCCACCAATCATGGACTCAATCGGCTCGACCCCGGAACGGGCCGCATTACCCGATACCTGTACGACCCGGACGACCCGCAGGGTATCAGCAACAACAACGTTCGAATGGTCCACCAGGATCGTTCCGGCGGACTGTGGGTCGCGACCGCCGGCGGAGGCGTGAATCGCTACGACTACGAAACCGACAGCTTCGAGCTCATCGCCACCGGGGAAGGGTTGGCGAGTCACCACGTCGTCGGGGCGATCGACGACGACCGGGGCCGCCTGTGGTTCGCCACGAACCGCGGCATCTCCATCTACGATCCGGACACCGGCGAGGTCCGAACACTCGACGTCTCGAACGGACTGCTCTCGAACGAGCTCACCCGGGCGGTCGCACGCGGCCCGAACGGCACGCTCTCCTTCGGGAGCAGCGAAGGAATCACGGTGGTCGACACCGCAGCGGAGGCGGAGGCGGAGGCCGAGTACGCGCCGCCCATCGTCGTCACCGACTTCAAGGTGCTCGGTGCGCCCCGGCGGCTCGAGCGCTCGGCGCCGGACCGGTACGAGCCGGTCGAGCTCGACCACGCAGACTCGTACTTCTCGTTCGAATTCTCCGCGCTCGACTACTCGAGCCCGGGCAAGAACAGCTACGCCTATATGCTCGAGGGTTTCGACGGCGGGTGGAACACGCCGGGAAACCGCAACTACGCGAGCTACACGAACATCGCACCGGGACGGTACACGCTACGCATCCGCGGCGCAGGCAGCCGCGGCAACTGGAACGATCGCGGAGTGAGCGTCCCCATCGTCGTGAACCCGCCCTGGTGGGGATCGAATGCCGCGTACGCGGGCTACGCGGCGTTCGCTACGGTAACCGCGCTCGTCGCGTTCCTGACCGTCCAGCGCCGCCAGCGCGCGGCACAGGACCGACTCGTGGAACAGGAGCGGCTCAACGCGAAGCTCGAAGAGAAGGTCAGGGAGCGCACCGCAGAGATCGAGCGCTCCCGGACGCTCGCCGAACGGGCGACCCGCGAGAAGTCGCTCTTTCTCGCGAACATGAGCCACGAGATCCGCACCCCGCTGACCGGCATGGCCGGGATGGTGTCGCTGCTCGAGAACAGCACGCTCGATCTGAGCCAGCGGGAGTATCTGCGCTACCTGCGCACGACGTCCGAGAATCTCACGACGCTCGTCAACGACCTGCTCGATTTCGAACGAATCGAGGCGGGCGAGCTACGGCTCACGCGGGCCCCGTTCTCGATCGCCGAATCGGCATGCTACATCGAGAAGCTCTTCACCGCCGCCGCGCAGAGGAAGGGGATCGAGCTCACCGTGGGCGTTTGCCTCGAGGGTGCGCCTTCTCTCGTCGTGGGCGACTCGAGCCGCTTCGTCCAGGTGCTGACGAATCTCGTCAGCAACGCCGTCAAGTATACGAGTGAGGGGAGCGTGCGCGTCGAGGTCGCCGCAGTGCCCGAGGAACCGGTGCGCCGGTACCGGATCGAGGTGGAGGACACCGGCATCGGGATCGATCCGGACCAGCGCGAGCGGATCTTCGAGCAGTTCCGCCAGCTCGACAACGGATACGCGAAGACGGCGCCCGGCGTCGGACTCGGACTCGCGATCGTCAGGCGCGTCGTCGACGCAATGGCGGGGACCATAACGGTCGACAGCGCCCCGGGATGCGGCAGCCGGTTCACCGTGTTGCTCCCGCTCGAACCCGGATCGGGCGGCCGAGCGACCGACCTCGAACCGACTGGCCCGCAGCAACAGGCCCCGGCCTTCGTCGCTCAGGCGTCCCGCGCGGCGTCGCTGCGCATCCTCGTCTGCGAGGACGAGGCGATCAACCGACTCTACCTCACGCACCACCTCGAGGCGCTCGGCCACACGACCGACGAAGCGGTCGACGGGATCCAGGCAGTCGCGAAGGCGCTCGATCCGCTCCGGCACGACCTCGTGCTCATGGACCTGGGGCTGCCGCGAATCAGCGGAATCGTGGCGACCGAGCGGATTCGCGCGACCGAACTCGAGCACGGCCTCGACCCGGTACCCATCCTCGCGCTCACCGCGCACACGTACAACGAGGACATCGAGAGATGCTACGCCGCCGGGATGAACGGCTTTGTCGCCAAGCCGATCCGCGAGCTCGAGCTCGAAGCGGAGCTCGAGCGCTGGAAGGACCGCGCCGGGAGGGAGCCCGGGACCGAGCGATAGGCCGCCACGGCGTCCCTACCGGGCAGACAGCACCACGGTCCCACCCGCCTCGAGCTCGAGGGCGCACTCACCGCCATCGACGCCCCGGATCGTAGCCGGCTCTCCGCCTCCGTCGCGCGCGGCGAACGACGACCCCGGCGGACGCAGCGCGACCGACGCCGCGCGCGTCGCGGTGATCTCCACCGTCCACGCGTCGGCAGACTCGTACCAGCCGGAAACCACGAGCCCGCCGGGCGCGCGCATGCGCTCGAACGACGCGGCCGGCCACGACTCGGGGATCGCCGGGAACACGTGGATTACCCCGCCTTGCGCGTAGAGGAGCATCTCCTGAACCGCCGCGAGCGCTCCCATCGCCCCGTCGAGCTGCATCCGTTCGGCCCGCGTGAGGATACTCCCGCTCGTCGATCCCTTGCCGCTGTCGCCTCTGCCGCCGGCGTCGCCGCGCGGGAGGAGGGGCGGCGCACCCATCAGCGTGAGCCCGTTGATCACCGCGTCGTGCATCGATCCCCGGCCTTCGTTGGTGAACACGCGCCGCCACAACTCGAGCAGCAGCTCGGCTCCCTCGCCGTTGTGGACGCGCGCGTGCAGCTGTGACGCCCACGACAGGCACCACCCCGACCAGAGCCCCATCCCCTCGCCTATCCAGTGACGAAGGCTGTTCGCGGCGATCGTAGACCACTCGGCGGAGAGCGGGTCGATCGTATCGAACGGCACGATGCCGGCGAGGTGGGAGTGATGCCGATGGCTCTCCTCGAGATCGACGCCCTCCCACAGCGCAATCCGCGCCGACTCGCCGCCGGTGAGCGTCGCCTCAGGCAGGCGGCTGCTCACCTCCGCCCACGCGGGGTCGGGTGCCTCGCCGACGGTGGCGGCGGCCGCGGCCAGGTTCTCGCAGAGCCGATGAACCGCGGCGAGCTGGAAGCTCGCGTTCGCGCCCCACGCGTTCATGCTCGCGCCGCGGTACTCCGGCGACACGGTGACCGGGAGCCGGAGCGCCTCGCCGTCGTCCTCCATCATCGCTCGGTAGACGGCGAAGACGCCCCTCATGAACGGCAGCCCCACCTCCCGGAGGAAGTCGACGTCGCCCGAGTAGTCGGCGTAGTCGTACATCATCTGGGCGACCCACGCGGTGCACGCGTGGTCGATCGTGCCGGTCCAGAAAGTGCCCATGCACGTGCACCGGTCGTCCACCGCGTGCGGCAGCATGTACCCGTCCTCCACGCCGATGAAGTTGTGCGCGTTCCGTCGCAGCTGATCGCGCCACGACCAGACGAGCTCGAAGAGCGGACGGAGGTGGTCGAAGAGCCCCGCCCTCACCGCGGGGCTGTAGCACATCTGCACGTTGATGTTGAAGTGATAATCGCTCGACCACGGCGGAAAATCGTACTCCTCGATCCACGGGCCCTGGAGCGTCGCGGCCACCCCGTTCGGATTGGTAAGCCCGGCGAAAAGGTAGAGCCCGTAGTCGTGGATCTCCTGAAGAGTCTCATTCGGCACCCCGATGCGCGGCACCCGCTGCCAGTACCTGCGCCACCAGGAGCGGGCCTCGTCGCGGGCGCGCTCGACGTCGACCGACCCAAGCGCGGCGGATCGAGCGACGCTCGCGGCCGCCTGGTCGGAGGCGCGTCCCACGGTGATCGCAAGCGCTCCGGACGCGGCAAGACCCGCCTCCTCACCGGCTGCGCCGCGGTCCGCCTCGCCCCACCCCACGTAGACACCGGGGTCGTTCGGCAGCGACCAGAACCAGCCGCCCGACCGCTCGCCGCCTCCCGACGGATCCAGGTCAACCGGCGGATCGAACGAGAGCGACCTCAGCCGCTCACCCATGAGGTTCCAGCTCGTCATCGGCCCGACGCGCGCAACATCGGCGAGATTGGCGACCCACGCCAGGTCGCGCTGCGGGTGCAGCCCGATTCGAAGCTCCTTCCGGACCTCCCCTCGGGCGTACACGACGCGCACCTCGCCCGCCTCGAGTTCGAGCCACGCGGAGGCAAGTTCCCAGCCGTCGGCAAGAGTCAGATCGACGCGCCCGAGCGGCAGCACCGAAGGCCTCGACGGCTGACCAGGTGTGCTCGCGGTCTCCGGGCGGAACAGATCGCGAATCCCCTCCTCGTCGTTCGCCTCGAGGCGCGATCGGATGGCGGCGTAGCTCTGCCGCTCTGTCCACGGCATGCCTCCGCGGTGGTCCCACAGATCGGCCCGCCCCACGGTGATTCGCAGCGTCGAGCCGCCGCCCCAGACGATCAGCCCGGTGCGGCCGTTGCCGAGGGGGACGCCGGTATGTGTGCGCGGAAGCGGGAAGGTCCAGTCGAGCTCGGATGTCATCGGTTCACCTCTCAGTTCCCGAGTACACCGCAAGTTGGGGCGCGTGTACAGGGGGGGGTGCCGGCGGTAGCGTCCGGCCGCCTGTTCGCGATAGAGTGTCGGCGATGCGACCGGCGCGCAACCGGCGCAGCGCCGTGCAACCGACACCCCGAGGAGCATCCGTGAACGACGAATCGAACGACATCGGCTCGACCCGCCCCCGCGGCTATCCGCCCAACCCTCCGTCGCTCGTCCCGCGCTTCGAGTTCGCCGACGATCCTGCCCAGCAGGAGCGACAGCTCGCCGACAACCCCCTGCTCCGCAGGTTCGCCGAGAGCCGCGCGCGGTACGCCGACGATCGCTATCGCCCGGCGTTTCACTTCGTGAGCCCGGAGAGCACGCTCAACGACCCGAACGGTCTCTGCCGCTGGAAGGGCCGCTGGCACCTCTTCTACCAGGCCTACCCGCCGGAGGACCCGCGGCAGCACTGGGGCCACGCGGTGAGCGACGACCTCGTGCACTGGCGCGACCTCCCCTACGCGATCCACCCGGGACCGGAGGACCGGTGCTTCTCGGGAAGCACGCTGGTGGAAGACGACCGGGTCATCGCCATCTACCACGGCACGAAGGCCGGTACCATGGTCGCCGTCTCGAGCGATCCCCTGCTGCTGAACTGGGAGAAGCTGGGCGACGGGCCGGTCATTCCCATGGCCGGTCCGGACGACAGGGAGCTCCCGTACGCGGTCTTTGACCCGTGCATCTGGAAGGAGGGTGAGGTCTACTACGCGCTCACCGGCGGATCGTTGCCCACCGGCCCGGCGGGCAAGGAGCGCGCGAACGGGTTCCTCCACCGGTCGACCGACCTCATCAACTGGCGGTACGTCCATCCCTTCGTCGTGAACGACGCGATCTCGCTCGTCGGCGACGACCTCGCGTGCCCGTACTTCTGGCCGCTCGGCGATCATCATGTCCTGCTGCACTTCAGCCATATGAGCGGTGGACGCTATCTGCTCGGTGACTACGACCGGGAGGCGCACAGCTTCGTCGTCACCGACGGGGGACGCTTCAACTTCGGACCGGTCGGGCCGGGCGGCGTCCACGCTCCGTCGGCCGCACCGGCGGAGCATGGGTCGGTCGTGGGCATCTTCAACATGAATCCCGCGGTGCCGGGAGCTCCGAACGGCTGGGATCAGGTCATGACGCTGGCACGGCGATTCACCCTCGCCGACGGGCCGCACCGCGACCAGCTGCGGATCGCGCCGGCCGGCGACCTTGCGTCGCTCCGACGCGGCCACCGCGAGATCGCGGACCGCGAGCTACCGGCCAACGAGGACGTCGTGCTCGGCGAAGTCGGCGGAACCGCGCTCGAGCTCCAGGCGCGGATCGACCCCGGTGACGCCGCCGCGGTCGAGCTGCAGGTGCTGCGGTCGGCCGGCGCCGAGGAGCTCACGCGGATCATCTGCGTGCCGCGAGGCGGCTATCGCAGGCACGACTACGGACGGCACGATCACCCGTCGGTACGCTTTCCCAGCGCGGTTTCGCTGGACACCACGCGATCGTCGACGCGGCCGGACGTCCTCTGCCGCCTCGCCGAGAACGCCGACGTTCTGCTCGAGGACGACGAGCCGTTCGATCTGCGCGTCTTCGTCGACCGCAGCATCGTGGAGGTCTTCGTGAACGGGAAGCAGGCGCTCGCGGCGCGCGTCTACCCGGATCGGGAGGACAGCACGGGGGTTGCGCTGCGCTCGCGAGGCCGCACCGCTCGTCTCGTTCGCCTGGATGCGTGGGAGATGCGCAGCGTCTACCCACGATAAGCGGCCCCGCATACCGAAGTGCGCTTGCGGTCGCCCGTGTGCTACGCTGCGAAGGAGGAGGGCCATCCATGAAGAAACTCACGAATCGGCGCGGACGACGCTACGACCTGTCCCCGCTCGCCGGCTTCTCCAACCCGGACGTCGGGTACGCGGCCGCGGTGCTCGACGAGGCGCGCGAGCGGTGTATCGACCTGATCGCCGACATGTCGCACGAGGCGATGTGGACCCGAATCGGCGGCTCGCCGTTCTCCGCGGGCAACCTCGTCGTCCACATGAACTGGACCGAGCTCGTCTGGCTCGCGAAGGTGGGCGAGCATCGTCTGTCGAGCGAGACGGTCGCGCTTCTCGAGCGCGGGAAGCTCGACCACCTCTACGAGCCGGACGCATGGGCAATGCCGGTCGACGAGCTCGTCACCCTGTGCCGCGAGACGCGCGAGGATCTCATGGTCGAGACGCTCGCGCCGGCAGGGAGCCTCGAGCAGCCGATCGGCACGACGCTCGCAGGTGGCCGCGGACCACAGACAGTGGGCGAGGTCATCATGCACGTCACCGCGAGCTGGCTCTACCACTCGGGTCAGGTGGGACTGATGACGATGCAGAACGGGCTCGACTACGTCTGGGCCTTCGAGTAGGCCACGGACGCCCCCCGTGGTATGCTCGTCGGTGCATCCTTGGAAGGAGGAATCAATGGCACATACGCTCGCGTACCAACTCTTCAGTCTCCGCGCGTTCGAGGGCGGATGGGACGCCGCGTTCGAGGCGGTGCGGCAGCTCGGCATCGAGACGATCGAACCGTGGTGCGGGGCCGTGCCGGCGGACCCGGACTCCGGCATGTCGATCGACTCGCTACGTACGAGCATCGAGCGCGCCGGCCTCTCGCTGACCTGCGGCCACATGACCGTCGCGGAGTACGACGCGAACTACGAACAGTGGCGCGACTTCCTGCTCGACTACGGATCGAGACACTGGGTCATCCCCTTTGCAAAAGCCGACAGCCTGGAGGAATGGCTCGAACTCGTTCCGAAGTTCCGCGAGATGGCAGCACGGCTCGAGGCCGACGGGCTTTCGCTTGGCTACCACAACCACCACATGGAGCTCGAGAAGGCGGGCGACAAGTACATCATGGAACACCTGCTCGACGCCATGCCGGAGCTCGAGGCGCAGTTTCACATCGGCCAGTTCAGACCCGAACGTGGTATCTCGCTTCCCGACTGGATCCGTAAGTACGAAGGGCGCGTCTGCTCGCTCCACGTGAACGACACGAACGAGGACGGCCCCACCCGTCTCGGCGAGGGTACTTGTGGGGTCGAGGACGCAATCAACGCCGCGCTGGACACCGGGGTGGACACCTTCATCATCGAGATCGATCTCACGAGGGGTACCATCGACGACGTGCTGCTCGACGTCGAGTTCGCACGACGACTGATCTCGTAGTCCCGAGACCGGCGCATCCATGAACCGTACCGCTCGGGCGGAAACCGCTCACTTCGCCGCCATTCAGTTTCTCTTCTGGGCGTCCATCGTCTGCTTCGAGGCGTTCACGGTGCCCTTTCTCACCGACCGGGGCTACTCGCCCAGTCAGACCGGCCTCGTGATGTCCGCCGTCTTCGGCTTCGCTATCGTGGGCCAGCCGATCATAGGCTCGCTCAGCGACCGGCTGAGCTCGCCTCGCTGGCTGGTCGCCGGTGCGATGACGGTCGCCGCGCTGGCCGCGCTCGCCCTCCCGTCGTCGGTGGGCGCCTACGCGATCGTGGTCACGATCGCGCTCGTCTACTCGCTGAGCGCGAACTCGCTCCCCGCGGTCCTTGACGCCTGGATCATGACGCGCCGCAGGATCGAGCCGCACCTCAGCTACGGGGTCGCCCGGGGCTTCGGCTCCATGGGCTTCGCGGCGGCGGCGCTCGTTCTCGGGGGCGTTGCAGAGCGGTTCGGGATCCCGATTCTCTTCCGGATCTACGCGGGCGTTGCGGCGGCGGTGGCCGTGCTCGCGCTCCTCATGCCGCGACGCGGCGCGGTCCGATCGGCGCGCAGCGGGCGACACTTCGCCGAAGGCGTCCGCGCGGTCTTCGCGAATCCGGGCTACCTCGTGCTGCTCGCATCGACGTTCGTCACCTTCGTCGGCTTCCGCGCGGCGATGACCTTCCTTCCGCTCCTCCTCGACTCGGTCGGCGGGTCGCTCACCGACGTCGGCTTCGCGCACTCGATCGCGGCGGTGAGCGAGGTACCCTTCCTCTTCATCTCCGGATTGCTGCTGCGTCGCAGGCGGGGCCCCGGGCTGATCGCCTCGCTGCTGCTGCTCATGGGCGTGCGGCTGTTCGCCTACTCGCTGCTCGGATCGGCCCCGGGAGTACTGCTTCTGCAGCTCTCGCACGGTCTCACGTTCGGTCTTTTCCTCGCGGCGACTGTCGACTTCATTGACCGCATCGCGCCGGCCGCGCACCGGTCGCTCTTCCAGGCGATCGCGCCCTCGGTCTTCTTCGGACTGGGCAGCATCGTGGGAAGCTGGGCCGGCGGGATCGCGATCGAGGCGTTCTCGGTGGCGTGGGTCTACCGCGGCGCGGCGGCGCTCTCGGTCGTCGGCGCAGCGGGCATGGCGGTGCTCGCCAGGCGACCACCGCCGGTGGATCTCAGCCGGCCGGCTCCACGTTGATCCGACGCCGCAACGCCTGCCGCGCGAGGCGCGTCACGTAGACCGTCACCGCGACCGTCGCGAGGAGCCCCACTGCGTAGAGCGCCCACTCGCCGGTCGTGCGGGCACGTCCACCGGCGCCCAGCGTCGCAAGGTCACCCGCGAGCGATCCAATGTAGACGTACATGACGGTGCCCGGCATCATCCCGATCCAACTCGCGAAGAAGTAGTCACGCAGCGACACCTTCGTCAGGCCGTAGGCGTAGTTCAGCAGGTTGAAGGGGAAGACGGGGCTCAGCCGCGTCAGCCCGACGATCTTCCACCCCTCGCCGCCCACCGCGTCGTCGATCGCCGCGAACCGCTTGTTGCCGGACACCTTCGCCGCGATCCAGTCGCGCGCGAAGTAGCGGCCCACGATGAACGCGGCCGTCGCGCCGAGCGTCGACGCCACCGAGACGTAGACGGACCCCCACACGACGCCGTAGATGAAGCCTGCGCCGAGGGTAAGGATGGAGCCCGGCACGAAGAGTACGGTGGCCGTGATGTACACCGCGGCGAACATGAGCACCCCGGCGGCGCCGCGATCGCGGACCCACTCGAGCACGTCCCGCAGGTACGTGTTGACGTCAACGACGATCGTCGCGGTGATCAGCGCCGCGACGAGCACGAGCAGTACCGCCAGCCGGATCGTTGCGTCTCGTTTCGCCATCGTTCCCGCTATTCGTAGTCCCGGCCGCCGTCGCCGCGGTAGCGGAAGAAGAACCGCAGGAGCCCCCGGATCCGGTCGTTGAACAGACGCGGCGCCATGTAGCCGGAGACCGCCTTGCGGTGGAGCTCCGAAAGCGTCGGGTACGGGTAGGTCACCCCCATCAGCTCGCGCGCCTTCCACCGCGAGGAGACCGCGAAGAGCGACGGCGCGAGCAGCTCTCCGGCGTGCAGCCCGGCGATCTGCGTCCCGATCACGCGATCCTTCGCATCGAGGAGGATCTTGATCCGTCCCTCGGTTTCGTCTTCGGCGCGGGCGCGATCGTTCGACGCGTACGACTCGACGAGGCAGCGATAATCGACACCGGCCTCCTTCGCACGCCCCTCGTTGTAGCCGACCGACGCGAGCTCGGGTTCGGTGTACGTGACCCATGGCACGGTCCGGTAGTCCATGCTGCCGCCGGCGTGCAGCGCCACGCGCCGCACCGCGAGACTGCCCTCGGCTCCGGCGACGTGCGTGAACAGGAACCGCCCGTTCACGTCGCCGACCGCGAGGATGTGCTTCTGGCTGGTCTGCAGCTTCGAGTTCGCCGTGGCGAAGCTCTTCTCCACCTCGACGCCGGCCGCCTCGAGACCGAGCCCCTCGGTGTTGCCCTGCCGGCCCACCGCGACCAGGATCTCATCGGCCTCGATCCTCTCTTCGGCTCCTTCGGCGTTCGTGAGTACGACTCGCTTCGCCGAACCCGCCCGCTCCACGCGATCGATCCTCGCGCCAAGGCGGAACGCGACACCGTCGCTCGCGGCTCTCGCGGCGACGATCTCCGCCATGTCTGCGTCCTCCCGGGGGAGCACCTGCGGCGCGATGTCCACGACGGTCACGCTCGACCCGAGCCGCGCGAACGCCTGGCTCAACTCGAGCCCGATGGGCCCGGCACCGAGCGTGACCAGACGCTGCGGCAGCCGCTGGAGCGAGAACGCGTCGAGGTTGGTGATGTATCCCGCCTCCTCGATCCCGGGAAACGGAATAACGCGCGGAGAGCTTCCGGTGGCCAGGATGATCTTCGGAGCCGACAGCGTTTCGCTCCCGTCCAGCCGAATCTCGTGCGGCGAGACGAACTCGGCGTGGCCAAGGCAGACCTCCGCTCCGAGCTTTCTGAAGCGCTCGGGCGAATCGTGCTCTGCAATCCCCTCGATCACGCCGGTGATGCGCGCGTTCACCGCGGCCATGTCGACCGCACCGACTTCGACGGAGGGCAGCCCGAATCGCGGCGCCTCGCGCGCCTGCTGCGCGATCGTCGCGGTTCGGATGAGCGTCTTCGACGGCACGCACCCGTAGTGCAGGCAGTCGCCGCCTAGCCGCTCCTTGTCGACGAGCGCCGTCCTCATGCCCAGCTGCGCGCACCCGACCGCGGCCGTCAGGCCGCCGGATCCACCGCCGAGGATAATCACATCGTGCGAGAAGCGTGCCATCAAACCTCCTCCCCGTTACGGTGGGCCAAATATGGTTCCGGCCCGGCCGAGCGTCAACCGAATTCAGCAAGGGATATTTGTACCAACAATTATCTAATCGCGCCGTTGATCGCACCCGCGACGTATGCGATGCGGCGACGCCTTTGTACCTTAGAACGTGTGACCGATGTGCGTAGATGGCTCTCCATCGTAGCGATAGCGTGCCTCCCGATCACAACCGCCGCTGCGCAGTACGCGCTGGACGTGCACGTGGTCGTCGGTTTCAGCGGAGTGTTCCGCGCCGGCAGCTGGACCCCGGTGCACCTCACGGTGCAGAACCTGGGCGACGACATGGACGGCGAGCTGCACCTCGAGATCGCTCGGGGCTCGCGCGTAGAGACCAATCCGGCGACGCTTCGCTACTCGCGTGAAGTCGAGCTTGTCTCGGGCGCAAGCAAGGCGTTTTCGTTCATCGTGCCCATCGAGACGACCGTCTACCCTCTTCGCATCCGTATCGTCTCCGGGGACACGACGGCTCACGAGCAGGAACAGGAGCTGCTCGGCAGGAGCGTCCCCGCCAAGCTCACGCTCGTGCTCGCCCGCCGCCCCAACCTCGACTTCCTTCTGCCGCTCTACAACAACCGCGACCAACGCGGGCTCGACATCGTCTATCCGCTTTTGGCCTACCTTCCCGACCGATGGCAGGGGTACGAAGCCGTGGACACGATCGTGATCCACGACGCGCGGCTGCAGGAGCTGACCGAGCCGCAGGTGATCGCGATCCGCGACTGGGTCGCGAGCGGCGGGCGGCTCGTGGTCTCAGGCGGGTCGCATTTCGGTCCCGCCGATGCGCAGACGCTCGCGCCGATCGGCGAGTTCACGACCACCGGCATCGCCGTAACGACCGTCGATGCGGCCGGTTTTTCGGAAGCGGGGTTATCGGTAGACCCGGATGAGCGGGAACGCGAGGTGGTCGCGACGACGTTCGCCGGCTCCGGGACGGCGTTGAGACGGTTCGAGCTGGGCTCGGGCGACGTGGTCGTGCTCCCGGTGGACTACGCGAACCTCGTGCGAGTCGCCCCGTTGACGAGCGTGGCGCTGTGGAACTCGCTGCTCTCGGGCACAGCGTCTCAGGGCGGCGTGCCGACCGAGCTGAGGCGAAGGGTCTTCGAGTCGGAAACCCTCGCCAACCAGCTGTCGCTTCCGCTCTACGATTTTCCGTCGCGACTCCTCGTGCTCGGGCTCGCGATGAGCTTCCTCATCGGGGTCGGGGCGATTCTCGTCTGGGTCGCCCGAGGAGAGGGGCGGCTGCGGCGGCCGATCGGCCTGTCGGGGATCGTCGCGCTTGCGGCCGTCGTTGCGGTCGTGGGTCATCTCTCGCTCACGGTCTCGCTGCAACCGGTGGAAGCGCTCTCGATCTCGGTCGAACGCGCCGACCTCCTCGCCGGCGGTGGCTACGCCGTCGTGACGCGCGACACCGCGCTCTTCAGCCGCCAGCGCGCGGACTACACGGTGCGCTACGACGGGAGCCCGCTCCTCATCCCCATGGAGGCACGGGATCACCGGGTGGTGCAGGAGCCAGACGGTACGACGCAGCGTATGCAGATCGGGCGCTGGGGCTACGAGAACAACCTCGCGTATCAGGTCGTTCCCCTGGAGCTGTCCTTCCGGATCGAACACCGCGCCGGCTACGCGGAAGTTGAGATCGCCAACGACTCGCCGCAACGGATCGAAGGAGTGGTAGCGCTGGTAAACGGGGTCCCCACGCCGCTTGGAGATCTCCCGCCCGGTTCGGTCTCCGAACACGTGCTCGACGGCACCCCGGAAGACGACCTGACCAAGATCGACTGGGAGCGCTACGTCCCGGACGACCGGCTCGCCGCCAACCGCGCACGACTGATCGGAGACCTCGCCCGACGGCGGCGCGTCGAGGAAGAAGCTACGCCTGAGGTCGTCGTCGTGGGCTGGACCGAACGTCCTCTGCTGCCCGTCGCCGTCGAGCCGACGTTCGAGCGCGCGGTGGACCTCCACTTCGTGGTGATCGGGCAGCGCCGGGAGGAGAGCGCGTGATGAGAAACCCGATCCTCGAGGAAGCCGCGCACGTCTACCTCCACCGGCGCGAGTATCTGATTTTTCACCTCGTCTCGCTCGCCGGTGCCGTGCTGATCACCTTTGCGCTCTGGCCGAACCGCGGCTTCATGTACTTCTTCCGCACGGAGAGCGTCCCGGCGGTATTCCAGGCGACCGTCATCGTGCACGTCCTCGCCGTGACCGGGTTGAGCCTCTACGCCGGGCTCGATCGGCTCGCGGAGGCGCAGATCATCCGGTACTCGGAGTGGCTCGAACGCACGACGATCCCGATCGGCATCCTCGCGCGCGGCAAGCTTCTCGCGGGCGTCGTGCATACCCTGATGCTCACCGTCGCGTTCGTTCCGCTCGCGGTCGTCGCCGCGGGCCCCGCCGGGATCCCCATCCGTGCCGTGCTCGCGAGCGAGGTGATTGTATTGCTCGCCGGGTGCACCGGTCGCGTCGCCGGAATGCTGATCAGTCACCTCGGCGAGACGCGCTACGTCATCCGCGTTATCGGCGGGTGGATCTTCGTGGCGGTGCTCTTCGTCGCGACCATCCAGTTCTACCAGCCCCTGAACCCCATCTACGCGGTAATCGCTCAGCACGCGGAGGACTCGCCGCTCATGCGAGCAAACGCCGCGCGGTCGCTGCTCGAGCATCCGCTCGCTTCGTCGGGGATTCCCCTGATCCTGGCGTTCGGCGCGCTCGCGGTGCTTTACTGGTACTCGCTCGTGCACCATCGCCGAACAACCCAACGGGAGCGCGAACAACATGCGTGACCGCACACCCAATCTCGCCGATCTCGCGCATCTGCTCGAGATGCGCTGGCGCATCCTGCTTCTCGCGCAGGTCGTCGTCAACGCGCTCGCGATTAGCCTGGGCGTCTCGCTCGCCGCGCTCATCGTCCGGGTGGCCTTTTCGCTCGCGTTCCCGGTCGGAAGCACGCTCCTCGTCGTCAACGGTGCGGCGCTCGTCGCCGCCATCTTCGTCATCGCGATCCGCAGGGAGGATCCGTCGCGCTTCTTGATCGATGCCGATCGCACCTACGGGCTCAAGTCGCTTCTGGTCTCGGGGTACGAGTACGGAAGGCGCATGGCCGAGACCGGGGAGCACGCCGGCACGCCGACCACCACCGATCCGACGCGCGGCGCGCGGAGCGCGTTTGAGCGCCTCGTCGTTGAGAAAGCCGAGCAGAGCACGGAGGATATCGACCCCCGCGCGGTCTATCCCCCGAGACTACCCCGCCGCCTGGGCGTCGTCGCCGCTCTGACGGTCGCGCTCGGTATCCTCCTGATCCTTGAGGCGAGCGGCTGGTTCGACCCGCCGCAGGTTCCGTACGCCGACGAGCTGCTCGCGCTCGAGGATGCCGGACGACGCCTCGCTGAGCGGTCCGATGAAGACGACGAGCTTCAGCAACTGGCCGACGAGATGCTCCGACTCGGCGACCGCGTACGACGCGATGGGGTCGATGCGAACGAGGCGCGACGACGCATCGAGCAGCTCAACGAACGCGTGGAGGAGCAGATCCGCAACCTCGAGCGCACACCGTCGCTCGAGTTCAACGAGGATGCCGAGATCCCGCCCGAAGCGGAGTCGACGATCCGTCGCGCGCTGCGATCCGGCATGGGCGAGGAGGAGGTCCTCGAGTTCTTCACGCGGATGCGCTCGGAGGGAAACACCGTACCCGAGGCGGTCGAGGCGCTCGAGGAATCGACACCCGACCGTGCCCCGGACACCAGCCTGGGCGTCGACCAGGAGCGGGTCGACGAGCTGATGGATCAACTCAACCGGCCACAGCCGGAGGAAGAGGACGCTGAGAGCGACCTGACGAGAGAGCTCGAGGAGTCACAACGCTCGCTTCAGCAGATGGGTTCGGGGCTCGCAGAGCTTTCCGAGGGAATGGAGGGCGAGACCGGAGAGGCGTCCGGCGAGGGCACCGGAGTCGACCGCGACGGGCAGGCGTCGGAACCGCCGGAAGGCGAGGACGGAGGCGAGGGCGAGGACACCGGTGGCCAGCAGGGCGGCAGCGTCGCGGTAGAGGATCAGACCGACGACGACTATCGTCGCCCGGAGGACTCGAGACCGGTCTTTCGAGAGATTCAGGGGATCGTCACGGACGACACGATGATGGACGTGATCATCCGGGAGCTGCCGTCGGAGGCGACGAGCCAGCTCACCGAACAGGAGCGCGAGGTTGCCTTCGAGCGAATCGTCGAAGAAGCGGTGAGTCGCGAGGAGACGCCGCCGCAGCTGCGGCGACTGGTCCGCAACTACTTTCTGAGATTGACACTCGCAAGCGAGGAAGGAGCAGAGAATGAGCAGTAGCGAGACGGCCCGGGACCCCCGGATTCAGGAGCGGGCGCTGGCGGCCGGCCAGAGGATCCGCCGGGTCGAACAGGAGATTGCACGGTACATCGTGGGTCACGAGACCCTGGTCGAGCAGGTGCTCGTCTGCCTCCTGTGCAGGGGCCACGCGCTGCTCGAGGGAGTGCCGGGGCTCGGAAAGACCTTCCTGATCAAGACCTTCGGCGAGGTTATGGACCTCACCACCACACGGATTCAGTTCACGCCCGACCTCATGCCCGCGGACATCATCGGGACGAACGTCCTCGTACGCGACGATGAGGGAAACCAGCTCATTCGTTTCCAGAAGGGGCCGATCTTCAGCCAGGTGCTCCTCGCGGACGAGATCAACCGCGCCACACCCAAGACGCAATCGGCGCTGCTCGAGGCGATGCAGGAGCAGAACGTCACGGTCGCCGGGCAGACCTACGCGCTTGCCCCGCCGTTCATCGTGCTCGCCACGCAGAATCCGATCGAAATGGAAGGCACGTACCCGCTTCCGGAGGCCCAGCTCGACCGGTTCTTCTTCAAGCTCAAGGTCGAGTACCCCGGCCACGACGATCTGCTCTCGATCGTCGACCGCACGACGTCGGCCGTGCTGCCGGTGCTCGAGCGCATCCTCGCCGCCCCGGAAGTCGTCGAGTTCCAGGACCTGATTCGCGCGGTTCCCGCCTCGCGCCCGGTCATGGACTACGCGGTACGACTCGTCTACGCGACGCACCCGGACCGCGAGGATGCGATCGACGAGGTGCGTCGATTCGTCCGCTACGGGTCGAGCCCGCGCGGCGCCCAGAGCCTGATCCTCGCGGCGAAGGTCTACGCGCTGCTCGATGGCCGCTTCACCGTCAGCTTCGACGACATCCGCCGCGCCGCGCTGCCGTCGCTTCGACATCGACTCATCCTGAGCTTCCAGGGCGAGGCGGAGGGGGCGGACCCGGATTCGATCGTGGAGCGTGTCGTGGGCAGCACGTCGGAGGCGAGTTAGTGGCCACGACGCTTCTCGACGAGGCGTTCCTCCGCAAGCTCGAGCAGCTCTCGCTGCTTGCGCGCAGGATCCGCTCCGGCGTGTCGCGCGGCGAGAACATTTCGGTAAGCCGCGGCGCCTCGCTCGAGTTTTCCGACTACCGTCTCTATCAGCCCGGTGACGACTTCCGCTACCTCGACTGGAACATCTACAGCCGACTCAACCGGCTGTTCGTGAAGGTCTTCACCGCGGAGGAAAACCTCACCGTCCACATCCTGCTCGATACCAGCCGCTCCATGGCGTTCGGCGAGCCCACCAAGCTCTGGTACGCCGGGAGACTCGCCGCCGCGCTCGGCTACCTCGCGGTGAACAACCTCGACCGCGTGGGCGTGAGCGCGTTCGCAGAGGGTATCGAGCACTCGCTGCAGCCGGTCCGCCAAACCTCGCACGTCTTCTCTATCTTCGACTACATCGCCTCGCTCACACCATCCGGGCGCACCGACTTCAACCGGACGCTGCGCGATTACTCGTTGCGCACCAAGCGTCCCGGGCTCGCGATCCTCATCACAGACCTCCTCGACCCGGAAGGCTACACGGAGGGGCTTCGTGCGCTGCTCTACCGACGATTCGACATCATGCTCATCCAGGTCATGGCGGAGGACGAGCTCGAACCGCGACTCAAGGGACCCTTCCGCCTGGTCGACGGGGAGACCGAGGACGAGACGGAGCTCAACGTGGAACCGGAAACCGTGGAGGAGTACAAGCGCCGGCTCGCCGTCTTCTTCGGCGAGATCGAGGCGTTCTGCCTGAGCCACGACATCGAGTACCTGCGCACGTCGAATCGGATCCCCTTCGAAGATGTCGTCTTCAGCTACCTGAGGCGGGGGGTGTTCGTCCATTGAGCTTCGCGAATCCACTCGGCCTGCTGCTGCTCCTCGCGATCCCGGTGATCGTCGTGCTCCACCTCTTCCGCCAGGAACGGCGACGCCGGGAGGTTTCCTCGCTCTATCTCTGGCGCGAGATCTCCGACCAGCACTCCCGGCGCATGCGACCGCGGCTGCTGAGAAACGTGAACCTCCTCCTCCAGCTCATCGCAGCGCTGCTCGCTTCGCTCGCGCTCGCGCAACCGATCGTCGAGACCACGGCGACGACCGGATCGCGCGAGATCGTCGTCCTGATAGACGACAGCGCGAGCATGCAGAGCAGCGCCGGCGGCGTCTCGCGCATGGAACTCGCGCGCAACCGCGCGCGAGAGATCGTGGGCAGGGCGCCGCGGAACAGTCGGGTCATGATCCTGACGGCCGGACCGCGGCCCACGGTCCTCCAGACGTTCACCGCCGACCGCACCGCGCTGTACGAGACGATCCGCGACCTCCACGCGACCGACGGTCCGAACGATCTCGCGCGCGCCGTCGCGCTCGTTCGCGGGCTCGCCCCCGGCCCCGACGCGGAGGTCGTCTTCGTAACCGACGGATCGGTCTCGCCCGACGCGCTCGCAGAGATCCCGCACCCGGTCAGGCTCGCGACCGTCGGGACCCCCGAGCAGGCGGACGGCGAGAACCGGGCGCCGACGAACCGAGCGATCACCTCGTTCGAGTTACGCGAGCGGCCGGACGGATCGGCCTTCGAGGTGCTCTCCGCGGTTGCCAACTACTCGCCGGATCCCGCGGCGGTCACCTATCGGCTGGCCGCCGACGCGGAGCTCGTGTCCGAGCAGTCGCTCGACCTCGAACCCGGCGAGGAGCGGCTGGTGACGGCGGTCATCCCGCGCACCCGGGGCACGGTCTACACCGGCGAGCTGGTCGACAACGACGACGCGCTCGACGTTGACGACCGGGCGTTCGCAGCGGCTTCCGGACAGCGACCTGTGCGCATCCAGCTCGTGACCCCCGGGAATCTCTTCCTCGAGTCGTTTCTGGCCGTCTACCCTGACGTCCAGCTTACCATCGCCGAGAGCGTGAACCAGGACTCGCCCTTCGACATCCTCATCCTCGACCAGGTGCCGGCCCCCGCACGCCTGAGGGGCAACGTGGTAGCCTTCGGCAGCGCGCTTCCCGACGGCCCGTTCACGCAGACCGACACACGCGAGCTCGAGCAGACGGTGTCGGTGCGCGCATCGCATCCGATTCTTGAGGGGGTGCAGCTCAATCAGATCCGGGTGGGGCGCTACGCGGTGGGTGAGTTGAACCCGCGCGCGACCGTGCTCGCCGCCGCGGGCGACGCGCCGCTGCTGTACACGTATCGTCGTGACCGCCTCACGCTCGTGGCGACCACCTTCGGACTCGGCGGCTCGGACATCGCGCTTCGCGGGAGCTTCCCCGTCCTGATGAACAACATCGTCGAGTGGCTCGCACCGGTAGCACCGACCGGAGAGGTCGGCTACGCGTCGGTGGGAAGCGCCGTTCCGCTCTATGTACCGCCCGGCGAGGAGGTCGTCGTGGTTCGTCCCGACGGGACGGCCGTTCGCGCGACTCCACGCACGAGTCCCTTCGAGTTCACACGCACCGATCAGACGGGCGTGTACGAGGTGCGCGGCGAATCGTTCCGGAGCCGCTTTGCGGTTACTCTCGCCGACGCCCGCGAATCCGACCTGGCGAATCGTCTCGGCAGCGCCACCCGCACCGAAGGCAGGGACACGGCCGTCCAGGCGGCAGACCACCCGGTCTGGCACTGGATCGCCCTGCTCGCGCTCCTCGTTCTCGTCGCCGACTGGATCGTCTGGGCACGGAGGCATTGATGAGATTGCTCTACCCGATCGCGCTGCTGCTGTTCCTCCTGATCCCGCTGCTCGCCGCGGCTCTCGTTCTGGGCCGACGACGTCCGGGTGTGCGCCGCATCGTTCCGCTCGTGCTGCGCGTGCTCGCCGTCGTCGCGCTCGTCTTCGTCGTGGCCGGCGTACAGCAGAGGGACGCGGAGGCGGGCATCGACGTCGTGTTCGCCGTCGACGTCTCCGACAGCGTCGGCCCGGACGGAGAGCGCGAGGCACGGGCCTTCATCGAGCGCGCGCTCGACGGCGCCTCCCCCGACGACCGCGCGGCGTTCGTGCTCGTCGGCGACGAGGTCGCCGTGGAACGCGGACTCCAGTCGGGCCTGACGCAGCTCACCCGCGAATCGATCATCGGCACGAGCGCGACCAACCTCTCGGAGGGGATTCTGCGGTCGCTCTCGCTCTTCGAGGACGATCGACCGCGGAGAATCGTGGTGCTCAGCGACGGCCAGGAGACGAGCGGCGACGCGGCCGAATCGGCCCGGCTCGCGGCGGACGCCGGCGTGGAGGTCTCTGCGGTCCCGCTGCCTACCCGACCCTCGGATGGAGAGGTCTTCGTGCGCCGTATCGACGCGCCGGCGGAGGTGAGACTCAACGAGGCGCACGAGTTCGACGTCGTCGTTTCCGCAACCGACACAAAAGACGCAACCGTCACCGTGTTCCGCGACGGCGACTACTACGGGGAGGACCGGGTGCGCCTCGGACGCGGCGACAACGTCATCACCTTCCAGGGGCGATTCGAGGAGACCGGCGTTCATCGCTACGGCGTGACAGTATCCGCGCTCGACGACCCGATCGCCGTGAACAACGAGTCGGAAGCGCTGGTGCGCGTCACCGGCGAGCCGGCGGTGCTCTACGTCGCGCAGGACCCCGCGCAATCGGCGCTCGCGGCGCTGCGCAGCCAGGGGATCAACGTGGAGGTTCGCACGAGCGACGCGATGCCCGCAGAGGTGCGCGAGCTCGTTCCCTACGACGCGGTCATCTTCGACAACGTCCCGGCCTACGACTTGTCGGTACCCCGGATGGAGGCGGTTGAGCGGTACGTGCGCGATACCGGCGGCGGCTTCCTCATGCTCGGCGGCGACGCGAGCTTCGGCGCGGGCGGCTACTACCGCACGCCGATCGAGCGAACGCTTCCGGTCGAAATGGACGTGACCTCGACGATGAGGATCCCGTCGCTCGCAATGATCTTCGTCATCGACAAGTCCGGCAGCATGGGCGCGGTCGAGGTCTCGGGGATGACCAAGCTCGACCTGGTCAAGGAAGCGGTGATCTCGGCGATCGAGATTCTGAATCCCTTCTACACGACCGGGCTGATCGCCTTCGACGCGGACTCCGAATGGACGGTGCCGGTCACCCGCGCCGGCGACCGCCGGACCATCATTCGGGACCTCTCGCGCCTCGCATCCGGCGGCGGCACCGTGCTCGAAGGGGCATTGCGCGAGGCGCACCGCGTTCTGAGCGAGCAGGAAGCCGCAGTCAAGCACCTGATCGTCCTCTCCGACGGCCTGACCAACGACGCCGACTTCGGGGAGATCCTCTCCGGCATCGCCGAGGACTCGATTACCGTATCCACGGTATCGATCGGGTCGAGCTCCGACCGGGAGCTGATGCGCGACATCGCCGAGTGGGGCGGCGGACGGAGCTACCACACCGCGGACTCGAAGAGCGTCCCGCAGATCTTCGCAGCCGAAACGACGATCGTCAGCCGCAATCTCATCGTGGAGGAGACCTTCGTCCCGCGCATCGTCAACCGGAGTCCGATCATCGACGGAATCGCGCCCGACGATATTCCGCCGTTGGAAGGCTTCGTCCTCTCCTACCAGAAGACCGGCGCCCAGATGGTACTCGCGGGTACGGGGGCGAACCCCGTCCTCTCGAGCTGGCAGTACGGCCTGGGGCGCAGCGTGGCGTTCACGTCGGACCTGCGCGCGAAGTGGGGCGTCAACTGGCTCGAATGGGACGGCTACCAGCAGATCCTCGCGCAGGCGGTCCGCTGGGCGCAACGGCCGGCCGGCACGTCTGATTTCCGCGTCCGCTTCGAGCGCGACATCGAGTCGACCCGGA
The DNA here is from genome assembly GCA_964625715.1 of uncultured Spirochaetaceae bacterium. Classification (GTDB taxonomy): domain Bacteria; phylum Spirochaetota; class Spirochaetia; order DSM-27196; family SLST01; genus SLST01. Next base: position 8,736 of record CAZVEF010000013.1, on the reverse strand, counting down.
TGGTCGTGGATGCGCTCTCGCCGGAAGGGAGCTTTCGCAACCTGCTCGATCTGTCGGCCCGTGTGCAACCCCCGCACGGGCAGCCGTACACGGTGACGCTCGAACAGACCGAACCGGGCCGCTACGAGGCCGATCTCGACACGAACAGGGAGGGCGGCTATATCGTAACCGTTTTCGGCGACGAGGACAGTCGCCCCGAACCGTACGGGCTCTCGGTACCCTTCGCGCGCGAGTACACCCAGTTCGAGACCGATTTCGAGCGGCTCGCGTCGGTCGCCTCGCGCGGAGGTGGCGAGCTGCTCGCGGCGGCGGAGGCGGACACGCTCTTCGACACAAGCCTCACCGGCAGCACCTTCCGTGACACGCTCTGGCGCTGGCTGCTCATCGGCGCGATCGCCTTCTTGATTCTCGAGCTGATCGTGAAGAAACTCATCCTGCCCATCGGATCGATCGTGGCTCCGTCGATGGGCGGGGAGCGGGGCGAGAAGACACCCCGACGAGGGAGCCGCAGGGGCCCGGCGGCCGCTCGCCCGAGACGCTCGCGCGACGGCGGCGAGCGCGGCACGGATGCTGCGGCCGACGACACTCGCGAGATCCCCAGCTACAGGGAGCTGCGCCGTCAGGTCGCGCAGGCGTACGAACACGAGGCATCCGATCGCTCAGTCGGTGCACACGAGAATCGCCGCTGGTACGAGGGAGGAGAACACAACCCGGTCGCAGAACGGAAGATCTACATCGCGAGGAAGCGCAAGCAGTAGCAGTTCCCTGTTACGGCTCGCGCGTCTGCCCATCTCGCGCAAGCTGCCGAGGGGATGGAGACGACGAGCCAGCTCACCGCGCTTCGCGCGGTCGGCGCCGAATACGCCGAAGGCTACCTCTTCAGTCGGCCCCCTGCCTGCAGACAAAGCCGACGCCCTCCTCGACTCCGACCCGCGCTGGTAGACGCGGCGGGCTACGCCGTGGCGCCCTCAATGAGTACACCGTACGCGTTATTGATCTCCTTCGCGGCGTCGAGCCCGTCCGGGTTGATGTCCGGGTGGTAACGCCGCATGAGCCGGCGGTACTGCTCACGGATCTCGGTCCGCGACGGGTCGTGCGAAGAGAGCCCGAGCACGCGAAGCGCCCACGCGCGTTCGCCTCCCGTCCCGAAAGCCCGGGCGCCCGCTTCGCCGCTGCGCGCATCGGCCTCCTCCTCCTCGCGACCGGAACCGGGCAGCGCGCCTTCGTGTCGCGCGACGGTACGCAGGATCTCCATGAGCGCGGGCGCGAGCGTGTGGAGGTCGACAATGTGGCGCTGCAGCAGCAGCCGCAGATACGCCTCCACCGTCGTCTCGAGCGCAGGGGCCGAACGGCGCTCGAGGTAGCCGCGCGTGCAGCGGCGCACGAGCTCGTCGGTGTCGAAGAACGTTCGAAGGTAGACGAACTCCGCGCGGTCGTAGCGACGGAACTCGCGCAGCATCGCGCGGAAGGTCTCGGGCTCCGGGGTATGCAGGACGATCGCGTGACGCACGGTCCGCGTGAAACGCTCGGTGAGCTCGATCCGGTCCTCGTGGGTAAGGAAGAGGCCGGCCTCGCGGAACGCATCCCGGTAGTCGCGTCCGGTCAGATGGTCGAGGAGAACGAGCAGCTCTCCGACGTTGTCGGGGGCGTACGCGTCCACGCTCACTTGAGCCGTCGCGTAGACCGCCCGATAGTAGTCGGCCGTGTCGTAACGGTCTGCAAGCTCGTCGGTGGTCACCTCCCAGGTCCCGTCGGCCTCGGCGCGGCGTTGTAGTTCGTCGATCAGATTCTCGGTCGTCGTCATTGTCCGGCGTCCCTGCATGGTATACTCTTATCACCCGTGCCGCGAAAGTCCAGTCACCAACCGCTGCTGCTCGCCGCCGCCCTCCTCGTCGGCTTCATGCTGCTCTCCGTCGCCCTCGACGGTTTCGAGTTGCGCCGTGGACTTCGGCTCGAGACCGGTGTCGCAGACACGCTCGACCGCGTCGTCGAGCTCCGCGACCGCGAGACGCGCACGTACTACAACGGCCGGGTCATCGGCTGGGTGGTCTCGGTCGTCGTGGGGGCATCCATTGTGGTGTTCTTCGTCGCGCTCGCGCGCCGTGAGAACCGGGTCTCCACGCTCTTCCTCGTCGTCATCGGTATGGGCGCAGCGCTGCTCATCACGCGCATCCCGCCTCCCCGGCAGGAGCTCGAGACCGAGCTCGAGGAGGGAGAGAACGGAGCGTTCGGCGGCGACGGTGCGATTCCGCTCATAGAAGAGATGGACGAGGAGGACGCGGCGGACGTCGAGCCCGAGCCTTCGTCCGGGTCGAGCGTCGTGAGCTGGATCCTCGCCGGTGCGGCCGCGGTGGCGATCGTGCTCGTCGTCCGCCCCCGGATCGGGTGGCGGCGGGCCGACCGCGAGGGTGACGACGAGTCGGTCGAGCAGGCCGCACGCGCCGCCCTCGCGAGGGCGGAGTCGGGTGGGGACGTGCTCGCGACGGTCGTGCGCTGCTATCGCGATATGCTCGACGTCTACCGCCGCACCCGCTATGCAGGAAGGGCACACACGCTGACGCCGCGCGAGCTCTCCGCGCGGCTCATCGAGGCGGGGGTTCCCCCAATCGATGCCCATGGGCTCACGCAGTTGTTCGAGCAGGCGCGCTACGGGGAGATCACCCTCACCCCCGACGAGGAAGCCCGAGCGGTCGAGCACCTGCGCGTGATCGCCGACGCGCTGGAGCGTGGCCGTGGCTGACATCCTCGCCTCGCTGCCGCAGGGCGTCTACTGGTACCCGGCGGTCGCCGTGCTCGTCGTCATCGCGGTGCGCGCGCTGCTGTCGCTGCCAACCGGGCGCAGGGCCGGCCCGCGAACGGAGGCCCGCGCGCCGAGCGCGCTCGCCGGGTACGCGAGCCTGGTCGAACGCGCGCGCTCGGACCGACTCGCCGCCGCCGAGCTCGAGCGGTTGTGCATGGGGATGCTGCTCCAGGCGGTCGGCTACCGTGGCTATTCGACCGACGCATGCCGTCACTACGCCGGGCACGGAGCGCCGGAGCATCTCGTGCCGTCCATCGTCGCGCACCTCGAGCAGCCCGGTACGGTGGCGACGACCGGGTCCGGCACGCTTCCCGAGCGTTGTGAGCTCATCCTGCGCGAGCTCGAGTTCATCACGGAGGTTCCATGAGCAGTCCAGATTTCAACGCCGTCCGCGCGTTCGGCGAACGGGTTCGCGAGTCCGTCGAGCGGGCGATCGTAGGCAAGCCCGACGTCATCCGCATGGTGATCGCCGCGGTGGTCTCCGGCGGCCACGTGCTCTTCGAGGACTACCCGGGGCTGGGGAAGACGCTGCTCGCGCGCACGCTCGCGCAGTCGACGCAACTCACCTTCACGCGTATTCAGTTCACGCCCGACCTGCTGCCCGGCGACATCACCGGCGGCTCGGTCTACAACCGGGAGACCGGTAGCTTCGAGCTGCGCCGCGGACCGATCTTCACCAACATCCTCCTCGCCGACGAAGTCAACCGCGCCTCGCCCAAGACTCAGTCTGCGCTGCTCGAGGCGATGCAGGAGGGGCAGGTCACGATCGAGGGCGAGACGCTCCCGCTTCCCGACCCGTTCGTCGTGCTTGCCACGCAGAACCCGATCGAGTACGAGGGCACCTTTCCGCTGCCGGAGGCGCAGCTCGACCGCTTCCTCATCAAGCTGAGCATCGGCTACCCGGACGCGCGGGCGGAGGCGGAGATTCTCCGCCGGCGACGCTCGCGCCGCCAGGACGCGCTCGCGGTGGAACCGGTGACGACGCTCCAGGAGATCCTCGCGATGCGCGAGCTCGTCGAACAGGTCCACCTCCATCCGGACCTTGAGGAGTACATCGTGCGGATCGTAGGGCGAACACGCGAGCACACGAGCATCGGCGTGGGCGCGAGCCCACGGGGGTCGCTCGCGATCATGAAGACGGCGCGCTCGCTCGCGGCGTTGTCCGGACGCGGCTTCGTCGTCCCGGACGACGTGAAGGAGAGCGCCGGGGCGGCACTCCGTCATCGGATCGTCGTCTCGCCGGAGCTGTGGATGCGCGAGCGCGCCGCCGAAGACGTCGTCGACTCGATCATCGCCTCGGTTCCCGTTCCGGTCATCGCACAGTCGTGAGGAATCAACTCTTCGCCGTCTCGGGCCTGACCTTCGCCGTGATCTTCACCGGCCTCCTCACGCTCTCCGGGACGCTCATGCTCGTCGCGACACCGCTCGTTCTCTACCTCCTCGGGTCGTGGCTCCTCGCCTCGCCGCCGGCAGAGCTCCGCGTCGCTCGCCGGCTCGAACGCGAGCGGGCGAACCCGGAGGAACCGGTCGCAGTCGAGGTGACCGTAGAGAACGTCGGGGCGCCGCTTGCGGAGGTCGTCGCGAGGGACCTCGTGCCGTCGGGGCTGCGCGTGATCGGCGGGACACCGGCCGGACGCGCGCGCCTGGCAGGCGGCGAGACGCTCACCTTCTCGTACACCGTCGCGGGTACGCGTGGTTCCTACGAGTTCGAGCGAATCGTCGTCGAGACGGCCGGCGATCTTGCGTTGCGGGCGGCGATCCGCGGCTACAACATCCAGCAGGAGCTCATCACCCTGCCCGATCACCGCGAACTCGCTCGCATCCCCATCGCGCCCCGCCGAACGCTGGTCTACGCCGGAATGAACGCGGCGCGGCGCGGCGGCGAAGGCACCGAGTTCTTCGACGTTCGCGAGCACCGCGGCGGGGAATCGATGCGGCGCGTCAACTGGCGGGCCTCCGCGCGTTCGCCCGACCGACTCTTCGTCAACGAGTACCAGCAGGAGCGCGTGGCCGACGTCGCCGTCCTGCTCGACTGCCGCAGCAGGGTCTACCCGGCCGCCGCCGGCGGCAAGCTCTTCGACGCCGCGGCGACCGCCGCCGCGAGCCTCGTGGACGTGATCGTCGACGCGGGCAACCGGGTGGGATACCTGGGCTACGGACTGTCGCTCGACTGGCTCTCGCCGGGCTTCGGGCGCGTCCAGAAGCACCGCATCCTCAACCGGATCGCGCGGGCCGTGCCCGGCGAAAGCCACGTCTTCTTTCGTCTCGACGCGCTGCCCGAACGACTCTTTCCCCCCGGAAGCCAGGTAATCCTCGTGAGCCCGCTCAGCGAAGACGATCCGCCGGCCCTCGAACGCCTGCAGGCGACCGGGTACGCGGTCATGATCGTCACTCCGGATCCGCTTCCACCGACTCCGCCACCGGATGCAGCGACCGCGCTTCGCGAGGCGGCGCGTATCGTACGCCTGCAGCGCGCGGTGCTGCTTCGGCGGTTGCGGCACCGGGGGATCGCGGTTGTCGACTGGGATACCGGTTCATCGCTGGGCAGCGCCGTCGCACAGGCGTACGGGGGTATCGTCGCGACGTGGAGGCACCGGCACCGATGACCGCGACCGAACCCACGCGTACGACAACGAGGAGACTCCTCGTGGTCTCGATCGCGCTTGCAGCCCTCTGCGCCGGTGCGATCCAGGCGGTCGCCGGCTCGTGGATCGCGGCGGGCGCTGCGCTCATCGCCGCGGCGTTCTGGGTGGCCCTGCGTCATCCGCGCGTCGCCCGGAGCAACGCCGTTCCGGCTGCTCGGCCGGAGGCGGGCCGCCCGCCGAGCGGACACCGCGGTCGCGGTACGCCCGCCCCTCGGGTCGTGACCGACCTTCTCTCGAGCGCAGACCTCCTCGTGCAGGCGAGCTTCCTCGTCCTCGGCGTCCTCATGGTCGCAGCGCTCGCGTTTCGCCTGCTCCCGGTCGGCGTGGCGGGCATGTGGCTGCTCGTCTGCGCAGCCGACCTCGACCGCCTCCTCGCCCGCTATCCTTCGCACTCGCCCGCCCGGGTCCGGCGCGCGGTGCTCGCGAGGCACCTGAAGCTGCTCGGGTTCGTGGGCGGGGCCGCGTTCGCCGTCGTGAGCGTCACGATTCTGGTCACGATCGAGGTCCGGCTGCCCGCCGCGATCCTCGTCGCAGCGTTCGTGGTCGTCGTGCTGGTACGAATCGTTCGCTCGATCAGCCGCGGCGAGCGGCCCGAGGGTAGCGAGCCCGAATAAGGAGACGCGGCGGGGTCGCGATGCCGTACCTGCTGAGCTCTGAGGCCAGCCGACGCGCCTCGCGCGCGAGCTCGTCGTAGTCGGCACCGCCCTCGGCGAAGGGCAGGTACTCGCCGAGGAAGGCGATCGCCTCGTCGACGCGCTCGCGATCGTCGTCGTCACCGGCGCCCCCGGCAGGATCGCAGATCTCGCACTCCTCCTCGACGAATGCTCCGGACGACGCGATGAGATCGCGCACCTCGCCGCGGGCGAGGGTCGGCTGATGCGAACGGCCGTGCAGCCGGTCGATCCGCGCCTTGAAGTGATGGACATCACGGCCGTTGCGCTCGGCGGGAGAGAGCCCGTCGCAGACGAGCTCCTGCACGACGAGATACCCACCCGGCCGGGCGACGCGGCGCAGGTCGGCGAGTACCGCCTGCGGGTCGTCGAGATGATGAAGCGCGTTCGAGATGGCGACGAGATCGAACCGGTCGTCGCCGAAGGGAGCGTCGCCGGCTTCGAGCACGCGGTAGCGCACACGGTGGTCGTCGGTGAGCCGACGCGCCTCGTCCACGCTGTCCTTGTCCGGATCGATGCCGACGATCGAGCGCGCGCCGCCGAGCATGTCTGCGAGCGTTCTCGTGAAGCTCCCGGACCCGCAGCCTGCGTCGAGCACGTCTCCCACGTACAGCACGCCGAGCACGCGCCCGAGGCAAGCCGCGCTTGCAGGCTCGTTCACCCGTCGAGCACCTCGGGCCGGATGCGCGAGACCGCATCGCCGAGGATCGCGGCGCCGTCGTTCGACGACGGGAACGGACCGCTCAGCGCCTGCTTGTACCTGCGCGTGCCGGGGCAGAAGGCGAAGAGCCCGAGCATGTGCCGCAGCACGTTCCTCGCCGGCCAGCCGGCGGCGCACCACCGGTCAAGGTAGGGCATCATCCCTTCCACGACGCGTCGACGCGTTGGCCGGTCGCATCGGCCGGCGCCGAAGAAGCGTTCGTCAACCTCGGCGAAGAGCCAGGGCCGGTCGTACGCCGCACGGCCGATCATCACGCCGTCCACGTGTTCGAGGTGCCCCGCGATCTCCTCGAGCGAGCCGACGTGCCCGTTGATCTCGACCTGCAGATGGGGCAGCTCGCGCTTCAGCCGGTAGACGTCCTCATAGCGAAGCGGGGGAACGCTGCGGTTTTCCTTGGGGGAGAGGCCGGCGAGAATGGCGATCCGCGCGTGCACCGTGAACCGGGCGGGCTCTGCCGCGTCGACGGTCTCCACGAACTCGCGCATCTCCTCGTAGGTCTCTCGCCCGTCTATGCCGATACGATGCTTGACCGTCACCGGCTGACGCGTCGCCGAGCGCATCGCCTCGATGAGCTCGCGGACGTGATCGGGGCGCGCCATGAGCCGGGCGCCGAAGTTCGCGTTCTGCACGCGGTCGCTCGGGCAACCGACGTTCAGGTTGTACTCGTCGTAACCGTACTCCTCCGCAATGCGCACCGCGCGGTAGAGCTCGTCCGGATCGTCGCCGCCGAGCTGAAGCGAAAGCGGGTGCTCGAGCTCGTCGAAACCGAGCAGATAGTCACGATCGCCGTGGAGAATCGCGCCGGTGGTGATCATCTCCGTGTACAGCAGCGTGTGCCTCGTGATCTGCCGCATGAAGTAGCGGTAGTGCCGATCGGTCTTCTCCATCATCGGGGCGATGCTGACCGCCGGCGTGGGCACGCGTTTGCTCTCAGTCGCGGGTCGTGCCGCGCGTTCGGGACGCGAGGTGGGTACACTGGGGATGCTGCGGAGTCCGCTCGTCATCGCGCTGTAGCATAAAAAAGGGGGCAGCCCCTGGTCAACGACACAGGGACTGCCCAAGAAGGAGAGGAGTATTCTGTCACCGGACGATTCCGATGACGAGCTCGCGTCCCTGCCTCGAAACGCGGAACACGAGTTCGTCACCGGCTCGGTCGTTCACCGCTCGGTAGAACGACGCGAGATCCTCCATTTCTTCGTCGTTGATCCTCCGGATGATGTCTCCCCGGCGAAGCCCGGCCTCCGCGGCGGGACCGGACGCGAGAACCTCGGCGACCACGATGGAGCCCGGCTCGTTCCGAAGCCCGAGAGCACCGCGCATCTCGCTCGAAAGCGGCATCACGATCAGGCCGGGCCAGAAGTCGGTCCTCGCGATCTCCTCGTCGACGCGAGCCGCGACCCGCAAGGTCGTCGTTACCGTTCGCCCGTCGCGCCACACGCGCAGCATCGCGCTCTCTCCCGGCGGAACGTTCCCGACGATCGACACGAGGTCCTGCCAGCTGTCGATCCGCCGCCCGTCGATCGCTCGCACGACATCGCCCGCTCGCACCTCCGCGCGGCTGGCCGGCGAGTCTTCGTAGATGCTGCCCACGAGCGCTCCGTCGTGATCGCCGAGGCCCAGGCTCTCGGCAACCTCGCTCGTCAGCGACCCGCCGTACCCGATGCCGATCCATCCGTTCTCGAATGTTCCGGTCGAAATCCATTCGTCGACCGCACGCTTCGCGTTGTTGATCGGAATCGCGAACCCCAGACCCATGCTCCCGCCCGACTGGCTCGCGATCCACGTGTTGATGCCCACGACATCCCCGGCGAGGTCCACGAGCGCGCCCCCGGAGTTCCCCTGGTTGATCGCGGCGTCGGTCTGGATGAAGTCGGTCAGCTCCGCGATCCTGCTTCCCGC
>CAZVEF010000012.1:0-33924 GCA_964625715.1 uncultured Spirochaetaceae bacterium | reverse complement strand
ATGTACGACAAGTACGCCGGGACCCAGGTAGAAATCGACGGCAAGGAGCACCTGATCATCAACATGTCGGACATCATCGCCGTCATCGACTGATCACCCCGGCTCCGTCGGGAACCAATCGGACCGCCTCACAGAGGCGGTCCCTTTTTTTCGGCGTGGCGCGCCCGGCGCTCGACCGGCTCGCAGCGCCAGCCGCCCGCCTCCGTCAGCCCCGCGCTACGAGTAGAGAAACCGCTCGATGTCTTCGAGCACGCCCGACGCCTCGCGCTGCGAGGAGTGCGTCTCCGGCAGCGACTGCAGGAAGAGCGAACCGTACCGCTTGGTGAGCACGCGCACGTCGGTCACGACGACGATACCGCGGTCGGTGCCGCGGCGCATCAGTCGACCGAACCCCTGCCGAAACTTCATCACCGCCTCGGGCAGCGAGAGCTCGCCGAACGCGTTGCCGCCACGAGCCTCGATCGCCTCGGTGCGCGCGAGCAGGATCGGATCGGTCGGTACTCGGAACGGAAGCCTGCAGAGCACGACCGCCCGGAGCGACTCTCCGGGCACGTCGACCCCCTGCCAGAAACTCTCGGTGGCGAAGAGCACGCTGGAGATATCCTCGGAGAAGCGCGCGAGCAACCGCGCCCGATCCTCGTCGCCCTGCCGGAGCGCCACGATGCCGTGCTCGGCGAGCCGGTCGCGAAGCGCGCGGTGGGCGGCACGGAGCATCTCGTAGGAGGTGAACAGCACGAGCGCGCGCCCCTCGGTGACCTCGAGGAGGTCGCCGAGGAACGATTCGAGGTACCCCTGATAGGCCGGCGAGGAGGGCTCGGGCGCGTCGGTAGGCACCGCCACGAGCGCATGCTCCCGGTACGGGAACGGCGAGGCGAAGCGGGCCAGGTCGGTCTCGCGCGGCACCTCGAGCAGCCCGACGCGGCCGGCCCAGTAGTCGAAGCTGCCGGCAACGGTGAGCGTCGCAGATGTGAACACCGCGGTGTCGAATACGTCGAACACCGCTTCGCGCATTACGCCGCGGATGTCGAGCGGACTCGAGATCAGTCGGGCGAAGCGCCCCCCGCGCGAGGACCTCCGCACCTCGACCCAGAAGACGCGGTCTGAGTGGTTGTCGAAGTCGGTGAAGGTGTCGCAGAGCGTGATGAGCGACTCGATCCGGCGCAGTACGACGCGAAGATCGTAGAACGGGCCGCCCTCCTCGCCGTCGTCGTCCTCCATCACCTCGCCGAGCGTGTTCGCGAGTACCACGAGCCGTGTGTGCACCTCGTCCACGGGATCGAGAATCGCCTTCAGCCGCGCCTCCGGCATCGCGCGCGTGATGCGCAGCGTGAGCTCTTCGACCTCGGAGATCACCGCGCGGTCGAGCGCTTCGGCCGCCTCGTCGACCGCGCGAAGCTCGTCGATCGCGCGAACCACGGTCGCAGCGTCGGCCCCTCGACGTCGTACCGCGGCGAGCAACCCGTACTCGCGGTCGCGCCGGCTGTGACGCAGGCGCCGTGAGTGCTTGCGGACGGTGTAGCGCGAGAAACTCTCGCTGAACAGGCTCGTCGCGCTGTTCTCGATGCTGTGCGCCTCGTCGAACACGAGCCGCTGGAACGGCGGCAGGACCGCCCGGGTCTCGAACCCGATCCCGCGCACGCGCAGCGCGAGGTCGATGAACAGCAGATGGTGGTTCGCGACGAGCACCTTCGCGGCAGCAGCCTGTCGGCGCGCGCGCAGGAAGAAGCAGTCCTCGCGCATCCGGCACGTGAGCTCGGTGCACGAGTCGGCGTCGGAGTTGACCCGGTTCCACAGCTCGTCGGAGACGGTGAACGGCAGCTCGCTTCGGCTGCCGGTGTCGCTCGAGCGGGCCCAGTCGCGGATCGCCTGGAGGTCGGGGTCGGAAGAGTCGAAATCGTCGTCAGGATCGGCGGCCGACGTCTCCTCCCGCGGCGGCGCGGCGGTGACGTCGTGCGCGGACAGGTCGGGAACCGCGTCCTCGGCGAAGAGCGATTCCTCGTCGAACGCCTCGCCGAGCCGCTTGCGGCAGAGGTAGTTTCCCCTCCCCTTCACGAGCATCACCGGCACATCGACGCCGAGTAGCCGCTGGACGGTCGGGATGTCCTTCTCGACGAGCTGCTGTTGAAGGTTGATCGTAGCGGTTGATACGACCACCCGCTCGTCGTTGCGGTCTGCCCACGCGAGCGCCGGTACGAGGTAGGCGAAACTCTTGCCGACGCCGGTGCCGGCCTCGACCGCCACGATGCGGTTCTCGTTGAAACCGTTGACTACGAGCCGGAGCATGTCCACCTGGCTCTGCCGCGGCTCGAAATTCTGAAAGAGATCGGAGAGCGCGCCGCCATCGTCGATGGTCGCGGCAAGCTCGTCTGCGTCGAGCGGTTCGAGGCGATGCGGCTCGGCAGGCTCGACGACGACGAGCAGCTCGGTTACGTCGTTGTCGATTATGTACGACCCGACCCCGGAATCGGCGAGCTCGGCGGCGACCGAGACATCGGCACGACTCGGCTGGAGAGACCCGCTGGGATGATTGTGGATGACGACCTGACCGTGGTGGAGCTGCTCCATGGGCGCAGCGACCATGTCCGGCACGCCCCGGGCGACCACGCGCGCGGAGGTGACCCGCATGTCATCGTCGAGATCGCAGAGGAAGAGCACCTCGGATCCCTCCGACTCGCCGATTGCCCCCCGCATGGACCACACGACGCTCGAGTCGATACGTTCAGCGGCGTCCATGAAGTCCTCAGCGCCCGATGCTCTTCACCAGCTCGGCGAGCAGGTGCACCATCCGTCCGCGGATCGACGCCCCGACGCGCACGACCTCCTCGTGGTCGAGCGGTTCTCGCGAGAGTCCGGCCGCGCAATTGGTCACCGTGGAGATGCCGAGCACGCGCACCCCGTAGCTGCGGGCGACGAGCACCTCCGGCACCGTCGACATGCCGACGAGGTCGGCGCCGAGCCGGGAGAGCATTCGGATCTCCGCCGGCGTTTCGTAGCTCGGGCCGGTGAGCGCCGCGTAGACACCGCTTTTGAGCGCGGGATCGATTCGTCGCGCTCGGTCCCGAAGCTCGGCGTCGTACGCCGTGGTCATGTCCGGAAAGCGAGCGTGCGCAGCCGGGTCCTGCGGACCGATGAGCGGGCTCGTGCCCATGACGTTGATGTGGTCGGTGATCAGTACGAGGTCGCCGGGCTCGTAGGCGGAGTTGATCCCGCCGGCGGCGTTGGTGACGATGACCGTCGACACGCCGAGCTCAGCGAGCGTCGCCACCGGCAGCACGACGTCCTCCATCGGCCTGCCCTCATAATAGTGAAAGCGCCCGGCCATCACTGCGACATCGGCGGAGACGGTGAGCGTTCCCCGGTGGCCCGCGACCGACGGCGCGCCGAACCCCTTGATCTCTCCGTAGCCGATCGCCACGAACGCCGAGGCGTCCGGGACGAGCTCGTCTGCGACGTCGGACAACCCGGATCCGAGGATCACACCGATCGACGGGGACGCGCCGGTCTTCGAGCGGATCGAGGCGGCCGCCTGCTCGACGCGTGCTCTGAAATCGCTCTGCATGGCCCCCAGAGTAGCCGCAAACGGCGAACGAGGCAACGCGAGATTGACAGCCGCGCACCCTCTCATTACTGTTGCAAAACCCGGAGGGTATGTGAGCAAGCAGATTGACGTAGCGGTACTCGGCGCGACCGGCACGGTCGGCCAGAAGTTCGTGCGCCTCCTCGAGGACCATCCCCAGTTCCGCGTCTCCGAGCTCGTCGCGTCCGAGCGATCGGCCGGACGGAAGTATGCCGACGTGGTCGCCTGGAAGCAGGAGACGCCGATCCCGGAGGCGGTCGCCTCCACGACGGTACGAAGCATCGACGATACGCTGTCAAGCCCTATCCTCTTCTCCGGGCTCGACTCCTCGGTCGCCGGCGAAGCGGAGACCGCGTATGCGAAGGCCGGCCACACGGTCATCTCCAACGCGTCGAGTCATCGGATGGACCCGCACGTCCCGCTCGTCATCCCGGAGATCAACCCGGACCATTTCGAGCTGGTCAAGAGCCAGCCGGGGCCGGGCGCGATCATCACGAATTCCAACTGCTCGTCGATGTTCCTCACGATGGCGCTCGCGCCGATCCACCGCGCGTTCGGTCTCACGCGGGTCCAGGTAACGACCATGCAGGCGATCTCGGGCGCCGGGTATCCCGGGGTCGCGAGCATGGACATCCTCGGCAACGTCATCCCCTACATTCGCAACGAGGAAGAGAAACTCGAAGAGGAGTCGGCGAAGATGCTCGGCGCCCTTGCCGGCGACCGCATCGACCCGGCGCCCTTCGTCGTGAGCGCCCAGTGCAACCGCGTACCGGTCTTCGACGGCCACACCGAGACGGTCTCGCTCGAGCTCGGGGAGAAGGTATCGGCGCAGGACGTGGCCCGCGTACTCGCCGAGTTCCGCGGCATGCCGCAGGAGCGCAGGCTGCCGTCGGCTCCCGCGCGACCGGTGATCGTACTCGACGAGCCCGACCGTCCGCAGCCGGCGCGCGACGTCTGGGTCGAGCGCGGGATGGCAACGCTCGTCGGACGGCTGCGTCCGTGCCCGGTACTCGACTACAAGATGGTCGTGCTCGGGCACAATACCGTGCGCGGCGCCGCCGGGGCAGCCGTCCTGAACGCCGAGGCGTACGTCTCACTGGGGTACCTCGCCACCTCATGATCGTCATGAAGTTCGGCGGGTCGAGCGTTCGCAACGCCGCGATGATCCGCCAGGTCGTCACGATCGCACGCACTCGTCTCGAGGCCGCGCCGCTGCTCGTCTCCTCCGCGATGGGCAAGACCACCGACAAGCTCGTCCTCATCGCCGAGCGCGCCGAGGCCGGAGACCGCGATGCGGCCTTCGCGCTCATCGATTCGCTCGAGGAGCATCACCGCGCGACCGCTGCCGAGCTCGTCGCCGGCGATCGGGGAGCCGGCCTCACACGCGCGCTCGACGCGCTCTTCGAAGAGTTGCGCAGTCTCACCCACGGGATCTGCCTCATTCGGGAGTGCAGCGCGCGCAGCCGCGACGCGATCCTCTCGTTCGGTGAACGTCTTTCCACGCTCGTGATCGCCGCCGCGGCGCGCGAGCTCGGCGTAGACGCCGAGCTCGTCGACGCGCGGGCGCTCATCCGGACCGACGACTCGTTCGGGTCGGCCGGCCCGGATATGGAGACCACGAGTCGTCTGGCTCGCGAGGCGCTGCGGCCCCGGCCCGGCTACCTGTACGTGACGCAGGGCTTCATCGGCGCGACCGGGGACGGGGTCACGACGACGCTCGGGCGCGGCGGGTCGGACTACTCGGCGACGATCCTGGGGGCCTCGCTCGGCGCCGAGTCGGTCGAGATCTGGACCGACGTCGACGGTATCATGACGAGCGACCCCCGCATCATTCCGGAGGCTCGGACACTCGCGTCGATCTCGTACGACGAAGCCGCCGAGCTCGCCTACTTCGGAGCGCGGGTCGTCCACCCGTCGACGATCGTCCCGGCGGTGGCGCATTCGATTCCGGTCTGGGTGAAGAACACCGCGCGTCCGGAGGAGCGTGGCACGCGGATCCAGGCGGACAGCGAAGCGCGCGGGATCCGCGCGATCGCGTCGAAGAGCGGCGTCACGCTCGTCACCGTGCAGTCGTCGCGGATGCTGAACGCGTACGGGTTTCTGCACGCGCTCTTCTCCGTCTTCGACCGGCACCGGATTTCGATCGACCTCGTGGCGACGAGCGAGGTGTCGGTATCGATGACGATCGACGGGGGCGTGAATACGGCGCCCGTGATTTCCGAACTGGAGTCGCTGGGCGAGGTCAGCGTCGAACGCGAGAAGAGCATCATCTGTCTCGTGGGGCGCGCGATGCTTCAGCAGGCCGGGCTGCTCGCAGAGGTGTTTGCCGCGGTCGAACCTGTTCCGGTCCGGATGATTTCGCTCGGGTCCTCGGACGTGAATCTCAGCATCGTCGTGCCGGAAGCCGAGGCGGCGCGGGTGCTGCGGGCGCTGCACGCGCGGCTTTTCCCCGGGTAAGAGCTTTTTATTTTCCCCCGCTTCATCTACAATGCACGGCAGAGGGACGTTTGGACATCTTTGACCGACTTGGGGATCTCATACGTACTATTATCGACGATGAGGATGGTCCACGGCCTACCGGGGCTCGCTTTGACGACCCCGACGAGGCGGCGGCCTGGGATGAGCTCGAAGCGTACATGAACGGCGGCGAGCGCACCGAGACTCCCCCGTTCGAGTCCGGCGACCGTGGCGGGATGCCGGAATCGCTGCGACGCGACTTCCGCAACCTGGAGGTCCCCGCGGGCGCGCCGCTGCCCGATGTCCGGCGCGCGTACAAGCGCCTCATGGCCGCGTACCACCCCGACCGGCATTCGTCGGATCCGGAGCGGTTGCGTACCGCCACCGAGATCACGAAGAAGCTGAACCAGAGCTTTCAGCGGATTCGAGCATTCTATGAAGGGAGCGCACAGGCGCACGACTCCTCGGCATGACGATCCTGCAGATCCTTCTTCCCATCGCTACCGCTCTCGTGGTGAACGTTGCGCTCACACCGCTCATCATCCATCTCGCGCACCACAACCGCTGGTACGACGAGCGCAACCATCGCAAGATCCACGTGGAGGATACGCCTCGCATCGGCGGGGTTGGAATCTTCGTCGGCTTCGTCGGCGCGATCGTCGTGACCGTCGTACTGGCCGGGCGCGTTTCGCTGCCCGGATCAGGGCTCGACGCGGGCGGGTCCGGGGCGGTTACGCTCTATCTGGTGCCGGTCGTCCTGGGGATGACGGCGATCCATCTTCTCGGACTCGTCGACGACTTCCTGAATCTGCGCGCGGTGCTCAAGCTGCTTCTGCAGATCGTCGCCGCGGCGATCGTCGTCGTGGGGCCGCTGCGAATCGAGCGCCTGACGATCCCCTTCGTGTGGTATCACCTGGAGCTCGGCGTGTTCTCCTATCCGGTTACCGTGCTGTGGGTCGTTGCGGTTTCGAACGCGCTGAACTTCATCGACGGTGTCGACGGGCTCGCCGGCGGAGTCGCAGCGTTCGCGGCGCTGTTCTTCGGGATCATCGGGCTGCTCACCGGCAACGCGCTCGTCGTCCTGCTCGCGCTGGGCCTGCTCGGCAGCCTCCTCGCCTTCCTCGTCTACAACGCCCCGCCTGCAAAGATCTTCATGGGCGACTCGGGCAGCTACCTGATCGGATTCCTCCTCGCCGTCTTCCCGCTCATGATCGCCGACGGCGACCGGATGGGCCTCCACCTGATGCCCGCGATTACCATCCTCGCGGTCCCCATCCTCGACATGACGACGTCGGTCTTTCGGCGCCTCAGCCGCGGCAACCACCCGTTCAGCGCCGACCGCGAGCACCTCCACCATAAGCTGATGGACCTCGGCTACCGAACCCGCAGCATCCTCGCGGTGGCGTACACTGCGTCGTTCGTCCTCGGGGCCATCGGGATAGCGTCGTATCTTCTGCCGGTGAACGTCGATGTGATCGTCGTGCTCGCCTCGTGGATCGCCGTGGTCGTTCTGATGATGATTCTCACGCGAGAGCAGCGCAGGGCACACACCGACCACCGCTGAGTCGGGCATCCAGGCCGGTACGACCGCCGCCCATGGATGACGATCGCGCGCTACGGTTCCATCCCGTACTCGGCGAGCTTGCGATGCAGGGTTTTGCGCCCGATGCCGAGCACCTCTGCGGTGCGGCTCTTGTTGCCGTTATTCGCCGCGAGGTTCGCACGGATGAGCTCGCGTTCGGCCTCCGCCATACTCGATCCAAGCTGGATTCGCACGTAGTTGCTCTCGCTGTCGGCGGCGACCGACGGCGGGAGGTCGTCCGGGGTGATGATACTGCCCTTGGCCATGACTACCGCGCTCTCGATCGAATTGCGAAGCTCGCGAACGTTCCCCGGCCAGCTGTAGTTGTAGAGCAACGCGCGGGCCTTCGGATCGATTCCTTCGACCGGCTTGTCGTTTTCGGTGGCGAACTCCTTGATGAAGGCCGACACGAGCAGCGGGATGTCCTCCTTGCGGTCGCGAAGCGGTGGGATGTGGATGTTGACGACGTTGAGCCGGTAGTAGAGGTCCTCGCGGAAGGACCCGCGTTCGATCTCGGTCCTGAGATCCTTATTGGTCGCCGAGATAATGCGCACGTCCACCTCGAGCGTCTGCTCGCCGCCGACCCGCTCGAACGTCTTCTCCTGCAGCACGCGCAGGATTTTGATCTGGACGCTCTGGTTGATCTCGCCGATCTCGTCGAGGAAGATGCTGCCGAGATGCGCGAGCTCGAACCGACCCCGCTTACGTGCAACCGCGCCGGTGAACGCGCCCTTCTCGTGTCCGAAGAGCTCGCTCTCGAGCAGGCTCTCGCTCAACGCGGCGCAGTGCACCTTGACGAACGGCTTCTCGCGCCGGTTTGAGAGCTGGTGGATCGCGTCTGCGATCAGCTCCTTTCCCACGCCGCTCTCCCCGGTGATCAGCACCGACGCGCGCGTCGGCGCGACCTGGCGTACGACGTCGAAGATGCGGTTCATCTCGAAGCTCTTGCCGATGATGTTGGCGAATTGCCGCTTCTGGTCGAGCTCCTCCTGCAGCGCACGATGCTGCAGCGCGAGCTCGCGGGTAGACAGCGCCCGCTTGACCAACAGGCTGAGCCGATCGAGATTCACCGGCTTGGTGAGGAAGTCGTACGCGCCGTCTCGCATCGCCTGCACGGCGGTTTCGATGGTACCGTGACCGGTGAGGATGATGACCGGAAGCGTCGGGTACGATTCGACGACCCGGCGCAGGAGCTCCTCGCCGGAAACGCGCGGCATCTTGAGGTCTGCGATGATGAGGTCGACCTCCTCCTCTTCGAGCAGGTCGAGCGCCTCCTGGCCGTCCTCGGCGAGCAGCACGTTGTGACCGTCGAGCTCGATCGCCTTCCCCAGACCGGCCCTGATGTTCTTCTCGTCGTCGACAACCAGAACGTTAAACCTCATCCTCGTTCCCTCTCCAGCCCAGGAGGTGCTGCTCGCGCTGCGGAATGGGGAAGAGGATGGTGAAGGCCGTCCCCTTCCCCTCCTGACTCACGACCGAGATCTCGCCCATGTGTTCCTTGATGATCTTGTAGACGAGCGTGAGCCCGATGCCGGATCCGAAGTCCTTCGTCGTGAAGTACGGCTCGAAGATCTTGTTGAGCACGTCTTCGCTCATGCCCACACCGGTATCGCTGATGCGCAGCACCACTTCGTCACCCTGCTGGCGCGTAGAGACGGTGAGCTCTCCCCCGTCGGGCATCGCAGAGATCGCGTTCTTCACGATGTTGAGTAGCGCCTGCTTGAGGTACTTCTCGTCGAGCCGCAGCTGCGGCAGGTCCTCGTCGAGTTCGGCGACGATCCCGATCCCCGCCTCCTCGAGCTCGTACCGCACGAAGTCGAGCAGATCCTGGAGGATCGGGTTCAGGTCGCGGTCCTCGAGGGTCGTGTTCATGGGCCGAACCGCGAAGAGGAAGTCGACCACGATCCGATTGAGCCGCTCCACCTCCTCGTTGACGACGTCGACGTACTCCTGAATCGCGTCCGTCCGCTCGTCGTCGATCGAGCCCATGGCCTTCTGGATGAGCTGCATGTGGATCCCGATCGAGCCGAGGGGGTTCTTGATCTCGTGCGCCACCCCGGCGGCAAGGGTCGTCAGACTCGCGAGGCTCTCCGCGCGCCGCAGCCGGGCCTCCCGACTGCGCTTCTCGGAGACGTCCTCCACGTGGATGATCGTGCCGGAGATCCCGCCCTCGCGCACGAGCGGGCTGACCGAGAACGCAAGGATGAGCGGCGTAGTCCCCCGCTCGAGCGTGAACTCGCGATCGACGACCGACTCCTGTCCGACGAGCGTGCGCTCGAGGAATCGCGCGATCTCCTGGTCTGCGATTGCGTCCCAGACGAGCACATCGGCCGCATCCCGAACCTTCATAGGGACCAGCCGTTCGGCCGCCTTGTTCACGAGCACGAGCCGGTGTCCGGTATCCGCGACGATGATCCCGTCGCCGAGCGAGTCGAGCACGGCGTCGAGACGCTCGTGCTCCCCGGCCAGATCGTGGACGAGCATCCGAATCTGATCGGGATCGAGCTTGTCGAACTTCGCCAACGCCCGCTCTACGAACTTCCTCATCGCACCATCACCCCGCTCGCCGCATCGAGTAGTAGAGCCCTTCGAGCGCGCGGGCCGCCGCCACGTTGTACGCCTCCACCCGGTTCGCCGCCTTGAGCAGTTCGGCACGCCAGATCGTCAGCACCCGGGGCGAAACGGGCGACGACGCGTCGTCCCGACCGTCTCCCGGGGCGACCGTCGCCCGCAGGAGCGCCTGCATCAGGTCGCTGAGCTCCTCGACGAAGTACCGGAACCCGTCCGCGGTGCCCTGCGAGCGAATCGTCTCGTCGATCTCGTCGAGCAGCCCCGGCTCGATCTCCTCGCCGGCGACGCAGTTCTCGAGAAAGCGCTCGGCGAACGGACGCAAGCCGCGGCCATCGAGCGCGGTGAAGTAGTCCCGAATGCTCGGGCTGTCCGGCGGCACGTCGCGAAAGATGCGCTCGATCACGCGGGCGCTCTCCCGCTCGCCGCGCGTCGCGAAACCGTAGGCGCGCGCCCGCGACAGGATCGTCGCCATCACCGCGCCGCGCCGCGTGGTGGTCAACACGAAGTACACGCCGGCCGGGGGCTCTTCGAGCGTCTTCAGCAGCGCGTTGCGCGCCGATTCCTGCAGCCGGTCTATGTTCTCGATCACGGCGATCTTCGCGCGCCCGGCCGGAGCGATGTGCGACCAGTGCGACAGGCGCCTGACGACGTGGACAGGCACCGCATCGAGGGGCGCCGCTGCGGCTATCTTCTCGCAGATCGAGACGATCGAGTCGAGCCCCTTCGCGAAACTTCGATCCGAGGGCAGCTCGGCGTCGGGCAGGTACGGTGCGAGCGCATCGTCGAGCTGCGCGAGCAACGGCTCCGCTTTCTTGAGGCGGGCCTCCTCGCCCTCCCAGAGGACCGGATCGAACCGCCGGGTGAGCTTGCGGACCGAACGCTCGAGGAGGTATCGCAGCGCCGGCCGGCGGTCGCGTTTGAGCGCGGATGCGGCGACCGAGATCTCGCGGTTGAAGTAGCGCCCGCCGACGAGCAGCGTATCCGGATGGAGGAGGTGTCGTTGCTGCACACAATTCGTGCAACCGCACCGCCACGGGGCGAGCGCATGCGATCCGGTGCACGTGAGAGCCCGCGCGAGCTCGAGCGCCGTCGAGCTCTTGCCGGAGTAGTCGGGCCCGTGGAAGAGGAGCGTCGGCGGGACGATCCCGTTCGCGATCTCGGTCGCGAGGCGCCCGACGACGTGCTGCTGTCCAATGATATTCTCAAACATTGATCCGGCCAGTACGTAGAAATTCGGCAGCGAAGGGCAGGAACGGCAACATGATTCGCGCGAAGATGCTCCCCGCGATCAGCGTCTCGGGCTCGAAGAACGGCTGGATCTGGACGAGCAGCAACACGATGAAGACCACGAGCAGCCCCTCCACGATGCCCAGGAAGAACCCGAGCGCGTGGTCGAGCTGGTCGAGGTGTACTCGTTCGATGAGCCGATTGAGCGTGCTCTCGAAGATCTTCACAACGAGGTAGACGACCAGAAACAGCACAAGGAACGCGATGATCTGGCTCCAGATCGACGGGCCGATGTACCCCTCAAGGAGCTCAGCGACCATACCGCTGAACAGGACGGCCACGATGATCCCCAGGAAGAGCGCCGCGGTGCCCAGCAGCTCCCTCACGAACCCCCGGAACGCGGCGCGGAACGCGAGGATCACGACGATGATCGCGAAGACGATATCGATGCCGGTGAATGCCATGCCCTACTCCTTCGGTCCGCTCGGCTCCGGCCGATGCCCGAGGTACGCGCCGATGAGGTCGGTGATGACGCCGGTCGCGTCGAGACGGACGACCTCCTTCGCTCTGCGGCCCAACTCCTCGCGGATCGCCGGATCGCGGGCGAAATCGTCCAGCGTCCGTTCGATGTCGCCGGGGAGCGACCGGGCGTCGGTGAACACCCGAGCGGCACCCGCGCGCTCGAAGATGGCGGCGTTGCGGAGCTGGTCGCCCCGCGAGCCCGATGAGAGCGGCACGAGCAGCATGGGCTTGCCCAGGGCGGCGCCCTCCCAGATGGTGGAAGCGCCGGCCCGGCACACGACGACGTCCGCGCAAGCGAGCACGTCGGGCAGCTCGGCACCGAAAAACTCGGCTGCGTGGTAGTCGGCACCGTTGGCGCGCTGGATCTCGTGCCTGCCGGTCTGATGAACGATCCGCCACGACACCCCGATACGGTCGGCGAGCGCGGTGACGACCTCGTTGAGCTGGACGGCACCGAGACTCCCTCCGAGGAAGCAGACGACCGGCCTCGGATCGGAGCGGTCGAAACCGAGAAACTCAAGACCGGCGTCGCGTCGGCCCGCGAGTATCTCCGGGCGCAGCGGGTTTCCGGTAACGACCACCCGATCGCGAAGCGCCGCCGGCAGGTGCTCGCGCGTCTGCTCGTACGGGACGAGGATCCTCGCCGAGAAGCGCGCGTTGATCCGCGTCGCGAGACCCGGATCCGCGTCGCTCTCGTGGCTGATCACCGGCACGCCGAGCAACCGGGCCGCCACGACCGGCGGGACGCTCACGAACCCGCCCTTCGAGAAGAGCACCGAGGGGCCGAGCTTCCGCACGATCCCGATCGATCGGAGCAGACCGGCGAGCACGCGGAACACGTCGGTGATAGTGCGCAGCGAGAGGTAGCGACGCAGCTTCCCCGCCGGAATCGCGTAATAGGCGATCCCGAGGCTCGTGAGGATATCGCGCTCCATGCCGTCGGTGCTCCCGATCCAGGCGACGTCGACGCCTCCGAGCTCGCGCACGCGATCGAGCACCGCGAGTCCGGGGTAGACGTGACCACCGGTCCCGCCGCCGCTGAACAGGGCGAGAGCCTTCCGTTCTGTGCCTTGCATTCTCTGTGGATCTGCGATATCTCAAGATAGCATGCGACCGCGACTCACGGCAATCTTCGCTCTCACGATTCTTGGACTCGCTTTCGGAGAAGTTGTTCTCGCGCAGCAAGATAGGACCGATGACGATCTGTCCTCCCGGCTGCAGACGCTGCTGCCGCAGCTCACGCCCGCCGAGCTCGGCGAGCTCACGCGGACCGGCGAGCTCACGCTGCCCTACGGCCGCAAGCCGGACAGCGACGTTTCGGTCCGTCTCGCTCCGTCCTTTGCGTCCCGGATCGAGTCCGATCTGCGGGCGATCGATCCGAAGATCGGAGTCGAGGTCCTCTTCCTCGTCGACGCCTCGCCCAGCCTGTCCACCGTCGACGCTGAGTTGGTCACGACGCTGCAGGCGATCAGCACGATGGAGGGGATCGAGTACTATTCGGCGAGCCGCGAGCGCATGCGCACGCTCTTTCACGAGTCGTACGTGATCGCCGGGCCGGACGACCGGACGCGACGGCCCGATCCAGTCCTCGAATCGGTCCCGAAGAGAGACCTGATCCACATCTTCCAGCGCGACTCGAGCTTCGGACGCAACGTCCTCGAGCTCATCTACACGGTCGACGAGCGCGCGGTGCACCTGCGGATGCGCAACCTGACGCGTATGCTCTACCAGGGCCTCGTCCCCGCCGTGGGTCCCGAGCAACTCGGTCTCAACCTCGTGGTCGTGCCGCTCGGCGAGCGCCTCCTGTTCTACGGGAACAGCGCAGCGAACCCGATCAGCCTGCTCGGCATGGAGGCCCGGGTTCAGCGCAGCTTCACGAACCGGCTCGTCGCGCTGTATCGGTGGTTTCTCGATCAGACCGGTTGAGACGCTCATTGTTTTCTAGCACAATGCTAATGGTAATTGAACCGTGCGGGACGCATGGTACGCGGGACCGAACTACGAGATCAACGAGGACTTATGAAGCAGGTAGCACTTCTATTGCTGCTGGGACTGATCGCGATCGGATTCGCGTTCGCAGCAGGCGACCAGGAAGAGGGGACCGACGGCGACGAGGAGCTGACGTGGATAGTTGAGGACGGCGACGATGCGATCCTGCCCGGCGTGAACCCGATCGAGGTCACCGGCAACATCGTCGTGGCGGGCAGCTCGACGGTCTTCCCGCTTGCCGAAGAGGTCATCGCACGATTCTACGACGAAGGGTACTCGCAGCAGCACTCGCTGACCTACACGTCGATCGGCTCGGGAGCCGGCTTCGAGCGCTTCGCCGCCGGCGACTCGGACGTCTCCGGCGCGAGCCGCCCGATCCGCGAGGCCGAGGTGGAAGCGGCGCGGGCCAACGGCATCGAACCCGAAGAGTTCATCGTCGCCTTCGACGCGCTCGCCGTCGTCGTGAACCCCGCCAACGACTGGGCGACCGAGCTCACGATCGACGAGCTCAACACGGCGTTCAGCACCGCAGAGACGTGGGCCGACGTGCGCGACGGCTTCCCCGAGGCGCGGATCAATCGCTACATTCCCGGCACCGACAGCGGCACCTTTGACTACTTCGTCGAAGAGGTCTTCGACAAGGACGAGGAGCCGATCCTGAACGCGTCGCGCACGCAGTTCTCCGAGGACGACAACGTGCTCGTGCAGGGCGTCGAGGGCGACGAGGGCGGCATCGGCTTCTTCGGCTTCGCCTATTACGTCGAGGAGAGCGATCGGCTGACGGCGGTGAACGTCGAGGGCGTCGAGCCGAGCGGCGCGACGGTGGACGACGGGAGCTATCCGCTCGCGCGTCCGCTGTTCGTCTACAGCGACGCGGAGATCATGCGCAGCAAGCCGCATGTCGCAGCATTCGTCAACTTCTTCCTCACCTACGGTGAAGAGGAAGCCGGCGACGTCGGGTACTTCCCCGCCCCCGAGGCGCGCGTTGACGCGGCCAAGGAACGATGGCTCGAGATCATGGACGGGATGTACTGATCGCGGCGTTTCGTGGTTGAGTACGGGGGAGGCGGCGCGTCCGCCTCCCTTTTGGTATGAGGTCTTCATGAGCGACGAAGGTCACAGCAGCGTTCCCGAAACCGCCAAGACGACGCCGGCGCCGGCGCCGGCGCCGACCGCCGATTTCGCGCGCCGACCGAGGATTCACGAGGATGCCATCCGCGTCGTGATTTTCGCGTTCGCCGCGGTCTCGGTACTGACCACGATCGGCATCGTCGTGATTCTCGGCCGTGAGTCGCTGCTGTTCTTCGCCGATCCGCGCGTAACGCTACGCGAGTTTTTCGGGTCGGTCCGATGGCAGCCCCAGATAGGGCGATTCGGCGTCTGGCCGCTGGTGACCGCCACCTTCCTGACGAGCTCGATCGCGATGCTCGTGGCAGGACCGCTGGGCCTCTTCGTCGCGATCTACCTGAGCGAGTACGCCTCGCAACGCGTCCGCTCGATTCTCAAACCGGTGCTCGAGGTGCTGTCGGGCATCCCGACCGTCGTCTACGGCTACTTCGCGCTGACGTTCATGACGCCGCTTCTGAGGTCGATCTTCGGCTCGGACGTCGTCGAGATCTACAACACCGCGTCCGCAGGCCTGGTCATGGGGATCCTGATCCTGCCGCTGGTCTCATCGCTCGCCGAGGACGCGCTCAGCGCCGTCCCCGCGTCGATGCGAGAGGCCGCTTACGGACTCGGCGGTACGAAGATGGAGACGGCGCTGCGCATCGTGGTCCCGGGTTCGGTGTCCGGCCTTGCCGCGGCGTTCATCGTCGCGCTCTCCCGCGCAGTGGGCGAGACGATGATCGTTGCGCTCGCTGCCGGTGCAGGACCGAACTTCACGTTCAATCCCTTCCGAGCCGCCGAGACCATTACGGGCCATATCGTGCGGATCTCAGGCGGCGACATCGGCTACGACACACTCGACTACAACAGCGTCTTCGCGCTCGGTCTGCTCCTGTTCCTGATCACGCTCACGCTCAACATGATCAGCCGACGCATCGTCAAGAAGTACCGGGAGGTGTACGAGTGATCACCGACCCGAACGAACACGACAGCCCCCCGCGTGCGGCCGGCTACGGTACGCTCGAGGACGCGCGATCCAATATCAAGCGACGCCGCCGCATAGGGCTCGCGTGGCGACTCGTTTTCTACCTCGCAACGACCATATCCGTGATGGCGCTGGTGATCCTCATTCTCACGATCGTGAACGGTGCGTTCGGCTACGTGGCAATCAGGAACAAGATCGAACCGGAGACCCTCTCCTCAACGGGCGCACCCCTCGGCGAGCTCGAGCAGGGGCAGCTCATCGAGATCCTCGAGGAAAACATTTCGAGCGGGCTCTTGCGGCGGTTCAACTACGAGCAGCCGCTCGAAGAGCGCTCTATCCCGGAGCTCGTCGTGCTCATCGAAGAGCGAGTCGTCGAGCCGACGATCGTAGAGACGTGGAACCTCTTTCCGTCGCTCTTCGCGCAGGCCGAGATCCAACGCTATGTCGAAGAGCGGACAGAGCCCGGCACACGGCTCGAGTTCCGGGCGTGGCTGAGCGCGCGGTTCATCGTAACGCCGCAAAGTCCGCAGCCGCAGTTTGCCGGTGTGCGGACCGCGATCCTCGGATCGGTCTGGATGATCGGCATAACGCTCGTCGTTGCCTTCCCTTTGGGCGTGGGTGCGGCGATCTACATGGAGGAGTACGCGCGCGAGAACCCGATCAATCGTGTGATCCAGGTCAACATCTACAACCTCGCCGGCGTGCCTTCGATCATCTACGGACTGCTCGGACTCGCGGTGTTCGTCCGGATCATGGGACCGATTACGAGCGGCGAGGCGTTCGGAGCCACTACGACCCCGGACGCCACCGGCCGCACGGTGTTCTCGGCGGGACTAACGCTCGCGCTCCTCATCCTGCCGATCATCATCATCAGCAGCCAGGAGGCGATCCGTGCGGTGCCGCAGTCGCTGCGCGACTCGAGCTACGGGCTCGGCGCGACGAAGTGGCAGACGATCTGGTACCACGTGATCCCGGCCTCCTTCGATCGGATCCTGACCGGGACCATCCTCGCGGTCTCGCGCGCGGCAGGCGACACGGCGACGCTCATCCTGACCGGGGCGGCGACGGTTATCTTCACCGATCCGAAGCATCTCTTCTCGCAGTTCACGGCGCTACCGATCCAGATCTATCAGTGGTCGGCGCGCCCGCAGGGGGCCTTCCGCAACGTCGCCGCCGCGGCGATTATCGTACTACTCGTCCTGCTGCTGTCGATGAACGCGTTCGCGATCATCACGCGCGACCGGATCCGGCGCCGAAGGTTGATGTAATGGGAGACCGAGACAATACGAACGGACAGTCCAACACCGCGGGCCTCAGCGGAGCACGGCGAGCGGTAGCCGAACGGGCGGATGCGGCGACGAGCACGCCCGCAACAGACGCAGGCTCCGCACCGGCGATCGAGATCAAGGACCTCGATTTCTACTACGGCGACTTCCACGCCGTATCGAACGTCAACCTCACGTTCGAGAAGAACGAGGTCACCGCGCTGATCGGTCCGTCGGGCTGCGGCAAGAGTACGGTACTCCGCACGCTCAACCGCATGAACGACCTGATCCCGGGCGCGCGGGCAGACGGCGTCGTGCTCTTCCACAGGAAGAACATCTACGACGAGGACGTCGACCCGGTCGAGATAAGACGAAGAATCGGCATGGTCTTCCAGAAGCCGAATCCGTTTCCCAAGTCGATCTACGAGAACATCGCGTGGGGCGCACGGATCAACGGGTACCACGGCAACATGGACGAGCTGGTCGAAACCTCGCTGCAGCGCGCCGCGCTCTGGGACGAGGTCAATGACAAACTGAGGCAGAACGCGCTGCGGCTCTCCGGGGGGCAGCAACAGCGCCTGTGTATCGCACGGGCGATCGCGATCGAGCCGGAGATCATCCTCATGGACGAACCGGCATCTGCGCTCGACCCCATCTCTACGAGCAAGATCGAGGACCTCATCTTCGACCTCAAGACCAGGTTCACGATCATCATCGTGACGCACAACATGCAGCAGGCCGGACGCATCTCGGACAAGACCGCGTTCTTCATGGTCAACGAGCGCCGCTCCGGCTACCTCGTCGAGTGGGGAAGCACACGCGACATCTTCTTCAATCCGAAGGACGAGCGCACCGAGGCCTATATCTCGGGGCGATTCGGCTGATACACTGCAGGGGGGACGGACCGGAATGGAAACGCGATTGCAGCTCGACAAGCAGCTGAGCGACCTCTACCAGGATATCCTGAAGATGGGAGCGCTGGTGGAGGAGGCGCTCAACAAGTCGATCGAAGCGCTGCGCAAAGACGACAGCGAGCTCGCCGACTCGGTCGTCTCCGGGGACGACGCGATCGACCGGCTCCACATGGACATCGAGGACCGCAGCACCCAGATCATCGCGCTCGAGCAGCCGGTTGCGACCGATCTGCGCGAGCTGATCACCGCGACCAAGATCGGCGCGGACCTCGAACGCATCGGCGACCACGCGCGACACATCGCAAGGGTCGTCCGGACGCTTCCGGCGGAACTGCTCGCGGTCGCACTGCCGATTATCGAGGAGATGGCGAAGGTCGGCATTTCAATGGTGCACGACTCGCTCACCGCCTTCGTCGACCAGGACCCCGACCGGGCGCGTACGGTCGCGACTCGCGACGACGAGATCGACGCGGCCCACGAGCGGCTCTACCGGAGCCTCGTGGACGTGATGCGAGACCGCCCGGAGTGGATCGAGCACGGCGTGAAGCTCATGCTTCTCAATCGTTACCTGGAGCGGCTCGGCGATCACGTGACCAACATCTGCGAGTGGGTGATCTTCGCGAAAAGCGGCGAGCACGTGGAACTCAACAAGTAGCGGCGGACGGCGAATGCCAGACGAACGGATCCTGGTTGTCGACGATGAGCGCGACATTCTCGAGTTGATTCGATTCAACCTCGAGCGCGAGGGTTTCACCGTGTTCACGGTCGACACGGGCGAGGCGGCGCTCGCGCAGGCGAATCGGATCGCACCCGATCTCGTTGTGCTCGATCTCATGCTCCCGGGCCTCGACGGAATGGAGGTGTGCCGGCGGCTGAAGGCGCAGGCAGCCACGCGGACGATACCGGTTCTGATGCTCACCGCGAAGGGTGAGGACAGCGACATAGTCACCGGACTCGACGTCGGCGCCGACGACTACGTTACCAAGCCTTTCAGCCCGAAGGTACTCGTCGCGCGTATCCGCGCGATTCTGCGGCGCCGAAGCGGCGACGCCGACGACCGAGACATCGTACGGATTCACGGCGTGCAGATCGACATCTCGCAGCACGAGGTATGGGTCGACGACCATCAGATACACCTGTCGGCGACGGAGTTCGCCATCCTCGTGTTTCTCGCACAGAACCCCGGGTGGGTCTTCTCGCGCACGAAGATCATCGACAGCGTAAAGGGAAAGGACTACCCCGTGACCGAGCGCTCCGTCGACGTCCAGATCCTCGGCTTGCGCAAGAAACTCGGCGAGAAGGGCAAGCTCGTGCAGACGGTCCGCGGCGTGGGGTACCGACTGCAGGCGGAGTAGATGAAACGCACCCTCTCCACGCGCGTGCTCGGATCGTACCTGCTCACCGCCGCCGCCGGGATCGTCGTCCTGGGAATCGTGATCGGCGTCGTGTTCGTGCGGGACGCTCGCGAGCGGGCGCTCCGCGACCTGGAGGGCGTTGCCCTCCTCGCGGCGTCGCTTCTCACCGATCGACCGTCGGCGCCCGACGTCCCGGACGCCCTCGCCGGCGACTTCACCTCTCTCGCCGATTCGATCAGCTTCCTCACCGCGCAGGGCAGCCTTCTGGGCGGCTCACCCGATCCCCCCCCGCTTCCCCGGGCGACCACGCGGACCGAGATCATCAAGGAGCCGCTGTCGGGTTTCTCGCGCACGAACGGAGGGCGCGTATTCGCCTACGCCCTGGCTGTGGCCGGCGACGAGTCGAACCTCGTCTACGTAACCCGTGACCGACGGCGAATCGACGCTACGACGCGTCCTGCGATCGCGCTCGTGCTCGCAAGCGTGATCGCCTTGATCGCCGTGATCGCGCTCCTCGTGTACCGAACGCTCGGCTGGACGAAACGGTCCATCTACGCCATCCAGGCGGCTGCCCGTCGATACGCCCGGGGCGAGCTGGAGGTTCACACGCGCACGAACGGGCCCGTTGAGCTCCGGCTGCTCGGTGACGATCTCAACCTCATGGCAGAACAGCTGCGCAGCCGGATCGCCGCGATCAGCGAGCAGCGCAATCAACTCGAGGCGATCCTCTCGAGCATGCTCGAAGGCGTCGTCGTGCTCGACGGAAGTCGCACTATCGTCGCTATGAACGACGCCGCCGGTCGGCTCCTTTGCGTTTCCCCGTCGGACGCGCGCGGGCGAACGCTCATCGAGTCGCTCCGCAACGTGCAGCTCGACGAGCTTTCCGAGCTTGCGCTCGGCAGCGACGAGCCTATCGAACGAACGGTCACGCTCTACCGGGAGCGACCGGTCCACGCGCAGGTTCACGCCACGCCGCTGCGCGGTGAATCCGCCTCGCGGCCGACCGGCACCGTGCTCGTCATGAACGACATCACCCGGCTCAAACACCTGGAGGATCTGCGCAAGGACTTCGTCGCGAACGTCAGCCACGAGCTCAAGACTCCCATCACGTCCATCAAGGGCTTCGTCGAGACATTGCTCGACGACCCACGCGGCGACGCGAGCACAGTTCAACGGTTCCTGCAGATCATCCTCAACCACACCAACCGTCTTCACCTCATCATCGAGGATCTGCTCAGCCTCTCGCGGCTCGAACAGAACGACGAGCGCGTTGCACCGCAGCGTTTCCCCTTGCAGTCGGTCATCGACCAGACGCTCGAGATCTGCGGTCCACGCGCGGATGAGAAGCGAATCGAGCTCTCGTTCGCGACGACCGGCGACGATTACGCCTGGGGGGTACCGAACCTGATCGAACAGGCGCTGGTGAACCTCGTCGACAACGCTATCAAGTACTCGCCCGAGGGCAGCACCGTGAGCATCGACCTGGCGAATACGGCCCGACGGCTCGTGATCCGCGTGACCGACCACGGGCAGGGGATCCGGGCGCAGGACCTGCCAAGGATCTTCGAACGTTTCTACAGGACCGACAAGGCGCGCAGCCGTGAGCTGGGCGGCACCGGCCTGGGGCTCGCGATCGTAAAGCACATCGTCAGGGCTCACCGCGGCGAGGTCACCGTCGACAGCACGCTCGGTCAGGGTTCGACCTTCGTCGTCGAGCTCCCTCAGGACCAGGCGACCTCCGCTCCTTCAGGTCAGGATACCGACTACGACCTGAGCGCCGCCAATCAGACTTCCGAGCAGGGCTCCGAATAGGTTGATCCACTTCAGGTGCCGCGCGATCACCATCAGCAGCAGCTGTTCCACGCTCTCCATGTCGAGCCCGTCGATCTTCTCGACGACCATCGTGTAGACGTCGAGCCCGGCGACGATCTCCGGCACGCGCCGCGAAACGAGCGTCTGGAGTCGCGACGTGAGATAGCGGTCGATGCGGGCCTTCTGCTCCTCGGAGACCGGCAGGAGGTGACCGAGCGGCCGGTGTTCTTCGCGGGCGAGGAACCGAGTCGCGAGCTCGATGGTCCGCTCCGAGAGCCGGTCGACGTTTTCCGATCGCGCTATCCACTTGTCGGCCATTTCGACGACCCGCGCGGTGACCTCCTCCGGCTCCTGACCGAAGAGATCGCGGACGATCTCCCCGAGCGAGCGTTCACGGTGCTCCTCCGCGAAACGCACCACGCCGGCGGCGATCCGCCGCCGCACGTCGTCACGGCGCAGCAACTCGAGCGCGAGAACGAACACACGCGCCACCAGCCGGTCCGCGTGCAGGCCGAATCGCTCGAGCAACGTACGGATCCCGGTACGACCGAGCGTTCGCAGCTCGTCCTGAAGCGCCTCGATGAGCCGGGCTCGGTTGTCCGCCTCGTGGCCGGCCCGGTCGACGCTCGCGATGACATCGTCGACGATCGCCGGCATGCTCTCGCTCAGCGTACGATCGTACTGGGTCGCGGACACCAGGAAGCGCTGGAACAGGTTCAACCTCTCGAGGATTCGCTTGAGCAGTCCGCGTCCGTGAACCGAGAGCTCCCGCCTCGTCGCCGGCTCCCTGAGAAAGACGAGCAGGGCGTCGAGTGCCGGCTCGTAGACGCCGGGAACCGTCGCGGCCAGCCGTTCGATCGATCGATCGCCCACGATCTCCACCAGCGGCGTGTCCCGCTCGACGTGCGAAGCGACCCAGCGCTGCACCGCGCGCTCGGCCGCCGGTGCGGCGGGGCCGGTGGCAAGCGACCCAACCGCACCTTCCACGAGCTGTCCGAGCCGCGCCGCCGACGGCATCACGCGGTCCGGGTTCATCGCGAGCGCACCCGTCGTTACCGTCTCCGCGACACGATGAACCACATCGGCGAAGAGGTCGGATCGGAAGAACGTCCTCAGCACGCCCGCCGCCGCTTCGCCGAAGGCTGCGCGAAGCTCGTTGCCGCCGGCGGCGGACTCTCCTGCGCAGGCACCGTCGGCCTCGCATGATTCCGACCCGTGGGTAGCGTTCAGCACGTCCGAGGTGAATCGGCCCACGCTCGCCTCGAGCGCCGCCTCGAACCGGGGATCGCGCAGACGTTCGAGGAGCACCTCCTCGGTCAGCAAACGTGTCGAGACCATCCGGGCGATGCTGTGCGCGAGTTGGACTCGCCGCCGCGGGATGACCCCGGGGGTGAGCGGAATACGGATACCGAAGACGCGTTTCTCGGCGAGCGGACGGAAGAGCATTCGGATCGCCAGGGCGTTGGTGACGTAGCCGATGATCGCGCCGAGAAGCGGGGGCAACGCATACGGAAGCACTCGGACCAGCGCGTCCATGCTCACCGACTCCCGCCAAACCGATCGGCCGCGTTGCGAGCGCGGTACTCGCTTCCGTACTCTTCGAGGGTGCGATCGAGCGTCCACCCCGAGGCGGCTTTGGACTCGAGCCGATACCAGTACAACCGCTCGCCGTCGACCTGCTCGACGACGGTCCCGATCGCATCGATGCGCGCGACGTCGCCGCGGCGCAGGTGCCCGACGATCGGCGCGTCCATCTGCGGTTCGGCGCGAAGGCGGATGTACGCCTCGGAGACGACCGCCCAGGTAGGCCGTAGCGTCACGACCGGTGTCGGGGGAAGCGATACGGAGGTCGCCGACCGATCATCGCGACCGCACGAGCCGAGCAGGAGCGCACCGGCACACACCACAGCCAGCCGAGCGAGCACAGCGCCGATCGCGGCCCGTCGCCGACGGTACGTGGGTTGACCGCCCAACAACGGGCGTGCATGCTGCTGGTCAGTGATGCGTTGTACCATTCTCATCGCATTCGCGGCGATCGCTGCCGCCGGGCTCCCGGCCGATCTCGCCGTCACGGTCGGTAGTCGTCACGCCGCATTGGTGGTTCAGGATACTCGATTCGACCGGGCCGTTCAACTCGTGAGCGAGGCACGCGCCGGCGTCGGTGGTCAGTGGAAACTCCGTGGCGGGCGTGCAGGGGCCATCGCTGCCGACGCGGGTCTCGCGGTAGCCAGCGTGGGACGGAGCGCGGCGTTCGCCGGGTGCTTCTACCGGAGCCTCGTCGTCCGCTCGCTCACGGTCACCGGCGCGTGGACGAGCCCGTCGGGCGTCGGGGTGCGAGTCGGAGCTGCGGCTTCGTTTGCCTCGTACTCGTCCACGACGCTGCTCTTCTTCTACCCTGAGGTTGAGATCGCGCCTACACTGCGCCTGAGACTCACGGAGCGAATTCGCGTGGACTGGGCCCTTCCTCTCTTCTCCCAGTTCCGGCAGGACCTCGCGTACGCGGTCGGCGTAGGCCTGCGGGCGACCGTTGGACTGGAATTCTCGTCGCCGGAGTCATAGATTCGTTGGTAATGGATCGATTCGCCCGCACGAAGCGGCCCCCGAAACGCTCCCTGCACGCGGCCGGCCGCACGCTCGTGCTCGCCACCGCGCTCGCGACCGCGCTCGCCGCCTGCGGTGCGCCGGCGCCGCTGCCGCCCGGGTACGCGATCGTCTACGG
Source organism: uncultured Spirochaetaceae bacterium (assembly GCA_964625715.1). Classification (GTDB taxonomy): domain Bacteria; phylum Spirochaetota; class Spirochaetia; order DSM-27196; family SLST01; genus SLST01. The sequence continues at coordinate 9,842 of CAZVEF010000012.1, read as the reverse complement.
CGTCTCGGACTACGAGAGCATCAGCGACCTCGCCCAGCCTGACGACGACGCGGTCGCGATCGCGGCGATGCTCGCCGAGGAGGGCTACACGATCGTGTCCGGCGGCCCGCGGCTGAACGAGGACGCGACCCGGGCGAATCTCGTCGCCGACTTCGCGGCGCTCGAGGCGACCGCCGAGCCCGACTCCCGCTTCGTCTTCTACTTCGCCGGCCACGGCTTCGGCGACGGCATGACGAAGAACTACGACGATCCGCCCTTCTCGCAGGAATGGGCCGAACACCTCGCCGAGTCCACCGCCGCCGAGCCGGCCGGAGCGGGACCGTACCCCGAGTACCTCTTCCTCTACGCGGCCGATCCCTTCAACGACGTGCCGCTCACGCTGCAGGAGAGCATCTCGGACGACGAGCTCGCAGACCTTCTTGCGGAGGTTCCCTCGCGCCGGAGGGTGGTCATTATCGACGCCTGCCATTCCGGCGGATTCGTCGGGAGCGGAACCTCGGTCGACACGGTACCGCCGGGATACGAGGGCTACGGTGAGGGAACTGCGCTCGTCGATGCGCTCGATGCCATGACCCTCTACCTCACCTACGACTCGTCGCACGCGAGCGACGTGACCGAGAGCGATGCGATCGTCATGTCGGCCGCCGGGGAGCAGGACCTCTCGTACGAGGGCGAATTATGGGGATTCCCGAACGGGGTGTTCACCCACTTCTTCCTGCAGGCGAGAGAGGCGGCGGATCATAACTACGACGGCTTCGTCACCGCAAGCGAGGCGCACGCGTACGCGTCGGCGGCGATCGCGGCGGTCGCCAACGACGAGCTCTCCGGCGAGGACAAGTTCGTGCCCCGCGTAAGCGGGGGCGCCGTCGACTACGTTCTCTTCGAGGCGCGCTGAGAAGCGCGGCGCGCCTCCTGCGCGGCTCCCGCGCCGACTTCCTTCAGCTTCTCGATCTCGTCGCGGATAACGGCCGCGGACTCGAACTCGAGGTTCTTCGCGTGCTCGAGCATCTCCCGTTCGAGCACCCGAACGAGCTCCTTGCGCTGCGACGGAATCATGACGTTGTAGCCCTGCTTGATCACCTCGATCGAACGCTGCTCGTTCTCGCGCTGTTCTTCCTTCTCGCGCGTGAGGATGTCACGGATCGCCTTCGAGATCGTCCGCGGAGTGATCCCGTGCTCGCGGTTGTACTCGAGCTGGATCGTGCGGCGACGCTCGGTCTCGCCGATCGCCTCCTCCATCGCCTCGCTCATACGATCGGCGTACATGATCACCTTGCCGTTGACGTTCCGCGCCGCGCGTCCGATCGTCTGAATCAGCGAGGTCGCCGACCGGAGAAAGCCGATCTTGTCCGCATCGAGAATCGCGATCAGCGACACCTCGGGAAGGTCGAGCCCCTCGCGAAGCAGGTTGATGCCGACGAGCACATCGAACGTCCCCTGGCGCAACTGGGTGAGGATCTCCACGCGCTCGATCGTTTCGATCTCCGAGTGGAGATACCTCACCTTCAGCCCCAGGTTCGTGAGGTAGTCGGTGAGGTCCTCGGACATCTTCTTCGTGAGGGTAGTGACGAGAACGCGTTCGTTCCCCGCCACCCGCTCGCGAATCTCGCCGTAGAGGTTCTCTATCTGACCCTCGCTGGGTCGCACGACGATCTCCGGGTCGACGAGACCGGTGGGGCGGATGATCTGCTCGACGACCTGCGAGCTCTTCTCGACCTCCTCCTCGCCGGGTGTCGCCGACACGTAGACGACCTGGTCGAGCAGCGACTCGAACTCCTCGGCGACGAGCGGTCGGTTGTCCAGCGCAGACGGAAGCCGGAAGCCGTAGTCGACGAGCGAGAGCTTGCGGCTGCGATCGCCTGCGTACATCCCGCGCACCTGCGGGACGGTCACGTGGCTCTCGTCGATAAAGGTGAGAAATCGGTCCGGGAAGTAGTCGATCAGGACCGCCGGTCGCTCACCCTCCTCGCGTCCGCTCAGGTGGCGGCTGTAGTTCTCGATTCCCGAGCAGTACCCCATCTCGTGCATCATCTCGATGTCGTACTCGGTGCGGCTCTTCAGCCGTTGCGCCTCGACGAGCTTCTCCTGGTCGAGGAGCTCTTGATGCCGCCGGTCGAGCTCGTCCCTGATCAGGTCGATCGCGCTGCGAATCTGGTCCTGCGGCATCACGAAGTGCTTCGCCGGGTAGACCATCGCGACCTCGAGATCTTCGATCACCTCACCGCTCACCGGATCGAAGGTCCGGATCGACGCGACCTCGTCCCAGTCGATGTCGATTCGGAACGCGGTCTCCGAGTAGGCGGGAAAGATCTCGATCACATCGCCGCGTACGCGAAAGCGGCCGCGCTGAAGCACGTCGTCGTTGCGCTCGTACTGCAGGTCGATCAGCTTCCGACGGATGCGCGTGATGTCCACCTCTGCGCCCACATCGATCCGCAGGCGCATCTCCCGGTAGTCGCCCGGACTGCCGAGGCCGTAGATGCAGGAGACCGTCGCGACGACGATCACGTCCGAGCGCTCGAGGAGGCTTGTCGTCGCGGAGAGCCGGAGTCGCTCGATCTCATCGTTGATCGACGCGTCTTTCTCGATGTAGAGATCGCGGCTCGCGACGTACGCCTCCGGCTGGTAGTAGTCGTAGTACGAGACGAAGTACTCGACCGCGTTGTCCGGGAAGAACTCCTTGAACTCGCGAAAGAGCTGCGCGGAGAGTGTCTTGTTGTGGCTCACGACGAGCGTGGGGCGCTGCACCGACTCGATGATCTTCGCCATCGTGTAGGTCTTGCCCGACCCGGTGACTCCCTTGAGCGTCTGAGCGTGCATCCCGGCGCGAATGCCCTCGGAGAGGCGCTCGATCGCACGCCCCTGGTCGCCGGCAGGCTCGTACTCGGAGGCGACCCGGAATCTCCTGGGCATCTACTCGAGCCTCACCCGGCTCGGCCGCTCGACGAGCGTGACCTCGGCCTCCAGCTCGCGCCGGCCCCGAACGTAGTTCACCGGGACCGTCTGTCCGGGTCGGGTGTCCTCGAGCGCTTCGAACAGATTCGCCATCGTCCGCGTTCGCGTTCCGTTGACCTCGATGAGAATGTCACCGCCCAGGTAGACCGTGGTCCCGAGCCCCCGGATCGGCTTGCGCGGATCGCCGCCCCGCAAGCCCGCCTCGGCGGCGTTGCCGTCCGGGTCAACCTGAGAGATCAGCAGCCCTTCGTCCACCGGCAGGCGCGCGTAGCGAACGAGCTGCGGAAACAGCTGCACGGGCGTGATCTCGATCCAGCCTCGCCGCACGATTCCGTACTCGATGAGATCCGGAACAACGCGTCGCGCCGTATCCACGGGGACCGCAAATCCGATGCCGATCGATCCGCCGCTCTGCGAGTAGATCATCGTATTGATGCCGATCATGCTGCCCTGCGAGTCGAGGAGCGGACCTCCGGAATTGCCCGGGTTGATGCTCGCATCGGTCTGGATGAGGCCGTTGATGATGAAGTTCTCCTGACTTCGGATACTGCGCCCGAGACCGGAGATGACGCCGGTCGTCAGTGTACGTCCGACCGCAAACGGATTCCCGATCGCGAGCACGCTCTGGCCCACCCGCAGCTCGTCCGACGAGCCGAGGGGGATGGTGGTCAGCTCTCGACCCTCCGGGGTGACCTTGACCACGGCGAGGTCGTTCTCCACGTCCGAACCGACCACCTCACCGCTCAGCGTCGTCCCGTCTGCGAGCGTGACGTTCACCTCCGAGGCCCCTTCGATGACGTGGTTGTTGGTCAACACGTAGCCACGCCGGTCGATGATGCTCCCTGATCCCGACTGTCCCTGCTCCGGCACCGGCTCGAAGAACCAGTTCAGCGTCAAACGCTGCGTAGAGATGTTGACGACGCCGGAGTTCCGCATCTCGAACAACCGGATCGTCTCGAGCTCCGCCTCGGTCAACCCGTCGTCCCGCACCGCGGGCACGACGTTCGTCGACGGATCGCCGCTCGTCTGGAGCTCGAACTCGGCCTCCGGAACCTGCGCGGAGACCGGCGTCCCCTCGCCTCCCTCGCCTCCCTCGCCTCCCTCGCCTCCCCCGCCGCCGAGCAAGCCGAACCCGACCGCGAGTAGCAGCACGATGAGAGCAGAAGCGAGGGAGAAGAGTATGAGTTGCCCGCGGCTGTAGAGCTTCATCACGACCTCGACCCCAATATAGTGGCGTCCAGATCGGTTGCCAAGGCATCTCAGAGCTCGGGCTGCCAGAGCGGCCTCCTCTCGCCGGTACGCCGGTACGAGACCGCTTCGAGCACGTGTTCCTCGTCTACCCGCCCCTTGCAGTCGAGATCCGCCACGGTTCGCGCGATTCGAAGCGCCGACAGCGACGCGCGCGTGGAAAAGCCGAGCGCCCGCCCGGCCCGCTCGAATGCCGACCTCGCGGCGGCGGTCATGCGCGCCTCCTCCACCGCCTGTACGGCGGTCAGATCGCCGTTTCGGAGCGTCTGGCGTCGCTCGTCGAGACGAAACGAGATCGCCGCAGCCACGCGGTGAGCCATCGTCGACGACGAGTCGGTCCGCGGAAGCTGTTCCAGCGGCAGCGGTTGCACCTGCACGCGGAGGTCGATCCGGTCGAGCAGCGGACCGCCCAATCGTCGCCAGTAGCGCTCGACCTCGGCGATGCTGCACATGCAGATCCGGTCGGTACGCCCGAGCATCCCGCACGGGCAGAGATTCGTCGCGAGCACCAGTTGGATGCGCGCGGGGAACCAGTAGTTCCCGCGAGCCCGAGCGACTCGAACGCGGCGGTGCTCGAGCGGCTCGCGCAGTCCCTGCAGGACCGGCCTGCGAAACTCCAGCGCTTCGTCGAGGAAGAGCGTTCCACAATGCGCGAGCGCAACCTCCCCCGGTATCTGTGGAAGCCTGCCCCCGAGCAGCCCTTCGGCCGAGGTGTTGTGGTGCGGAGTCCGGAACGGTCGCTCGAAGGCGAGACCGGCGCTCCCACCTCGTTCGCTGGCGAGCGAGTGTATGCGTGTGACCTCCACCGCCTCGCCGTGCGACAGCGGAGGCAGAATCGTGGGAATGAGTCCGACCGCGGCGCTCTTGCCCGCGCCGGGGGGGCCGACGACGATGAGGTGGTGGCCTCCCGCCGCCGCGATCTCCACGACCCGTTTCAGGTCGCCGAGGCCTCGCAGCTCTTCGTAGTCGCCAAGCAGACCGGCGGCCGCCGGAGCCGTCGATCGCGCGGCCGAGCGGCCCCCACGCGCGACTCGCTCGCCGTTCATCGCATCCTCTCCCCGCCCCGCCCCGATGCGGCGCAGCGCCCCGGGCAGTTCGACGAGGCGGCGCACCGCAACCGAGCGTCCCCTGCTCACCGCCCGCGCCTCCTCGGCGTTCTCGCTCGGTACCACGAACGCTCCGATCCCCTCGTCGACGCCTTCGGCCACCGCGGCGAGCACGCCGCGCACCGGACCGACGACCCCGTCGAGGTGGAGCTCGCCTATCATCATGATACCGGCGGGCTCCACGTGATGGAGCTGGCCGGAGGCGGCGAGAATCGCCGCGGCGATCGCGAGGTCGAACCCGTTGCCGGCCTTCGGAACGTCGGCCGGGGACAGATTGACGAGAATGCGTTGCGCCGGAAACGTGAGCCCGCTGTTGCGGATCGCGACCCGCGCGCGATCGCGCGCCTCACGAACTTCACTCGCGGGCAGTCCGACGATATCCATCCCGGGGATGCCCACGCGGCAGTCGACCTCGACGGTGACGATGTGGCCGTGATACCCCCCGGGTGCGTACGAGAAGATGGTCATCGTGCCTCCATCCCTGCAACGCGCAGGATGTGAGCCACGCTTCGAAAGTCCTCAACGTTCGAGCCGAGCGATCTCCTGTTGGACGAGCTCATCACACCGCTCGTTGAGCTCGTTCCCGGCGTGGCCGCGGACCCACTCCCACCGCGGCTCCACGAGACTTGCGAGCTCGTGCAGCCTCACCCATCGGTCCTGATTCTTGACCGGCTTCTTCGCAGACGTCATCCACCCGTTCCTCATCCACGTCGCGATCCAGGTCGTGATGCCGTTCTTCACGTACTGCGAATCGGTGTGAATGGTCACCAACCGCGGGGGACGCGTTCCCTCGGCAATCACGCGGAGAGCCCGGATCACGGCTTCGAGCTCCATCTTGTTGTTGGTGGTGTCCGGCTCGCCCCCGGCCTCCTCGATGCGGCCGTCCTTCGTCTCGATCACGTACGCCCACGCCCCGGGACCCGGATTCCCATGACAACCACCGTCGGTGTATACGTCCATTTGCTGCACGCCGCATCCTACCACCTCAGGACGACCGGGCCAACCTTGACCGCTCGTCTGCACCACAGTAGCATGCCCTATGGTCTATCGCTTTCAGTTGAGGCGGAACCTCAAGAGCCTCGTCGTGCCCGGGATCGCGCTCGCGCTCCTCGCCGCGTCAATCGCGATCATGGCGTTCTATCACGTCTTCCTGGGAATCCTGGCCCTCGCCGTGAGCGGCTTCATCTCCTACCACCTCGTGAAGTTCTTCGTGAACACGCTCAAAAGCCACGTACGCACGTCCGACGACGGCATGGTCTGCGCCACCGCAATGGGCAGCGAGACGAGCGTTTCCTGGGTCGACCTCACGCACGCCGGCTGGTACACCACCGACAGCGGCTACCGTGAGCTCTTCGTATACGCCGAAGGTGAGGATCGGCTTCTGACGATCCCACCGCAGTACGAGGACATGAGCACGCTCGAGGAGGAGATTCTCGACCGATCGGGGCTCAGACCGCTTTCGCTCTCCGGAGAGGAGGTCGACGGGCTCACCGACGCCCTGCGCGCGCACATTGTCCCGGAGAGCGAGATCATCGACGACGAGGCGGAGGAGGACTGAGCCGATCGGCGTCGACGACTTCCAGCCCCGCCGAGTGGCCGACGCCCTCGAAGAGCACGCGCCCATCGACCTCGAGCACGACATCGGCCCTGCTCCCAAGCGTCTCCACGATCCTGCCTCGCATCTCGCCGTCACGAGGAGACCGCAGCACGGCGCCGGCTTCACGCGTCGCGCGGATTGCCAGTCTCCGCGCGCCCGGACCGACGAGCTCGATCTCCACGCTCCGATCCAGAACCGCCAGCCGCTCGATTCGACTTCCGACGTAGGTCGTGAACTTGAACACCTCACCGCCGACGGTTACCCCCGCGAGAAAGCCGGTGAACGCCCCTCCGACAAATGGTACGTTCGCGATCGAACACGTCGCGGACACGCCCGGCGTCTCGAAGCTGTTCGTCTGAAACCAGATCCATGCGTTCGGAAACGACCGGCCGTAGTCCTTCTCGACGTACAGCCGCCCTTCCCACGGCTCTCCGCCGACGGCCCCGCGCGCTGCGGCGTCCATGACTACGATCGCGTGCTTGCACTCCATGAACGGCACGAAGCTGTACCACCCCATCGTACCGGGCTGGAAGAGCGTCCCACGCCACAGGCTCGCCTTCTCGAAGCGGAGACTCGCTCTGAAGCCGTCCAGCAGTGCGTCGATCCGATCGAGCGAGAACGAGCTCTCCCCGATCGTTACGGCGAAACGGTCGCTTTCGCAGCGGAAGCTGTCCAGCGGATAGCGATGGTAGGCCGATGACCCGGCAATCCCGTCGATCACCTGGACGAACGCGTGAGGATCGTCGGGCGCGCGCGAAACACCGGGTATGAGCGCGAAGGCGCGATCGGGCCCGACGAGCTTGAAGTACCACCCCTCGAAGTAACGCCTCTTGCGGCGCCGGGGTCCCTGGTAGAGCTCCGGGCGGTAGAGCTTCTCGAGCCGGTACGGTACGAGGCGTTGCAGAAGCCTTCGGCCGCCGGGCGCCCATGTGCCGGCTCGGCCGTCGTCGGCGGACGCTATGTCGGTACTCCCTGCATGGGGGCGATATGCGGGACGACGGCCCGGAACGCGGCCTCGAGCGACTCGACCGACCGCGGGAGCCCCAGCATCGCGTACGCGTTCGTCCCCCGGAAGACCATGGGCAGCAGCAGCGTCCGGTCGAAGAGGCCCAGGCTCTCGGATGAGCACAGGCCGTGGAAGTATTCCACGTCTGTGATCGGTCGTTCGATGAAGACGACGTTCCGGCGTGAGAGCACGTGTCGGTAGAGCCCACTGCTCTTGGTGATTCCGAGCGACTCGGCACACGCCGGATCGAGCCCGAGTTGGTAGGCCGGTACGAGCTCGTGCTCCTCCTCGACGAGCACGATCCCGACACGGGCGTTCCATACACGGGTGAAGCGGACAAGCGACTTGAGTACGCCACCCTCGTTATTCTGATAGCCGCGCAGGAACCCGTCGTAGTCGAAGCCCTGCTCTCCGAAACGGAAGAGCGAGAGATGGTCCGCACGGCGTGCCCGACGCTCCTCGTCCCCGGCGTCCTGCATGACCGAAAGCAGCTCGTCGACTCCACCACCGAACAGCGATTCGATGCCGGCACCGGTGTCCGCCCCGTCTTCCCCGACAACCGATTCGACGAGGGAACGCATCTCCTCGTCGTGCCCGGCCCGTCCTTCAGCGTAGGCGCTGCGATCGATCTCAACCACGCCCTCGTTCTCGACGAGCACCTCTCTGTCGATGTGCAGGCGATCCAACACGTCCGTCAGACTCGCCGACTCGTAGCCGTCACCCGACCCCTCGCGTCCGGCTTCGAACCTGATGAGACCGCTGCCCCCCACCGATCCGGCGGGCCGCGCGACATCCGCTACCGACTCCCCGCGACGTCCCGGTTTCGCCGCGCTCGCGGATTCGGAAGCATCGATCTCCTCGAGCTCTTCGACCTCGCCGATCGACTCCACCTCGCCCGGAGCCTCCCCTTCAGCCGGCTCGGTTGCCGATGCCCACGGCGCTGCTTCGAGCTCACCTGGTTCGGGTTCACGAGCGCTCGGTCTGACCTCGATGCCGCGGCCAAACGAAAACAGAGCGCCGCCGAAGGTCGTCGATCCGGCCGGTGCGGACGGCAGCTCCTCGGGCTCGACCGCCGCACCCCCGGCTTCCTCGGGCTCGAGCTCCTCGAGTTCCTCTTCGTCCTCGCCTTCGCCAACACGCCCGCTCTCTTCAACCGGCTCAAGGTCCGCGACGACCTCCGCCTCCTCGAGCGGCGTCACCTCCTCGAGCGGCATCACCTCCTCGACGGCCTGCGCGTCGCCAGGCGCCTCCATCTCTTCGGCCGGCTCGAGCTCGTCGAGCTCTTCGGCCTCCTTCACCGGCGCTGTCTCGGCGTCTTCAGCGAACCCCGCCTCGCCGGTCTCCGTCTCCGCGGTGTCCCGGTAGCTCGTCTCCTCGGGCTCGTCGGCGTCCCAGTCCGCGTCGGAGTCTGCAATCGAACCTTCCTCCAAGCCTGCCCGGTCGTGCTCGTAGCGCTCCCGGCTGAACACCGGTCCGGGAAGCTCATCCGACTCGGCGCGAGCGAGCCACTCGAGCTCCGCCGCTTCGTCGAGGTTCTCCAGGGACACCATCGCCGGCAACCCGGGCCCGGTGGGCGGGACTTCAATTCCTCGCCGGTCGAGGCCCTGCGCGGAGACCTCTTCTCCCGCCCCAGTCGTCTGAGGCGACTCGGCGGGTGTGGTCTCCTCGAGCTCATCGGCGGGTTCAGCCTCGTCCGGTTCCTCGGCTTCCTCGGCTTCCTCGGCCTCCTCGAGCTCGTCGGCTTCCGCGGCCTCGCCGATCGCCTCCACCTCCTCGGGTTCCTCGATCTCCTCGAGCTCGTCGGCCGGCTCAAGCTCATCGGCCGGCTCAAGCTCCTCCGCCTCGCCGGCCGCCTCGAGCTCGTCGGCCGGCTCAAGCTCCTCCGGTTCCTCGGCTTCCTCGAGCTCGTCGGCCGGCTCAAGCTCCTCCG
>CAZVEF010000011.1:0-34232 GCA_964625715.1 uncultured Spirochaetaceae bacterium | reverse complement strand
CCGGCTTCACCGGCTCCCTCTTCGTGGTCGACGACAACTTCATCGGCAACCGTCGTGCGGTGAAGGCGCTGCTCGGCGAGATCGCCGAGTGGCAGCACGCGCACGGCTACCCGTTCACCCTCTCCACGGAGGCGAGCATCGACCTCGCCGAGGATCCGGAGCTCCTGGACCTCATGGTCGACGCCGGGTTCAGCATGGTTTTCGTCGGTATCGAGACCCCCGTGGCCGACTCGCTCGAGTCGGTGGGCAAGAAGCAGAACCTGCGTGGCGACGTCGCCGAAAGCGTCCGGAGAATCCAGGAGCGCGGCATCGAGGTCACCGGCGGATTCATCATCGGCTTCGACTCCGACCCGCCGGAAATCTTCGACCTCCAGGTGGAGTTCATCCAGGAGCTCGCGATCCCCACGGCGATGGTGGGGCTGTTGATGGCGCTGCCGCGAACGAGGCTCTACGAGCGGCTTGAGAGCGAAGGGCGAATTCTCTCGCAGGCGAACGGCAACAACACGCACGCGACGCTGCTCAACTTCGTTCCGCGCCTGCCGGCGGAGGTTCTCGAGGCGGGCTACCGGAGCGTGCTCCGCCGCGTCTACGATCCGAGACGCTACTTCGCTCGTTGCCTCGAGCTCCTGCGGCGCTATCCGAACCGACCGGCGGTCCGTACGCAATCGTCGTCGGTGAAGCTGCGCGAGATCACCGGCCTCCTGCACTCGCTCGTGCGGCAGGCGTTCTCGCGCTACGGCCTCTTCTACCTGCGCTACCTGATCCTGGGCGTCGCACGGCGGCCGCGCCTCATCGTTCGGGTCGTGACGCTCGCAGTTCTCGGTCACCACTACTTCACCATGACACGGAAGACGGTACGCGGCGCCCTCGCGCGCTCGCCGGCGCGATCCGGACGGCGTGTAGGGGCGCGGATGAACGGTGGGACACGCATCGAACCGGCAGACTCGAGGCCGATGGCGCTTTCCGATTGACGCGTGCTACGATAGGGGCCACATCCGACACGGAGGAGACGCATGGGAGCTGAGCCTTCGACCGCCGCCCAGGTCATGATCACGGTCATACCGATCGTTGGCATCGTCATGGGCAGCGTCATCATTTTCTTCTTCCTGCTGTGGCGCCACAAGCAGCGCATGGAGCTCATCCGCCAGGGCAAGGAGCCGTCGGACGCCTTCGACGTCCGCTCCTTCAGCCTGCTCGCAGGGCTCATCGCCGGCGCGGTCGGCTTCGTACTGACGATCTTCATCATGTTCAAGGAAGGTGCGAGCTACAGCCTCCTTGGCGGGCTGATCCCGCTCGGCGTGGGAATGAGCCTGACGGCCTACTACCTCCTCAGCCAGAATGAGCGGAACCGGTGACGGCGGCCCGACGAACCGGAGCGACGAGGAGATCGTGGAGCGGGTGTGCGGCGGCGAGACGGCAGAGTTCGCGATCCTCGTCGACCGGTACCAGCGACAGGTCATCAGCCTGGGCTACCGCTTCTTCCGCCGGCGCGAGGAAGCCGAGGACTTCGCGCAGGAGGTCTTTCTGCAGGCGTTCCGACGGCTGTCGACCTTTCGGGCGACGGGCCGATTCTACTCGTGGCTCATGCGCATCGCCTACACGTGGGCCACGCGCGTGCTTCGCCGACGAGCCGATTACGAGGCGCTGGGGGAGAAACCGATCCCGGATCCTGCCCCGCGTCCCGACGAGGCGTTCGATCGCGCGGAATCGAGGCGGCTTGTGGTCGACGCGATCCGCACGCTGCCGCGGCGCTACGCGGACTGCATCGGCCTCTACTACTTCTTCGAGCTCAGCTACCAGGAGGTGAGCGACGTGACCGGACACCCGTTGAATACGGTTCGCTCGCACATCCGACGGGCGAAGCGCCTGCTCGCCGAGCGGCTCGACGACGCCTTCGGTCCGGGCCTGCCGTCGGCGAATTCGCCGCCCCGGACAGGGGGATCGCGATGACCTGCGGGCGGGCACGCGACCTGATCGTCGAGCTCGACGCGCGGCAGGCGCCGGGAGACGAGCTTGCCGGGCACCTCAGCGCGTGCGCCGCGTGTCGGGCGTTCTACGCGCGGTTGCGGCGTCTGGAGGCAAACGCAGGCCTGGACACCGACGCGCGGTCGCATGCCGCGGAGGAAGCCGCACGGGATCCGGCCGAGTTCACCGCGCGCGTGATGCGTGCGGTGGCCGCGGAGACGGAGACCTCGCCAACTCCGGCGAGCGAACCAGCCCCACGACCGGTCGGCCTGCGCGGATGGACCGTCGGTGGAACGCTCATCCTCGCAGGCCTCGTAGCCATCGAGTTCAGCGACGTCGTCGAATGGCTGCGCGGGGCGTTCGGATCGGTCATCGACGTCGCGCTGGGCACGATGCTCGGCGCTGCGCTCACGATCTATATCCTGCTGCTCGTCGGCTTCAACCTCCGCGCGGTGCGCCGGTTCCTGGGGTTGCGGGCCAGGTAGCGCGCCGGCACCGGTGCGCGGTGCCCTCGGCACGATCCGACCGCCCCTTCACACCCGCCGTGACAATTCGTACCATCTGGATCGGGATGCTTCCGAGCATCCACTGAGCAGGTACTATGACACGCATCGCAGTCGCAGACGATCACCGACTCGTCCGTGCCGGCATTCGCCGGTTGCTCGACGAGCAGCCGGACCTCCATGTCACCCGCGAGGCGGGCAGCACGCGTGAGCTGAGGGAAGCGATCGGTCGAGGCGGGTTCGACGTGTTGATCCTCGACGTCACCATGCACGGGGAGAGGACGCTCGAAGACCTTCGCGAGCTGAATCGATCCGCCGACGATATCCGCGTCCTCGTGCTCTCCATGTGCGCGGAGTCCGACTGCGGCCCCCCGTTCATCAACGCCGGCGCGGACGGCTACCTCTCAAAGGACGCCGATCCGGAGGAGGTCGTGGCGGCGGTGAGGAGGATCGCCGGCGGGGGCCGCTACGCGAGCCCCGCGCTCGCGCGGCTGCTCATGTGGCAAGGGCGCACCGGCTCACCGCCGGCCGAGGTCCTTTCCCAACGCGAGACCGAGATCGTGCGCGCGATCGCCGCGGGCGAACGGCTTCGTGACATCGCAGGGCGTTTGAACCTCAACGACCGCACCGTCAGCACCTACCGCAGCCGGATCCTGCGAAAGCTCGGGCTGAGAACGAACGCGGACATCGCACGTATCGTCCACGAGAGTCGGCTCGTATAGCTCTGAACGGATTGTAGGAATTCGCACTACAAGAGTTGTCAAGATCCTCTGATACGTGTGTTCGCCGCGACGCGGTACCCTTGTCCTCGACGTCTGAAGACGTCAGGGAGGATTTATGGGTACACGTTCGTTCGGGTTCGTCCGCGGCATTGGCGGGCGGATCACCGTCATGACGGTGGCAATCGCGCTACTCGCCCTCGGAGCCGTCACGGTCATCTCAGTAGTCCAGTCTTCGGGGGCGCTGACCGAGGCGCAGACGGCTCAGCTGCGCGCGGTGCGCGACGTCAAGAACTCACAGGTCGCCTCGTACTTCTCCGAGCGCCGGGACGAGCTGAACGTCCTGTCGGACACGATCGCCACGATCGAGCACCAGGCGTTCACACAGCTCGAGGGGCTTCACCTCGCAAAGAAGGAAGCGGTCGAGCGGTACTTCCGTACCACCCCGGAGGCGTACGACGAGCGGGCCGACCGCGAGATCGGAGCGCAGCTCACCGAACTGGTCGGCAGTCGCGCCGGCATGGGAGAGACCGGTGAGACCTACCTGAGCGAATACGACGGTGGGACCTACACGCTTCGAAGCGACATCCCGATCACGGGGGACGGCGATCTCGTACACGGCACCGACGTGACCGACATCACGCCCGAATACGTGAAACTCGCACACCGCGGGGAGTCTGGATACGACCTCTTCACCGACAGCGCGGGTACGCTGATCATGGCCGTCTATACGCCGATCGAGTACGGAGAGGGCAACGTCGCCCTCGTGACGAAGAAGAACCTTGAGGAGTCGCTTACGGTGACGCTGGACGGCTCGCAGCAGGACTACCTCGCCCGCTACACCGAGCGGCTCGGCTACTACGACCTCTTTCTTGTCCATCCGGACGGCGAGATCTTCTACACGGTCGCGAGGGAAAGCGACTACGGGACGAACATCATACGCGGCGAGTACTCGGATTCCAGCCTCAATGAGGCGGTGACCGAAGCGATCACCACCGAGGACTTCGGCTTCGGCGACTTCTCGCCCTACGAGCCGTCCGGCGGACAACCGGCCTCGTTCGTCGCCGACCCCATCATGAGAGACGGCGAGATCGAATTCCTCGTCGCGCTGCAGATGCCGCTCGAAGAGATCAACGCCATCATGAGCGAACGAACGGGCATGGGCGAGACCGGGGAGACGTACCTCGTCGGGCCCGACCACCTCATGCGCTCCGACTCGTACCTCGACCAGAAGCACCACAGCGTCGCCGCGTCGTTCGCAAACCCGGAGACCGGGAGCGTCGACACGGTCGCGGTCGAGCGGGCGCTCGCAGGAAAGACCGACGCGCGCGCGATCATCGACTACACCGGCGGGGAAGTGCTTTCGGCGTACTCCCCGGTGGAGGTGTACGACACGAGGTGGGCGCTGCTCGCTGAGATCGACGAGGCCGAAATCATGGCGCCGGTCCAACAGCTCGTATGGTTCGTCATCGGCGGCGCGCTCGTCGTCCTCCTGTTGGCGATCGCCGGTGCGATCCTCTTCTCGCGCAGCATCTCAAAGCCGATCACCACGATTGCAGCGGGTTCCGATCGGCTCGCGATCGGAGACATTCGGCTCACCGGGGTCAAGGAGACCGAGATCGAGCGGATCAACGCGCGCTCCGACGAGCTCGGGATGATAGGCCGATCGTTCACCGATCTGATCGAGTACCAGCGAGAGAAGTCAGACGTCGCGCGCGAGATCGCGTCGAAGAACCTTGAGGTCCGTGTCTCGGCCGCCTCCGAGCAGGATGTGCTGGGGAACGCGTTCCGCGACATGGTCGAGGCGTTGAACGACCTGCTCGGCCAGACGCAGGACTCTGTCGATCAGGTATCAGCCGGAGCCTCGCAGGTCTCTCAGGCGAGCCAGGAGCTGTCGCAGGGCGCTACCGAGCAGGCGAGCTCGCTCGAAGAGGTATCCTCGTCGGTCACCGAGATCAACAGCCAGTCGCGACAGAACGCCGACCACGCGGCGGAGGCGAGTAAGCTGGCGCAGGAGGCGCAGCAGAACGCAGAGGAAGGCAACACGAAGATGGACGAGCTCCGGAATCTGATCAACACGATCGCCGGCTCATCCGAGGAGACCAAGAAGGTCGTCAAGGTCATCGACGACATCGCCTTCCAGATCAACCTGCTCGCGCTCAACGCAAACGTCGAAGCGGCGCGCGCCGGAAAGTACGGACGCGGGTTCGCCGTCGTCGCAGAAGAGGTGCGCAACCTCGCGAGCCGAAGCACGGAGGCGGTCCAGGAGACGACCGGGATCGTCGAGGAGTCGGTCCGCAACATGGAGGCCGGCACCCAGGCGGGCGAGCTCACCGCGCAGCAGTTGGACGCCATCGTCACCGGCGCGCGGCGGGTGACCGAGTACCTCGACGACATCGCCGCGGCGAGCCGCGAGCAGGCGGACGCGATCAGCCAGGTGACCGAAGGTCTCGACCAGATAGACCAGGTCACGCAGGCAAACACGGCGAGCTCCGAAGAGAGCGCGTCGGCGGCCGAAGAGCTCGCCTCGCAGGCCGACCAGCTACGCGCGCTCGTCGCCGAGTACCGGATCGCGCACCGCACCGAACAGTCGCCGCTGCGCATCGAGCAGACGACGGCCTCACACGGCGGGCACTCCGGAAACGAAGCAGGCGACGCGCCGGACACCGGGGGAACGGCTCGCCGGGAAGAACCGGCGCGATTGAGCGGCCGGGCTCACAAACCCGAGCACGCCGACGCGCGGTCGTAGCTCGCGCCGGCCGCACCAGCCGGGGACGACGGCGGGGAAACCCGCCGCGTCAGCCGCTTCGGTTCACATCGACCGTCTCGCACCGCGGCGCCCCTTCGGGCTCGCGTGCGAAGACGGTCGTCCCGTCTACGACGGTGAGATCCACCGTGATGTCGCGGATCGTCCCAGGGTCGACGGCGGCGGGGTCGGCGGAGAAGAACCACGAGATCGGCGAGAAGGCCCGGGCGGATGCGCCCCTCTTTCGTTTTCTTTCCACTCGGCGTAACCGCCGCCGGCGGTGTAGCGTGCGATCGCCTCACCGGCACCGATCGCCTCGCCGGCACGGGTAGGCGCGCCTCGCACGCTCGCGGTCGGGCAGGCGCGCGGCGGCCGGCCGGAACCGGCCGCCCCGTCGGTCATCGCGAGCGAACCTCGAGGTCGGTGATCGTAGCCGGGCCGAGCGCGCGTGCGGCGACCTCAGAGCCGCTGCGGATGAGATCAGCGTCCTCGAACGTGAGGACGGGTTCATCGTCGACACCGACCACGATCGTCGCCTCGGAGCGATTGACGTACACGATGACCCCGAACGGACTGTCGATGGAGCGGGGGATCGCGCGACTGGCGAGCTGCACCATGTGCACGTCGTCGAACGACCGGTAGAGCTGCACGAAGGTGCGGTCGCTCTGCGTGTTGCTCGGGTCGCGGGTGATCCACACGAGGTACGAGCTTCCGTACCCGTACAGGTCACCGGCCTCCGCGTCGGACGCGAGAACGTGCAGGCCGTAGCCGGACCATCCCCGCGACGCACCGGAGCCTTCGAAGGTGTAGACGAGCTCGTTCGCGTTCTGGCGCACCGGAACGACGTGCTTCGCGTAGAGCTCGCTCGCGGAGGTCTGGCGCAGCCGGCTTCCGCTCGTCGACCACTCGCCGGACGCCGCGCTCCCTCCGCCGAAACCGCGCGTGATCGTGCGGCGTACGTTCGCTGCGGGCGCGAGCGCGTCTTCCGGGCCGCGGTCGGACTGCAACCGCTCCTCGAGCGATGCGACCTGCGAGCGCGCATCGCCGAGCTGCTCCTGTGCCTCGTCGCGCTCGGACTCGACTTCGGCGACGCGACTTCTCAGGTCTGCGACCTGCTCGCGCAGCTCGTTCGCGTCCTCGGCGAGCCCGGATACGCCCGCTTCGCCGCCCATCTCGATGGGAGACGCGACGGCGAGGTCGAGCTGCGAGGTGGGAACGAGCTTGCCGGCGAAGTAGTAACCGTCGGCTATGACGTTACTCAGCCGGATGCCGTCGGAAACGAGCGTGGCGCGCACCTCGCTGAGATCGAGCGCGTACGGAAGCCCCTGCGGGGTCGTCTGCGCCGGCGCCGCGATCTCCACGCGACCGCGTCCGTCGTACTTCAACAGCGCCGCGTACTCGCTGCCCATGTATTCGACGCCGAGGACGAGCAGATCCACGGGTCCGGCGAAGTAGAACTCCGCGTCCGACAGATCGGCCTTCGTCAGATCGAGGTCCGAGATCTCGATCTCGCCCAGGTCGACCGACTGCCCGAACGCCGCGGTGGCGAGCGCGAACGCAAGAGCCAAAGCAATTGTGTTTTTCACATGTGTCTCCTCTCGTCAGATTCTTGGTTGGGTCCCCTAGTCGAGAAACAATCAACGGGACGGAGAGGAAACACGGAATTCGGGCCCGAACACGGACGACGGCGCGTGTTCGCGTGAGAATACGGTTAAACTCCTACACAGATATGCAGCGCGCGTGGGCACGCACGTCGCCCGCGACGAGCATCGCCTCGAAGGCCTCGGCCGGCACCGGGCGCGAGAAGTGGTAACCCTGGAAGTAATCGCACGAGAGGCCCGAGAGGAAATCGGTCTGCTCGCGGGAGTCCACCCCTTCGGCCACTACCGACAGGCCGTTGCCTCGTGCCATCGTCATGATCGCCTTGACGATCGACACGTCCTGCTCGTTCGACGGCAGGCCGATTACGAACGAACGGTCGATCTTCAGCGTGTCCACCGGTAAACGCTTGAGATAGCTCATCGACGAGTAGCCGGTGCCGAAATCGTCGATCGATATCGTGATGCCGTGGCGCCGGAAGTCGCGCAGACGGTCGGCGCTCTGATCGTCGGGGTCGACGAACGATCCTTCGGTCAGCTCGAGCGACAGCAGTTCCGGCGGGAGGCCCGAAGCGGCGAGCGAGAGCTCGACGTCGTCGGAGATGGATCGATGGCGCAGCTGCCGCGGTGAGACGTTTACGCTCACGCGGATCCGCCCAAGCCCCAAATGGTGCCAACGCGCCGCGTCGGCCGCCGCCCGGCCGAGAACCCAACGGCCGATCCTCAGGATCAGCCCGGTCTCCTCGGCGATGTCGATGAACTCGCCGGGCATCCTCAGGCCGCGTTCCGGATCTTCCCACCGGATGAGCGCCTCCGCTCCGACGATCCGGCCGCTCGCATCGACGATGGGCTGGTAGTGCAGCCTCAGCTGTTCCTCGTCGAGCGCCGTGCGGAGGCTGTTGATCACCTCCATCTTGTGGATCGCCTCGCTCTGCATCTGCATCGTGTAGAAACGGTAGGTATTCCGGTCCCGCTTGGCCCGGTGGAGCGCCGTATCCGACTTGCGCATCAACTCCGCCACCTCCGAGCCGTCGCGCGGCTGGACCGCGATGCCGATGCTGAGCGCCGTGAAGACGGTGTGACCGTCGAGGAGAAGCGGTTCGGAGAACGCCCGAATCAGGTTGCTTGCGACGAGCGCGGCGTCGGTCGCCTGCTGGAGCTGCGTCAGAATCACCGTGAACTCGTCGCCGCCGAGCCGGAAGAGGTAGTCGGTCTTCCTGAGGTGCCGCGAAAGCCGTTCGGCGACACGGCGGAGCAACTCGTCGCCGATGTCGTGACCGAAGCTGTCGTTCACGTCCTTGAAGTTGTCCAGGTCGATCAACAGAAACGCGCTGAGACGGTCGGGTGACGAGCGTTCCGCCTGCGCGATGAGCTCTTCGGCGCGCTCGTAGAACGCCTTGCGGTTCAGCAGCCCGGTGAGCTGATCGCGATAGGCGAGGTCCGCCAGTCGCGATTCCGCTTCCTTGAGCTCGGAGATGTCCGAGTGAACGCCGACGATCCGGCTCGGTCGTCCCTGGGCGTCGAACTCGACCGGCTTTCCGCGCGCGAGGATCCAGCGCCACGCCCCGCGCTTCTCGCGCAACCGGAAGCTCACGCTGAAGCCTTCCGAGTCGTAGCGGGGCGTCCCGCGAAGCACGTCCATCGCGCGCTCGCGATCGTCGGGGTGCAGAAGTCGCTCCCAGGTCTCGAGGCCGTGGGGGAGCTCGTCGGGCTCGTAGCCGAGCATCGTGAACCAGCGGGGGCTGAGGTAGACCTCGCCGGTGTCGACCCGGATATCCCAGACGCCGTCGCGGGCGGCCTGGAACGCGACGTTGAGGAGGTCCTCGCTGCGGCGCCCGCGCGCACCGACCTCGCGGATGACGCCCGAAGCAAGCCCGAAGGCGACGAGCATCACCATGACGACGATGCGCGCGGGAGAGAGGAGATCCTCGGCACCGAGGAGCGCGAGCACGAGCGTGCTGACGGGCACGCTCACGAGCCCGGCGCCGAGCCCGCCGGCGACGCCGAAGAAGTGCGCAGAGACGAGGATGGGAATCATCGCGGCTATGCCCACGATCCGGCCGAAGTACGCGTGGCCGGCGTAGAAGAGCCCGGCGTAGACGAGCAGTGCCGCCCCCACGGCGGCGAGCCGCCCCCACGGCGAGGCACCGCGAGAGCGGATCCGGTCGCACGAGAGCAGCGCTTCTCTCTGGTCCATGCCCGCATGGTAACACAGTTTTTGGAGTTTTTCAACTCCTGGCCTTTTATCGACGAAATAGATTTTCATTTACAGATGCCACGCGTGCGGGTAATCTGGAAGGAGCCAAAATAACAAGGAAGAAGCCTATGCATACGACACACGCACCGACGGTGGAGACGCGCCCGCGCGTCCTCGTCGTCGACGACGAGTACCTCGCCACCAAGCGCGTCGCCGAGCTCCTGGAGCTGAGCGGCTACACGACAGACTGCGCGCATTCCCCGGGCGAGTGTTTGACCGCGCTCGCCGGCACCGCCTTCGACGCGGTCATCCTCGACATCGGGTTCGGAGAAGAGCAACCCCACGGAGGGGAGATCGCGGCTGCGATCCGCGCCCGGTACGGGGTTCCGGTCGTCTTCTACACCGCCCACACCGACCGTGAGACGATCGGGCTCACGCGCGACACCGACTCGTGTGGAATCGTCGTCAAGGCGCCCGACGACGAGGAGATCCTGCTCGCCTCGGTCGAAGCGGCGATCCGGCGCGGCCGGATCGAGCGCGAGACGGTCCGCCGGTTGGACGCCTGCCACGAGGTCCTCCACGCGATGCCCGTACCGGTCTGGGTCTTCGACCGATCGACCGGGTCGAAGCTCTACGCGAACGACGCGGCTGCGACCCTTGTGGGCGGGGCGTCGCTGGACGAGTACGAGGAGCTCTTCGACGAGGGGTGGTGGCCGCCGGCCGGCGCGCACCCGACGGAGAGCGACGGCGTGTCCGGAAAGGCGTGGACGATCGCCGGACCGATCGTCGACCGGATGCACGGGCGTCACTGGCTCGTCGCGACGCGGAACAAGGATGACGGGAGGACCTTCGTGGTGCACTACGACGTCACCCGGCTCTGCGAGCAGGCGCGGCGTGTCGAGCACGAGGCGCATGCCGCAAAGGCGCTGCTGAGCGACGTCCATCACCGCGTGAAGAACAACCTCGCCGTCGTGGACGCGCTGATCGACATGGCGCAGCAGCGCCTCGACGAGCCGGAGACGCTCGCTGCCGTGCGCGCGCAGGTGCGCGCCGCGCGGGTCCTCCACGAGCGCCTCCACGCCTCACAGCTCCATGTGGAGGTAGACATCGCCGGGTACCTGGAGGATGTCGCCCGCTCGTCGCTTCGGGTGGACCGCACGGCTCACCTGGAGACCGCGTTCGTGGTCGGCGACCGCGTGCAACCTTGTCGGATTGCGCTGCCCCTCGGGCTCATCGTCGCCGAGCTCGTGACGAACGCGCAGAAGCACTCGTTCGTCGACGCCGGGAACCACTGGATCCTCGTGACCCTGTGTGACCTCGACGAGGCGGGCGCGCACGAGCTCGCCGTCGAGTTCGACGGGGTGCCGCTCCCGCCGGACGAAGTGCTCGAGAACGCGAGGGGATCCGGCCTCGCGCTCGTCCGCGGTCTCGTTCGCCAGCTCGACGCGGAGCTTGCGATCGGGCGCGAACCGCACAACGCCCTTCGTATCCGT
Source organism: uncultured Spirochaetaceae bacterium (assembly GCA_964625715.1). GTDB lineage: Bacteria > Spirochaetota > Spirochaetia > DSM-27196 > SLST01 > SLST01. Next base: position 23,011 of record CAZVEF010000011.1, on the reverse strand, counting down.
TTCCGCTCGCGGTAGCCGGTCGTCCGGCGCCGTTGCACGGCGCGCGGCTACGCCCCGGCGTTCACGACCACCTGTGCCCGCCGCTCGCCGACGGCGAGCTCGACGACCACCGTCTCGCTCTCGCGGAAGTGCGCGACGTCGTCAGACAGCGCGAGCGGCGTCGTCCGTGCTCCCGCGCTCGCCGCGTCGAGTCGCCTCCCCGAAGCGCCGGCAACGCGCTCGCCGGGCGGAAGGTGCACGCGGAACGTCACGGGATGCTGCGCAGCTTCCGCGGCCACCTCCAGGGAGATCCTCGTGCCGGCCCGTTCGACACCGACGGTGACCAGCGAGAACTCGCCGCGCAGGTAGGCGTTCGTCTCGCCGTCGTCGTCGTAGATCGCCGTGGTCGCGGCAAAGTCGAGCGCGTCGGCGAAGACGTCGCAGACGATTTCCTCGAGGCCGGACGTGCGAGCCCGCACTGGCGCAACCGGTACGATCGCGCCGAGCCGGACGAAGGCAGGCAGCTGGTGCGCCTGCGCCTCGACCTCTACGATGACCGGACCGTCGTAGACCGTGCCGTTCCAGAGGTCGCGCCACCGCCCCGGAGGAAGCCAGACGCTCGATCGCACCGGCGGCACATTCTCGACGGGAACGACCGGCGCGATCGACAGCGCGACCTCGGTGATCACCCCCTCGTCGTGCTCGTAGCTGCACAGCAGGTCGTGGACGCCGGCCGACAGCCACAGGTTCGCCTCCTGGTAGCCGCCGTCGAAGAGCCGGAGCAGGTGCGGGTACTCGTCGCCGTCGACCGTCAGACTCTTGCGGCCGTTGCCACGCAGCGAGATGCAGTACCAGCCCGGTTCCTGGACCGCGAACGACCCGTCCCAAACCGCGTAGAAGCCGTCGCCCCACCGCCCGCGCAGCTCGGAGGAGTTGAGCGCGTCGAAGCGGATCTCGTGGTCGAAGCCGATCTCGTCCGCCTGCCGGTCCGGAACCTCGTGCCCGCGGCGTCCGACCCACCCGTCGTTCGATCGGCGCCATACGCGCCGCCGCAGCGGGTCGGCGAAATGGAAGGGATGACGTTCGCGGGGATCGCTCACCGCCGGTGCGGTCACCGGTGCGAAGAGCAAGTCGTCGCCGAGGAGGAACTCGGTCTCGTGCGTCCACGCCGGCGGGTTCACGTCCGCGAACTCCATCCCGCGCAGCAACGGCCGTCCCTCGCGGTGGTTCCCGTACGCGAGCGTATAGAGCAACGGCAGAAGCCGGTAGCGAAACCGGATGTACTCGGCGGCAATCGCCGAGGCGCGCTCGCCGAACCGCCACGGCTCGCGGAAGCGGTTTCGAGGGCCGCAGTGCAGACGCATCGTCGGACTCACCGCGCCCCACTGCATCCAGCGAACGTACTGCTCGGGAGACGGGAATCCGCAGTGGCCGCCCACATCCTGTCCGGTGTACGCACGAAGCTGGTAGCCCTCTGCCACCGAGTCGCGCACCGCCGTGGCGAGTGTCTGCCAGTCGGACCGGATGTCGCCGGTCCAGTGGAGCGGATACCGGTGCGCCGCCGGATGCGGGGCGACCATACTGAGAAGCACCACCCGACTGTCTCCGGGTCGGGCGTGCATGATGTCGTAGTAGAGCTTCTGCCCCCACACCGCGGTCTCCAACCCGTCGACGGGGCCCCGGATGATGTCGCCCCAGTTCCGGTCAAACCACCAGGTCGTCAGCCCCATGTCGAGGATCCGGGTGAGATTCTGCTGGCGGTACGAGAAGAGCTCGGCGTCGAGCGGCTCGAGGCCGCGCGGTTCCGGGTGATCGTTGAACAGCGTTCGGATGCCCCGGTCGGCACAACGGCGCAGGAAGCGCTCCATGTCGGGAAAGTGCTCGGTGCTGATCTCGTACCCGCGGCTCGCGCCGACGCGCCAATCGGTATCGACGACGAAGACGTCGAGCGGAATGTCGTGCGCCTCGTACTCGTCGATGAGCTCGAGGGCCGACTCATCGGTGTAGGGGTAGTAGCGGCTATGCCACAGGCCGAAGGTCCAGCGCGGAGGCAGCGGAGCCCGACCGGTGAGCGCGAGGACCTCGCGCGCGAGAAGGTCGTAGTCTCCGTCGCACGCGATCAGGTAGAGGTCGAGCGCGTGCTCCTCGATCGCCCACGCGTCCGTCGACCGCTCGACGCCCGGCGGCGGCGCGGTCGCTCCAAACGACGGTGGAATCACCCGCGGCCGGTCGTGGAGCGCCCAGACGCGTCCCACCTCCGCGGGGCGCGGGAGCGCATCCGGCTGCGGCGGGGTGGCGATCAGCCCTCGATCCGAGCGCGCCGCGTACACCTCGTGCTCGCCGGCGTACGCGATGAGATCGGTGATCGAGCGCAGCGGGTCGTCGCTCGAAACCGGCATCGCGAGCGTGAGGCCGCGAAACGAGACGACCGCCTCGTGCGTGCCGGGCAGCGCGTCGGTGGCGTCCGGCGCCGGCGAATCAAATCGGCACGAACCGAAGGCGCGGTCCTGCACGATGAAGCTCGCGTCGTTGCAGAACGATCCGTCGGTCCTCGCGAGCTCGACGCGCACCGTCGCCTCGCCGAGCGCCTGCATGCGTACGCGCCCGCTGCCGCGCTCGAGTGTGAGCTCGCGGACCCCCTCTGTACTGTGTGCGGTACTCATGAATCCTCCACGACGACCATATCAGGAGAACCGGGCGCGTCAACACCACCGGCGCACGGTTGGCAGGCGGCCGATGGCCGGGTACAGTTGAAGCATGGCACTCCACACCGCACGACCCCGCACGACGAGGCTTCTCGACGGCATCTGGGACTTCGCCTGGATCGGCGACGCGGACCTCTCGCAGGCCGCGATCGAGACCGGAACCCCGCTCAGCGCCGCGAGCTTCCAACGACGCGCGACGGTGCCCGGCTGCTTCGACACGCTGCCTGATCTCGCCGGCGCGCGCGGAACCGGGGCTTACCGCACGACGTTCGGGCAGGGCGAGGAGCCGGTGGGAGAGCTGCGCTTCGACGGGCTGGGCGTCTGGGCGGCGGTCTACCTCGACGGAGCGCTCGCGCACGTTCACCGCAAGCCCTACTCGCCGTTCTCGGTCGAGGTGCCGGGTTCGCCCGGCGCGACGCGGGAGCTCGTCGTGCTCGTCGACAACCGGTTCGACACTGAGCGCTCGCCGCTGCAGGAGAACTACTTCGACTTCTACGCGTACGGCGGAATCTTTCGCTCGGTGGCGTACACACCGCTGCCCGCGGTGCACATCACCGGGGTACGCGTGACGACGGCCTCGCTCGATCCGCCCGCCGTCGACATCGTCGTCCACACGACGACCGACGAGCACGTCGAGCTCGCCTACCTCGTCGACGGGAGCGAGGTCTCGCGCGCCGACAGCGATGCGCGAACCGCCGTGGACGTGCCGCACCAGATCGCGCTGCCGTCCTGCGGTGCCTGGACGCCCGAGCGGCCCGAGATGCATACGCTCACCGTGCGCATGACGGCGGGCACCTCGCACGACGAATACTCGGTCCGGTTCGGGCTGCGCACGATCGACCTGGACGGCTCGCGGATCATGCTCAACGGCAAGCCGGTTCGGCTCTTCGGGTGGAATCGCCACGAGGCACACCCGCAGTTCGGCCCGGCGCTGCCCGAGCAGCAGCTGCTGCACGACATCCAGATCATGAAGGCCGCCGGCGCGAACTTCGTCCGCGGATCGCACTACCCGCAGGACGACCGCTTCCTTGACCTCTGCGACGAGACCGGGATGCTCGTCTGGGAGGAGTCGATCGGCTGGCAGCAGGACGAACGTCACTTCGCGAAAGACGACTACCGCGAGCTCGTCGCGGAGCAGCAGATCGAGATGATCGAGGCGCACGCGAACCACCCATCGATCGTCCTGTGGGGGTTCCAGAACGAGCTCCACAGCGAGCTCGACAGCGCGCGCCCGCTCCTCGAGAACCTGGCGGCGGTCACTCGCGCGGCGGACCCCACGCGCCCGATCACCTTCGCAACGTGCCGGTTCCCCCACGATCGATGTCTCGATCTCGTGGACGTCGTCAGCATCAACGTCTACCCCGGCTGGTACGCCTCCGACGACGACGCATACCGCCCGCTGGCTGAGATACCCGCACGGCTGAACACGATCCGCGAAGACCTCGAGCGTCAGGGGCTCGGCGGCAAACCGCTCGTCATCAGCGAGATCGGCGCCGGCGCGATCTACGGCTGGCGCGACCCGCACGCCGGCCACTGGTCGGAAGAGTACCAGAGCGATTACCTCGCGGAAGTCTGCAGCCAGTTCCTCGCGCGGGAGGAGATAACCGGGCTCGCGCTCTGGCAGCTCAGCGACTGCCGCACCTACGGAAGCGCGAGAGCGATCAGGCGGCCGCGCGGATTCAACAACAAGGGAATCGTCGACGAGTACAGGCGACCCAAGCTCGCCTACGCGACGGTGCGCGCACTCATGACGTGAACCCGCCGGCACGGGTTGTGAGCCCGCTCAGCTCGGCTCGTCCGCCGCGGGTGGTGCGAAGCGCGGCGGCCGCAACGACGCCTCTGCGTGCTCGTCTTCGGTCATCCGTCCCCGCTCGAGCATGATATCGAAGTAGCCCTTCATCCGCTCGAACCATCCCGGGCTGATCCCGCTCTCGCGGTAGTAGCCGTAGTAGCGCTTGGGCGACGGCAGGATACTCGCCAGCCAGGTTGCCTCGCCCGCGGTGAGATCGGCAGGGTCCGAGTCGAAATACTCGCGCGCGGCGTCGGCGACGCCGAAGATGCCCGGGCCGAGCTCCACGATGTTGAGATAGAGCTCGAGGATGCGCTCCTTGGAAACCGGCACCTCGTGCTCCATGAGGTAAACGAGGAAAACCTCCTGGAGCTTCCGGGAAACGAGCCGCTGCCGGTCGAGGAAGAGCATCTTCACCAGCTGCATGCTGAGTGTGCTCGCGCCGAACCTGATTTCGCCGGCACGCACGTTGCGCTCGAGCGCGAGCTGAAGCGTGCTGAAGTTCACGCCCTCGTGGAAGAAGAAGTCCCCGTCCTCGGCGGTCAGCACCGCGCGCACGATCCACGGCGACATCTCGGTCAGGCGTACGTAGCGATAGGTCGGGTCCGGAGGCGGCCCCTTCGGTACACCCGGCCCGCCGGTACCCTCCGCGGACGCGCTCGACCGGCTCGCGTCGCCCGACCGCGGGTTGCCCCCGGTCGGCACGTGTTCATCGGGCGGGTCGGCGGCCACCCGTGCGGCAATTCGCGCGTCCTCCGCTCGCCACGAGCGCACGAATCGTGCGGCGTGCTCGCTATGCTCGACGGTCCAGTCGATCGGCGGTGGGTCGGCGGCAGGGATGCGCACCGTGCGCTCGTAGCCGAGCGACTCGTCGCGGATCACGTGAACGAACGAGCCGTTGAGGCCGAACGGGCTGAACTCGCGCGGGATGCGGCGCACCCTGAAGCCGTTCAGGTCGATCCGCGACTGCCAGGTCATCTCGCCAATGCGGTGCAGCGGAACCGTAGCGTCGAGAGCCCAGTCCAGCGTACCATCGACCGCGATCGCGGCAAGCTCCCCCGCCACAGCCGTCGGAATCGCCTCGCGAATCCGTTCGGCCGAGACCGGCGGCAGCCGCACAGCGAGCTTGAGTACGCGCCGCCGGCTGTGAATCTGCTCGAGCAGCGGCCGCTGCGCCTCGAATCCCATACCGATCAGCTGCGGCCGGACCTCGAGCTCCACGCCGTTGATGGCGAGCTCCCCGGTGCGGAACCGGATGCGGCCGGGTGGGTGGGTCGTCACCGGGAACGGCGGATTCGCGTCGAACGCCGGGTGGACCGGGAGCCGCGGCTCCACGCTGGCGGCGAATCGGTAGTCGATCGAGGCGAGCTCGACCGGTCGTTCGGCGAGGCTGCGCACATCCACGACCGCGTCGCGGGCGGTGAGCGCGCCGGCGACGTCGACGTGGTCGTCTCCGTCGATCCGGACGACGAGCGCGCCGCTCGCCGTGCCCCGATCGAGGCCGAGCGCGCGGAGGTTGAGGTCGCGGATGCGCGACTCGATCGTCGCCCGCCGCGCCGCGTAGGCAGCGTTGACCGCGAGGTCGGCACCCGGGGATCCGGGGGCGCTGGCGGTGGCGGCGATCGAGGCCGCTCGCGCGTCGTGCCGCAGCCGTGCCTCGTCGAAGAGGAACGTCACCCGACGACCGCTCGCCGGTACGAGGAGCCGAAGCGACTCGATGGACGCGTACGCGGGTACGATGCCCGATCCGGCCGCTTCCTCCAGCCCCGGCCACGCATCATCGGCATCCTCGAGAGGCGGTACTCCCTTGCGAAGCAGGCGCACGAGCGAGCGCACCGGATACCGCACGCGGACGCGTTCCACCGTCGCCTCGGCGCCGCTCGACGCGTGGCGGGCGGCAACGTTCTCGAGTAGAAGCCCGCGCACCGGGCGGTAGCGTGCGGCGCCGACGGCGAGCTCGACCTCCACGCGCGCTTGCACGCGCGCGACGATCGCGTCGATCGCGGGTGGGAGAATCCGTGCGTTCACATACGCCACCGCCGCCGCGACGCCGACCAGCGCCACGGCGACGGGGACGAGCAGCCGGAGCGAGATACGCGCCGCGAGCGCGCGCGGGGACCTGCGAACCATTGCACCTCAAGGTACCACACCGGGTTCGCTTCGTGCGCCGCTTCGCGCTATGATGGAGGCGGAGGGACCATGACCAGGAGAGACCGACTGCTTCACCTCGCGCACGAAGGTGCGCTCGCCGACGACTACGTACCGGCGGCGTTCTTCCTGCACTTCCCCGAGCAGTTCCACGCCGGACGAGCCGCGGTCGACAAGCACATCGAGTACTTCCGTGCGACCGGCAACGACATCATGAAGATCCAGTACGAGCACAAGTACCCGCTGCTGGACAGCATTCGCCGCTCGCACGACTGGACGAACATGCCGTGCTACGACGAAGACTTCTACGCCGACCAGCTCGACGTCGTCGAGGGGATCGTCAAGGAGGTGGGCGACGAGGCGGTGGTCATCGTGACGCTCTACTCGCCGCTCATGTTTGCCGGCCAGGTCGTGGGAAAGGACGCGCTGCCGCGGCAGTTCGACGACGACCCCGACGCGGTGAGGAAGGGGCTCGACGTGATCGTGGAGAGCATGGGACACTTCATCCGCGGATGCATCGACCGCGGCGTCGACGGCTTCTACGCCTCCACGCAGGGCGGCGAGAAGGGTCGACTCCCCCCGGGCGCTTTCGAAGCGCACGTCAAGCCGACCGATCTCGCCGCGTGGGACCACTTCCGCGACCGCACGACGTTCAACGTGCTCCACGTGTGCGATTACGAGGCGCCGTACGAGAGCTTCGACGCCCTGCTCGACTACCCGGGACACATCGTGAGCGCGCCGAACGAGGTGGGCGGCAATGCCGTAACCGGGCGCGAGCTCGCAGAGCTCTTCGACCGCCCGTTTCTGGGCGGCATGGAACGGCTGGGCGTCATCTCGACCGGTCCCGTCGACGCCGTCCCCGCCGCCGCGCGCGAGGCGCTCGAGACCGGGCCGGAGGCGATGGTGCTCGGCGCCGACTGCACGCTCGCCGCGAGCACCGACTGGGCGAACATCGCGGCGGCGACTTCGGTCGCCCACGACTGGCTCCTCGGTGAGGGCGGTTGACGCGGCGCGAGCAATCGGGATCAACTGACACGATGAACCCTGTCATCCACCTTGGCATCGACCCGTCGACCTGGCCGGATGGTGCGGTCGAGCGCGTCACCGAGCTGGCCACGGGGTACGAGGTTCTCGTCACGACCGACCGTGACGAGATCGAACGAAACCTCGACCGGATCGAGATCGCGCTCGCGCGCTTTCCGCACGACCTCATCGCGCGCGCGCCGGCGCTCGCGTGGGTCCAGCAACAGGGAGCCGGAGCAGACTGGCTCACGCGGCACCCGGAAGCGCGCGCGCACGACTTCACGCTGACCAGCGCCTCGGGCGTGCACGCGGTGCCCATCAGCGAACACATGCTCGGATTCCTGCTCGCGCTCGGGCGGGGCTTTCTCGCGTGCATCCGCGGCCAGCGCGACCGCGTGTGGGACGCCAACCGCGATCAGGAGCTCTTCGAACTCGAGGGCAGACGCGTACTGATACTGGGCGTAGGCGCCATCGGGGAGCGGTTCGCGGTCCTCTGCCGGGCGTGCGGGATGGAGACGGTGGGCATGCGCCGCGACCCGTCGATCCCCGCCGATGGGGTCGACCGCATGGCCGCGACCGGGGCATTGCTCGCGGAGCTCCCGTACGCCGACGTCGTCGCCAATACGCTCCCGTACACCGACGAAACGCACCACCTGCTCGGCGCCGACGCCTTCGCCGCGATGAAGGCCGGGACGATCGTCGTCAACATCGGACGCGGCGGGACGATCGACGAAGATGCACTCGTCGCCGCGCTCAGAGACGGAACGGTCGGCGCCGCCGGGCTCGACGTCTTCGAGACCGAGCCGCTGCCGGAGGACTCCCCGTTGTGGGACATGGAGAACGTCCTCATCACCCCGCACTACGCGGGTCTCACGCCGCGCTACAATGAGCGGCTGTTCGACATCTTCATCGACAACCTGGAACGCTACCTGCGAGGTGGAGAGCTTCGCAACGTCGTCGACAAGAGGCTGGGGTACTGAAGAGGAGGAACGATATGGACGTGAAGGACCTGGTGCTTCGCAATCGGAGCTATCGCCGCGCAGACGATTCTCCTCGGTGCGACCGGGCGCGGGTTGGGCGGGTGTATGCTGGGCGCGATCACGCGTCCGGCGCTGCGCTCGGCTCTGTCGATTCCCGAAGAGCTCGACATAGGGCTCGTGATCGCGCTCGGCACGCCGGCGGAGCACGTCGTCCTCGAGGACGCGGCGCCCGGAGCATCGACCTCCTATTACCGTGAGGCCGACGGATCGCACCACGTGCCCAAGCGGACGCTCGGAGAGATCGTCTTCGGCCAGTTCGAGGAGTAGCGGCGCGGCATGCGGCCGTGACGCCCGACTGCCGGCTGCACCCGCGGTCCGCTACGCCTGCGCCGTGCGTTCGAGCGCGAGCTCCCTGAGATAGAGAAAGAACGGAAGCCCGAACGAGAACCCGATGAGGAACGTCCCCGCGAGCGGGATCCAGGCGAGCTTCATCTTCAGACGGATCGCCTCGTAGACCCCGAACACGAGCCCGGTCACGACGGCGACGGTGAAGTCGAGCGTCACGCCGGTGATCGTTCGGTCCGCCGTCATCGCCTCGAACATGCCCGCAACGGTGAACTCTCCGTCGAGCGAGGCGGGGATGAACTGGCTCATAGGGAGCACGACGCCCAGAACCGTGAGCACCAGGAAGATGATCTTCTTCATAGGCCGAAGATACTGCCGGCCGCCGGCGACGTGGCGCGGCATGGCCGGCGCGGCTACTCGACGCGGAACCGGGCGCGAAGCAGATCTCCGTCCCGGGAGCTCGCACCGACCATCACCTCGAATTCGCCGGCCTCCACACGGCGGACGAGGTCCTGGTCGACGAGTCCAAGCTCGTCGAACGCCACGGTCAGGGCGACTTCGGCCGACTCGCCGGCCGGGATCGTCACCCGTTCGAACGCGCGCAGCTCCTTCACCGGGCGCGTGACGCTGCTGACGAGGTCGCGCACGTAGAGTTGAACGATCTCGGTCCCCTCGCGCTCTCCTGCATTAGCGACCGTCACGCGGACGCGCAAATCGCTCCGATCGAGCGTTGGTGTATCGACAACAAGGTTCGAGTACTCGAAGGTCGTGTAGCTCATCCCCTCGCCGAAGGCGAACAACGGTTCTTCGGGGAGATCGATGTAGCGCTCGGCGCCGGCCATGCTGTCGTCTCCATGCGCGTGCCAGCCGTCGTACTTGTTGTAGTAGACCGGCAGCTGCCCCTCGTGGACGGGAAAGCTGATGGGAAGCTTTCCGGACGGGTTCACGTCGCCGAAGAGGATCTCCGCGACTGCCCGGCCGCCGGCCTCACCCGGGTTGAAGGCGCAGAGGATCGCGTGAGAACGGTCCTTTACGCCCCGGACCGCGAGCGGCTTGCTCGCGAGGAACACGACGACGAGCGGCTTGCCGGTCCGGGACAACTCCTCGACCAGCGCTTCCTGTCCCCTGCTGAGCGAGAGCAGGCCCCGGTCGTGGAACTCGCCGTGCTGCCTGAGCGTATCGCCCACCACGGCGATGAGGAGATCGGCGTGCTCGGCGGCCGACACGGCGCGATCGATCTCATTGCGCTCCGCGAGGGTCAGCGGCGGGTCGACGATCTCTTCGGCGGCCGCCGGAATGGGATCGCCCGGGAGTCTGCCCACGTCGGGAACGCCGGGCAGGTAGTCCACCGCGACTCCGTCGGCCTCTGCGCGCGCGGCGATTCCCGCACGCAGCGTCGTCGTCTGCGCTCGATGGAACTGCTCGTCGGCAGCGCCCGCCTGCATGCTCCCGAACGACCAGTCGCCGAGCTGCGCGACCACGTCGTCCGCGTTCGGCCCGGTCAGCAGCACGCGCTTCGTACGTTCGGGGTCGATGGGCAGGACCGGCGTCCCGCCGAACTCCTCGTTCTTGAGGAGCACCGGCGTCTTGCGCGCGGCTTCGAGCGCCGCCTCGTGATGATCGGCGGCTCCGACCACCGTCGTCCTGCGGTCCGGGTCGGCGTGACGCATCGCGTCGAACAGACCGAGCCGGAACTTGGCGCGGAGGATGCGCGCCACCGAGTCGTCGATGTACGCCGGGTCGATCGTGCCGTCGTCCACGAGCGCGAGCGTGTCCGCATAGAACTCGGGCGTGCTCATGATCATGTCGTTGCCCGCCACGATCGCCAGGTACGCGGCCTCCTTCGTGGTCTCGGCGACGTGCTGCTTACCGTAGAGCGATCCGACGTTGTTCCAGTCGGTGACGATGAATCCGTCCATCGCCCAGCCGTCCTTCGGCACCTCGCGGAGCAGCCACGCGTTCGCCGAGCACGGCAGGCCGTCGATCGCCTGGTAGCCGGCCATCAGCGTCGCGCATCGAGCCCGGCGCACGACCTTCTCGAACGGCGGGAGGAAGAGCGAGAGCATCTTCCGGCGCGAGACTTCCGACTCGTACGCGTCGCGTCCGCCGGTCGATTCGCCGTAGGCGGCGTAGTGCTTGGCGCACGCGAGGATCGCGTCCTCGCGTGCGAAATCGATCGGTTCGTCGACGCCCGCGCCGGGTACGCCGGGGCGCGGCGGAAGCGGAAGCCCCTGATAGCCGGCGATGAGATCGGCCCCGAGCTCGCCGACGAGCCACGGATCCTCGCCGAAGGTCTCGTCGACCCGGCCCCAGCGTGGGTCCCGTCCCACGCACAACACCGGCGAGAAAGTCCAGTGCAGCCCGCACGCGCGCACCTCGCGGGCGGTCACCGCGCCGATCGTGTGCGCGGTCGAACGGTCCCACGAGCACGCGGTCGCGAGCTGCGTGGGGAAGACGGTCCCGTCGGGCTCAAAGCAGTGGCCGTGGATGGCGTCGATTCCGAAGATGACGGGGATCCCGAGACGGGTGTCTTCGGCGCGCTCCTGCAGCTCGCGCATCATCGAGCCGGTGCAGTGAAGATAGCTGCCGATGTGCTGCTCCTCGAGCAGGTCCATCATGCCGGGACGGTTCGCCGGCAGTTGCATCATCTGACCGACCTTCTCCTCGATCGTCATCCGGGCAAGGAGATCGGCCACGCGTTCTTCAACCGGCGCGGTGCTGTCCTGATACGTGTTCATGGGGGCTCCTCGAGTGAATCTACATCACCGGGACGACTGCTGCAATTCGTCAGCCGGCGCCGGAGGAATCGTCCGTGTGGGGTACCTCGGCTGCGTCCACCTCGACTCGGTCGCGCCCGGATCGTTTGGCGCGGTAGAGCGCCCGGTCGGCCCGAAGAATCAGGTCGTCGGCGCGCGCGTCGTCGGGACGAAGGAAGGCGACGCCCACGCTGACCGTGAGCCGCAGCCCTGCCATGGGAGACGAACGGATTGACGAATGGATTCGCTCCGCCATGCTGACCACATCGTCGCGATCGAGCTCGGGGACGACGATGATGAACTCCTCGCCGCCGTAACGGCCGACGAGGTCATACTCGCGCACTGCGTCGGCGATCCGCTTCGCGAGTCGCTGGAGCACATCGTCGCCCTTGCGATGACCGTAGGAGTCGTTGATCGACTTGAACGCGTCGGCGTCGAGCATCATGCAAGCGAGCGATCGGCCTTCGCGCTGAGAACGCTGGAACATGCGCTCGAGCTCCGGCATCACGTACCGTCGGTTGCGTACGCCCGTCAACGGATCGGTCGTCGCAGCCAGCCTGGCCTCCGCGTACGCGCGCATGTAATGGACCCAGAGCTTGGACATCGCCGCGCCGATGAAGAACAGCATGAGCGCGGGCAGCAGAACCGCGTGGATGGGGTGTCGGCCGACGAAGTCCTCGATCGGTCCGACGAAGAGCACCAGGACGGCGATGGCGAATATCGTCGCCGCGAGAACCGTGTAGAACGTCGCAAAAGTCACGAGCGCCGTTCGCGGTCCTCCCTCGGCCGATCGCGCCTGTCGGATGAGACGCGACGCGGTACGGCCCGTGCCCGCAGCAACCGCGACGAGGAGAATCTCGAGCCGCACGGCGAAGTCCGGAACGACGTATGCGAAGACGAGCACAAGCGCGAGCGAGACCACCGGGAGCCCGACGTCGAGCGCATCCGGTCGGCCCGACTGCTCGTCGCGAACCCCGGCGTCGAGCAGGACGACGGCCACGACCAGCACGGTGCTCGTCGTCGGGCCGTAGACGATGAGCGGAAGCAGATCGCGAAGGACGGCGGTGACCAGCCCCGCGGCGATCAAAAGGTATCCCAGCCCCCATTGCAGGATCCCGCGGGTGGACGAGTCGATGGTGTGAAAGGCGAGAAAGGCGATTCCGAAAAAAGCGGTCACGATCGAGACGGCAAGGTAGAGTGTCCGGATGTCGACCGTCGGGGCCACATCTGACGCTACCACAGATAGGCATCTGCGAGAAGAACGCCGCTAGGGGCGAGTCTTCCGGCGCAGATCGAGCCAGTCGAGCTCGTCCTGCGAGAAGCGCGCCTCGAGCGCCGTCACATTCGCTTCAGCCTCCTCGCGCGAGACCGACCCCACGAGCGCGAAGACGTTCATGGGCTGATGAAGCACAAAGGCGAGCGCGACCTGGGCGATCGACAGCCCGCGATCCTCCGCGAGCGCGGCGGCCCGCTCGACGCGTTCCCAGTTGTCGTCGGTCACGTAGCACCGTATCGTGTGCTCTTCGAACTCGTCACGGACCCGCTCGAAGTTCTCTCGCCGGATGCGCCCGGTGAGAAAGCCCCGCGCGAGGCTCGACCACGCGAAGACCGCGACGTCGTGCTCCGCGTACCATCGTCGCGCCGGTTCGTTCGCCGGACCGGAGATCGTGATGCAGTCGGGTCCCCAGGGAGAATCGATCTGCTCGGCAAGGCTGTAGTTCGGGCTGCTCGCGGCGAAGGGCGTGAGGCCGTGCTTGTACGCGTACTCGTTCGCCTCCGCGATCCGCTCGTGCGTCCAGTTCGAGCCTCCGAACGCGTTCACCTTCCCGGCAGCCTTGAGCTCGTTGAGCGTTTCCACGAGTGGACCGACCGGCTGCTCGGGGTCGTCCCGATGAAAGAGCCAGAGATCGACCGACCCGACACCCAGCCGCTCGAGCGACCCGGCGAGGTCATCCCGGATGCTCTGCGGCGTCACGCGCTTCTCGCCCTTCGTGGGGTGACAGCCCTTGTCGAGAATGACCACATCGTCGCGCACCCCCCGTTCGGCGAGCCACGCGCCGAAGGCGCGCTCGCAGTCGCCTCCGCCGTAGATGTGCGAGTGATCGAAGAGTCGGATGCCCGTAGCCCAGGCGGCGTCGAGAATGCGGTTCGAGTCCGTCTGCCCCTCGCCGCTCTTCAGCATCATGCACCCCTGGCCGATGCGTGAGATCGGCTTGTCGATGCCCGTAACCGTACCGTACTGCATGGAGTTCCTACTTCTCAAAAGGATAGACGAGACCCGACTGGTCCCGGATCGTGTCGAGGGTACGCATGATGCGAACCGTCTCGTCGAGCGGCATGATCGAGCTCTCGGTCCGGCCGGTGCGAACGCATTCGGCGACCTCCCGAGCTTCGAACTCGTACCCGTTGGATGCATGCGGCTTCTCGAACACCGTTTCTTCCTCGCCCCGGTGCAGAATCGCCTTCGTCGAGTTCCAGAACATGTGCGGTACCTCGATCCAGCCGTCGGTGCCGTAGATGAGCGCGACGTGACGCATCGCCGTACGCACACCGCAGCCGAGCATCGCGAGCGCACCGTCGTCGTACCGGAAGACGAACGCCGCCTGCTCGTCGACGCCGGTCTCGCCGATGTGCGCCTGGCTGACCACCTCGACCGGGTCGCGCCCGGTCACCCAGTACGCGGCCGACGTGACGTAGACGCCCACGTCGAGGATTCCCCCTCCGGCGAGATCCGGGTTCAGAATACGGCGCTCCGGGTTCCAGCCGCTTCGGAATCCGAAGGTCGCGTTCACGAGCCGCACGTCACCAATCGCTCGCTCGTCGATCCAGCGTCGCACCTGCCGCCATGCCGGCAGGAAGCGCGTCCACATCGCCTCCATGAGAAACACGCCGTTCGCCTCCGCAGCGGCGACCATCGCTTGCGCGTCGGCCCCGCTCACGGCGAACGGCTTCTCGCAGAGCACCGCCTTCCCGTTCTCCATGCAGAGGATCGCGTTGTCCCTGTGGTAGTTGTGCGGCGTCGCGACGTAGATCGCGTCCACCTCAGGGTCCGTCGCGAGCTCTTCGTACGAACCGTACGCGCGGTCAACGCCGTACTCGGCGGCGAACTCCTTCGCTCGGTCGATCGACCTCGAACCGACCGCAACCACCTTCGCGTCGTCGAGGCCCTCCAGGCCGGTCGCAAACTTCCGTGCGATAGCGCCGGGGGCGAGAATGCCCCATTTGAATTCCGTCATTGCATACTCCTTCAGGATGCTCTGCTACTCGAACTCGATGCCCGCGGTGAGATGGCCCGGCTCGCGACCCGCGTGCCTGCTTTCCAGCGCCCGATCGGGCCAGGGAGCGTAGTCCGGGTTCGGTTGCGGGATCTGCGCCTCCACCGACTCGCGCCACGCGACGAGTAGCGCGTGCAGCCGGTCGCGAGTATCGGGACGTTCCTCGGACAGATCGTAGTTCTCGCCCACGTCGGACGCAAGGTCGAAGAGCTCGAGCCTGCCGGTCTCGAAGAACTCGATCAGCTTGTAGCGGCCGCTTCGCACCGAGCTCCCGGGCGTGCCGCCCTGGTTGCCGTAGTGCGGGTAGTGCCAGTAGACCGCCTCCCGCGCGAGCGAATCGGCCTCGCCCCGCAGCACGGCAAGCAGGCTCTCGCCCTCGACTCCGGGGGGCAGGCCGGCGGGTCCGCCTGCGCCGGCTGCTGCTTCGTCTGCCGCCGAAGCGGCGTCAGCTGCTTCGAGCAGCGTCGGCAGGAAGTCGGGGCTCGTGACGACCTCGCTCGACGTCGAACCCGGCTCGGTGACCCCCGGCCAGCGAACGAGCAGGGGCTCGCGCGTACCTCCCTCGTACATCCAGCCCTTGCCCTCGGAGAGCGGGAGATTGCAGGTCGGAGCGCCCTCTGCCGTCGCAAGCCCGCCGTTGTCGCTCGTGAAGATCACGATCGTGTTCTCCGCGACGCCCTCCTCGTCGAGCGTCTCGAGTAACCGCCCCACGTTCTCGTCGAGCGAGTCGATCATCCCCGCGTAGACGGGGTCCGACTGCACGATACGCCGCGAGATGCGCTTGTCCTTCTTGTGTTCGCACGGATAGGCGGGCCCCTCCACGTGCGGTTCTATGGTGTCCAGCCCGAGGAAGGCTGCCTTGCGCCGGTACTTCTCGATCCGCGACTCCTTCGCCTGGATGGGCGTGTGCACCGAGTAGTACCACATGTTCAGGTAGAAGGGCCGATGCGCGTCGCGGCCGCGGATAAGCGCGATCGCCTCGTCGGTGAGCCGGTCGGTGAGGTACTCGCCCTCCGGACCGTCCTCGAGTGTGGGAAAGTGGTACGGGCTGAAGTAGCCCTTGTACGGCATGCCGGCAGTCCAGCCGCCCACGTTCACGTCGAAGCCACGCCTGTCGGGCCACGCGTCTTCGCCGCCGAGGTGCCACTTGCCCACGTGCCACGTCGCGTAGCCGCGCCTGCCGAGCTCGGTGGCGAGGTTCGGAACGTCGGCGGGAAGATTCTTGATGTACGGCACGTCGACGAGCCGCCCGCGCGCGGGGTGGACGTTCCCGCTCCAGTCGATCCAGTCGGTGACGCCGAGCGTCGCCGGATAGCGGCCGGTGAGGATACTGCCGCGCGTGGGCGAGCACACCGGGCAGGCGGCGTAGGCGTCGGTGAACAACATCCCGTCGCGGGCGAGTCGGTCTATGTTGGGCGTCTCGTAGAAGGTGCTGCCGTAGCAGCCCAGATCACGCTGGCCCATGTCGTCGATCAGGATGAACACGATGTTCGGCGTCGGCATACCGCGATACTACCCCAACAACGGCGGCGTTGCCCACCGCGCCTCGAAGCCGAGCAGGTCGCGCGCGCGGTCGATCGAGACGAGCGTGTCGTCGCCGGGACGCTGCTCGCGCACCTCGGGTTCACCGGGGTAGAGTTTCGCCATCTCTTCGAGCGGAAGGCCGAGCGTGTTGCGCTTCGCGTTGATGAACAGCTCGTGTGACCCTTCGTACTCGACGGTGAGCCCTTTCTCGATCGCCTGCGCGCAGTCGAGATCGTCGAGGTAGGTGAAGAAGTTCACGTTCTGCAGCATGAACAGGATCTCGTCCTGCGTGATGTAGTCGGTGAGGCCGGGCTTCACACGCATCCACTCGCCGCGCGAGATCTTGTCGGCGCGCATCTGCCGGCGGTAACGGTCGTAGACCGACTGGAGCCGCTCGATCTCCGCCCGCCGTTCGTCGTCGGGGAGGGCGAGCAGGGCGCGGATGAAATCCGGGTTGAGCCGGGCGCGCATGCTGCCGTCCTCGTCGAGAACCTGATGGTGCCGACGTACGCCCGGCAGCCGAAGCATCACGCTCGAGATCCCGTCGCGATCCCAGAAGTAGCGCCCGATCGCCTCCATCACCTGCTTGGAGAAGCTGTACGCGTCGGTCGCGAGCGTCGGGTGCGCTTCGTCGACAGGCAGATACTCGAGCTCCACGCTGCGGTCACCGTAGAAGTAGCCGAAGGCGTTGATCGAGCTCGCACCGACCACGCGAGCAATGCCGCACTCGGCCGCCGCCTCGAAGACGTTGAAGGTACCCAGATCGTTGACGCGGAATACCTCACGACCCGGGCGCCCGACCGGCGAGGCGATCGCGGCGAGATGCACGACGGCGTCGCATCCCCTCATCGCCTCGAGCAGCGCGTCGTAGTCGCTGATGTCGCAGCGACGGTACTCCCCGCACGGCACGTCCATGTGCTCGCGTCTGCCGACGGTGAGTACGTCGTTGCCTGAGTCACCCAGATGCTCGATGACCGCCGGACCGACTTTGCCGGTCCCTCCGGTCAGCAGTATACGCATCGTTTCCTCCCGGGGCCGGCGCGAATCGCGGCCGGTCGAATGTGTTATCGGCGGGTCTTGAGAAACGGTTCCATCGCCCACTCGGGCTCGAAGCCGAGCAGGTCTCGGGCGCGGTCGATGGAGACGAGCGTATCGTCGCCCTCGCGGTGTTCCTTCACCGGCGGCTCACCCGGATAGAGCTTCGCCATCTCCTCGATCGGCAGCCCGAGCGAGTTCCGGTTCGAGTTGATGAACATCTCGTGCGAGCCCTCGTAATCGGCCAGAAGCCCCTTCTCAATCGACTGCGCGCAGTCGAGATCGTCCAGATAGGTAAAGAAGTTCACGTTGTGAATCATGAACCCGAGCTCTTCCTCCGTGATGTAGTCGGTGACGCCCGGCTTGAGGCGGCCCCACTGGCCGTACGGCGTGACATCCGCGCGGAGGTCCTGCCGGTAGCGATCGTAGAGGCCCTGCAGCCGCTCGATCTCCGAGCGACGCTCGTCGTCGGGCATATCCAGCAGACGCTCTACGAAGGCAGCGTCGTAACGGTCGCGGTAGCGCTCCGACGAGGTAAGCGTCGTCTCGTGGCGCAGCACGCTCGGCAGTCGCAGCATCACGCTCGAGATCCCGTCGCGGTCCCAGAAATACCTGCCGATCGATTCCATCACCTGCTTCGAGAAGCTGTACGCGTCGGTCGCGAGCGCGGGGTGCTCCTCGTCGATGGGCAGGTAGCGCAGCGGAAAGCTGCGGTCGCCGAAGAAGTACCCGAAGGCGTTGATCGAGCTCGCGCCGACGACCCGGCTGATGCCGCATTCGGCCGCGGCCTCGAAGACGTTGAACGTGCCCAGATCGTTGACGCGGAACACGTCGCGGCCCGGCCTGCCGACCGGTACCGCCAGCGCGGCGAGGTGGACGACCGCGTCGCATCCCCTCATCGCCTCGAGCAGTGCGTCGTAGTCGTTGATATCGGCCTTGCGGTAGGCCCCGGCCGGCACGTCCATCGAATCGCGGCGTCCTACGGTGAGCACATTGTGACCAAGGATGGCAAGATGTTCGATTACGGCGGGGCCCACGTTGCCGGTCCCGCCGGTGAGCAGTATACGCATGGATGCCTCCTCGACCAGATATACCAGTTTCCGGTCGGTGGTGCCAACTCTCGGCGCGGCCCTCGCGTCTGGGCGAACCTTAGGAGCCCCCGAGAAGCGACGCCACATGCCGGGCGATCCCGTCGCGCAGCGGCGTATCGGGCGGCCGTACCCCCGTCGCTTCGAGCACACCCAGGTCGTAGAACCGATGGCACAGGAACGTCTCGCGCTCCGGGTGCTCGGCTCGGTACGCCTCGACGGGCACCTCGGTGACGCGCAGCCCGGTACCGAGCGCCTCGTCGACGAAGCGGTAGTAGTCGACCGACTCAACGATGTCCGGGCCGGCGGCGAGCGCGGTCACTCCGGCCGGCGCGGGCTTCGAACCCCGGGTGATTGTCCACACCGTTTCACCGGCTTCGACCCGCTGTCCGAGCGATACACGAGCTACGAGCGCCCGCGGAGCACCTCGAACACGACCGTCGCCGTGTTGCCGGCTTCGTCGACGACGGTGAGCCGGTGCTCGCCGGGCCGCGGCGCGAGCTCCATGGTGTGTCCGTCGGTCGTGGCACCCAGATAATCGCCGTCGAGGTGCCAGAAGAGCCGCGCTCGCCGGTCGCGATGATGCGCACGGGCCACGAGCGATCCACGAACACCGCTCATCTCCACCGGAATGACCACGCGTGCCCCCGGAAGCGGGAACTCGAGTTCCACGGGAATCGCTCCCGCCTCGGAGAGGCGGGGATCAAGCGGGGGCGGTGGGGCGTAGCCGGTGGCGCGCTCCTGGTAGTACCAGGCCATCGCCCCGGGCAGGACGAACCACCGTTCGTGACGCATGCGCGCGGTCGGGTAGATCTCCGACGTAACCTGGTGGCTCCCGGTCTCGTCGAGGTGCAGCGTCCGGCAGTACGAGCAGACCGACAGGTCGTGGGCGCCCTGCGGGACGAGCGCGGTTGCGGTCCGCCGACACTCCGGCCCGGCGAGCAGGCCGCTGTCGGCGCAGACGGTAACCACGGACAGGCCTCCCGGCTCCGCGAATCCACGGCCACCACGCAGCAGCTCGAAGACCTGAAACATGAGCGGGCCGGCGCTCGCAGTCCCGCGCAGACCGGGCGCCCCGACACCCGAAGCGTTCCCCACCCACACGCCGACCGCATGACGGTCGGTCACGCCGATCGCCCAGGCGTCGCGCAGACCGTAGCTGGTACCCGTCTTCCACGCGATCGCTCCGCTCTCGGCGAAGTGCCGCCACCCGACGAGCTCGTCGGGCCGCTCGACCTCGTTGAGCGCGGTCAAAGTCAGATAGAGCGCCGCCGGAGACAATGGAGAAGCGGCCTCGGGCTTGCCTCGGTCGGTCCCGTCCGATTCAGCCGCTTGCGGCGCATCGGGCTGCACCACGTGCGGCATGGCGAAGCTGCGATCCGCGGAGCCGCGGACGGCCACGGTTCTCGCCATGCTCGCGTAGATACCGGTGAGCTCCCAGAGCGTCGCCTCCGCGCCGCCGAGGATGAGCGGGATACCGTACTCCTGCGCCGAACGCGTCAGAGTGGACAGACCCATATCCTTCAGAAGCCCGTAGAACCGCGAGACGCCGTAATCTCGCAAGAGTCCGGCCGCAGGGACGTTGAGCGACCGCGCGAGCGCCTCGTCGACGCGGATCGCGCCGGTGAACTCGTGCGTGTGATTCTCCGGGATGTAACCGCCAATGCGGGTGGGGACATCGGCGACGATCTGGCGCGGGAGAAGCTCGCCCGAATCGAGCATCGCCGCGTAGAGGATCGGCTTGAGCAGACTCCCGGTGCTGCGCGGTGCCTGGGCGATGTCGACGAAGTCGCCCGCCTCTACCCGGCCGCCGAGGGGTGCGTTGCCCACGTACGCGAGCGCAGCACCGGTACGTACATCGACCACGACGGCCGCCGCGTGGCGGGCACCCGAGGAACGCATCCGCTCGGCGTGCTGGGCGACCAGCTCGGAGGTGCGGAGCTGGAGGTAGCGGTCGATCGTCGTGGTGAATCGGAACCGCTGCGGATGCTCGGCTGCGAGGGTGCCGAGCAGGTGGCGCGCGGACTGCGGAACTGGTCGCGGCTCGTCGGGAAGCGGTTCGAGGCGCGCCAACCGCAGCTCATCGGCGTCGACTGCACCCGCGCGGCGGAGGCGTTCGAGAAGCCGGTCGCGCTTCGCGCGAAGCTCTTCGCGCTGGTGCGAAAGGTGGATCAGCGACGGACTGTTCGGCAGGACCGCGAGCAGCGCCGCCTCGGCCCAGGTGAGGTCGTCGAGCCGACCTCCGAAGTACCGCCAGCTTGCCGCCTCGACTCCCACGACGTTGCCTCCAAACGGCGCGTGCGAGCCGAGCATGCGAAGGATCTCTTTCTTTGAGTAGTGGAGCTCAAGGCGAAGCGCGAGCGAGGCCTCGGCGAGCTTCTGACCGTAGGTCCGGGACCGATTCCCGCGCGCGAGTCTCGCCAGCTGCATCGTGAGCGTGGAGCCGCCGCTCACAATCCTGCCGGCGGCGAGGTTCGACGCGAACGCTCTCGCGATCGCCATGGGATCGATACCCGGATGTCGGGCGAAGCGCTCGTCCTCGAAGGTCGTCAGCGCAACCACGTACTTCTCAG
The DNA here is from genome assembly GCA_964625715.1 of uncultured Spirochaetaceae bacterium. GTDB lineage: Bacteria > Spirochaetota > Spirochaetia > DSM-27196 > SLST01 > SLST01. Next base: position 1,791 of record CAZVEF010000011.1, on the reverse strand, counting down.
GGAGTTCACCAGAGGCCGGCGGAAACCGCCACTGTTCGTCGGCGGCGATGGAGGCGCCCAACAGTCGCCCCTCACGGTCGAAGAGCACCCGCGAATAGGGAACGTCAGGGAGCACCTCCGGCTTCGGAATCGCCCAGAGCGCGATCATCAGCCCCGAGAGCGTGGTCGGAACGATGATAAGGAGAACGGTGAGGTTCGTAAGGAGCCGCACGACCCGAGCGCGTAGACGCATAGCCATCCGCCGCTGTGAAGCGTACCGTGCGGCGGCGGCAGGCACAAGCCGGTTTCGTCGGCGACGTCCGGCGGTGCTACGGTTGATCGATGGTCCCCGCGTCCGAACGCGAGCGTTCTTTTTGGCGTTCACGGGCGCGCTCAAGCGAGAGTTATCCCAACCAACACCTCCAATTTCATCGGGAGACTGCTAACGATCCTGTGCGCTGCTCCAGAAAACCGGATTCTGCTTCTGGATGCGTCCGCAAACATTGACAACAAGGACCCGGTGTCCGTACCTTGGTAGGCGATCCAGCCAGTTAGGAGTTCAAATATGCCAGCAGTAGTGCGAATCGACACCGGAGGAACCCACGGGTACCAGGCGAGGATCGGCGGTAGCGTCGGCTACGAGTCGAAGCTCTTCAGCGACAAGAAATGGGGCGGCAAGCGAAAGGCTAAGGCTGCCGCGATCGCATGGCTCGAAGAGCGAGGCGATCGGTACGCCCCCCGGCGATTCGGCCCGAAGAAGGGAATTCAGGTAAATAACGTGAGTGGGACGCCCGGCGTCCACCAGAGCCAGCTCACCCGGAACGGCAACGTCTCCCGGTACTGGGCGGCTCACTACTCGATCGGTCCGAACGGACGACGGACGCACCGGTCGAAGCGGTTCTACTACGGAACGAAACGCACCGAGGCCGAAGCCCGCGCGCTGGCCGAGGAGTTTCGCACCGGCTGGGTAGAGGCATTCGAGCGAGACGGTGTCAACGGCGTGAAGCAGTTCTTCCGGGAATGGGAGGAGAAGTATCCCAGCCGGAAGACGAAGAAGAAGAAGAGCACGCGCGGTACGGCGAAGAAGAGCTCCCCGTCAGAATCGAAGTCTTCAACGAAGGCTGCCTCGTCCGGGTCCGGCGCCGGGAAGTCGGGAACGACGGCGAGGAAGAGCGGAAAGACCAGCGCAACCAGGGACTCCTCCAGGAAGTCCGGTTCGACCGCCAAGAAGTCCGGTTCCACCGCCGGGAAGTCCGGTTCGACCGCCAGGAAGTCTCCCTCGACATCGAAGTCGAAATCGAAGTCGAAATCCTCGAAGAAGTAACCGGGCGAATCGACCCGGTTCAGTCCTCGTCCAGAAACGTAATCGAGCTCGGTCGGGGCAGTGCGAGATTCGCCGCTGCCTCGATCGTCTTCAGCACCCCCGCATAGACCGGGCATGCCACATGCGGCAGGTGTTCCGAGAGCACCTTGTACGTCCGCGTCTGATCCGGCTTGGCGAAGATCTCTGCGTACGCGTCCACGCTCTTCAGCGCGGGGGCGGCTGCTGCGACGTGCGGACAGGTCGATGAGATGTCGATCTCGACGTTCTGCCCGTCGGCGCTCACCGCCCGGACGTGCGTGATGAAGCCGCATACTCCTGCATCTATCTCTGTTCGTGCCATGGGATTCCTTCGCGCAGGATGAGTACACCCCGTCCGGCGACTCTACCACCGTTCGCCGTCGCTGTCAGCACGGAGGGTTGGAGGATCGGCGCAGTCGGGTCGATAGAGAGGATATGGGCCGCCTTGCGACGCTCGCGCTCATCCTCGT
>CAZVEF010000010.1:0-34698 GCA_964625715.1 uncultured Spirochaetaceae bacterium | reverse complement strand
GGTCCATCGTGTACTGCGTCGAAATCTGTCCCGTGCGCGGGTCGCGGTAGAGCGGAACGTAGCTCGTGAGCTCCTCGCGCCCGATTACGATCCCGGCCGCGTGCGTCGAGGCGTGGCGGTGCAGCCCCTCGAGTTTGATACTCGTCTCGAGGAGCTCCCGGTGGATCCCGCCGCGCTCCATCATCTCCTGGAGCTCGGGGACCTGCTCGATCGCCTTGGGAATCGTGATCTTGAGGTCCTTCGGGATCAGCTTGGCGATCGTGTCGGCCTCGCTGAACGGCAGATCGAGCGCGCGGGCGACGTCACGGACGACCGCGCGCGCCTTGAGCGTTCCGAAGGTGATGATCTGGCCCACCTTCTCCTCGCCGTACTTGCGTGTGACGTAGTCGATGACCTCGCCCCGGCGCTCGTAGCAGAAGTCGATGTCGAAGTCGGGCATGCTCACCCGGTCGGGGTTGAGGAAACGCTCGAAGAGCAGATTGTACTTCAGCGGGTCGATGTCGGTGATCCCGAGCGAGTAGGCGACGATCGAGCCGGCGCCGGACCCCCGGCCCGGCCCGACGGGAATGTCGTTGCTCCGCGCGTAGGCGATGAAGTCCCAGACGATCAGGAAGTAGCCGGTGAAGCCCATGGAGATGATGACGTCGAGCTCGTAGTCGAGCCGCTTCTGCGTCTCCTCGCCGATCGTGCCGTAGCGCCCGCGCAGACCCTCGCTCGCAAGGTGGCGCAGGTAGGCGTCCGGGTCGTCGAATTCCTCGGGGATCTCGTAGTGCGGGAACATGGGCCCGGGAAGCTCGATCTCGAAGGCGCATCGCTCGGCGATTCGCACGGTGTTCTCGACCGCCTCGGGATGATCGGCGAAGAGCCCGGCGACCTCATCGCCGGCCTTGAGGTAGAACTCGTTCGTGCTGAACCGAAATCGGCTCGAATCGTTCTTCTTCTTGCTCGACCCGATGCAGAGCAGCGTATCGTGAGCGTTCGCGTCGTCGCCGTAGACGTAGTACGATTCGTTTGCCGCCACCAGCGGTACGTCGAGCCTCTCGCTCATCTCGGCGAGTGTGCGATTGAGCACCGCCTGTTCGGGAATCCCGTGGTCGTTGAGCTCGAAGTAGAGGTTCTGCGCGCCGAACAGGTCGCGGTACCAGCGCGCTCGCGCCTCGGCCTCTTCCTGCTGATTCATGAGGATGAGCCGCGGTATGTCGCCGGAGACCGACCCGGTCAGGCAGATGAGGTCTTCGTGGTAGAGCTCGAGAAGCTCGTCGTCGATCCGTGGACGGTAGTAGAAGCCCTCGGTGTAGGCAGCGGAGGTGAGCTTGATCAGGTTCCGGTAGCCGCGGTCGCTCGTCGCGAGGAGGACGAGCCGGTTGGCGCGCAGGCCGCTGTCGGCCTGGGTCTTGCTGTGGCGTGACCCCGAGGCCAGGTAGAAGTCGCATCCGATGATCGGCTGGATGCCCGCGTGCCGACACGCCTGATAGAACTGCAGCGCCCCGAAGAGGTTGCCGTCGTCGGTGATCGCGAGTGCAGGCATACCGAGCTCGGCCGCACGCGAGACGAGGTCGCCGATGCGGGAGCTCGCGCGGAGGAGGCTGTAGTCGGTATGGTTGTGCAGGCTTACGAAGGTCGGCACCATCCCTCCCAGGACTCGGGGAAACTATACCGGAGGCCGGCGGCCGCTGTCCAGCCGACAGGAGTCGGTCCGCTTCTCAACGAAGGTTGAGAAGCAGCCACTGGACGAGGCGGCGGAACCGGTCGCGCTGGATCGGAGACAGACCGTCGTCGGGGGCGCCGTACGCGTCCATCGCCAGGCGTACGTCGCGATCGGACAGCGGCAGGCGACGCCCGACGAGCTCGGCCTCCATCGACTTGTTGCGCAGCAACCGGGGCTGCCCGACCGAGCCGATGATCCGCAGCTCCTCGACGATGCGGTTGTTCGCGCGCGCGAGCCCGCAGAAGGTGAGCGGGTCCGAGTCCGGCGCGAGTTCGCTGCCGAAGCGCCGGAAGACCTCCGTCGTCCACGGGTAGAGCGGCGTTCGGATACGGGTGATGATCTCGTCCGGCTGCAGGTCCAGGCTGCCGTCGGCGCGATGGATGCGCCCCACGGGGAGCCATCGGCTGCCTCCCTGACGCCGCAGCTCTGCACGGGCGTCGAGGAGCGTCAGCACCGTTACGGCGGTCATGATGCGTCCGGGGATCGCGAGATTCCCACCGAGCGTGGCGAGACCGGTCACCGCCGGGGGACCGATGTTCCGCAACGCCTCGTAGAGCGCGCCCGGGATGTTGTTCTCGCCGAGACGCAGGATCTGTCGGATTGGTACCGTCGCGCCCAGCTCGACGTAGCGCTCCGACCGCGATACGCGCCTGAGCTCCTCGACCTCCTGCAGCGAGATCACCGCCGGCGGCAGGTCGACGAACCGGCCGGCGCGCTGGCTGAGCACGAAAGTTCCCCCCGCGTAGACGAGCGCGCGCGGCTCGCGCCGGTGGATCTGCAGGAGCTCGCCCAAGGTCTCGGGAAAGTAGACCGATACGCCGTCAGCCGCCACGCTGGCGCCTCCTCTGGCGATAGTCGGCCGCGTAACGGATACCACGCACGAGCCGTTCGTGGGTCGTACAGCGGCACCAGACACCCGAAAGCGTGTCGCGGATCGACTCGTCCGAGAGGTCGGAGCCGCCGGACAGCAGTGCGTGGACCGACAGGAATTTCCCCGCGGCGCAGAATCGGCACGGACGCGCCCCTGCACGCTCGAAGCCGCGGTCTATATCATGGTACTCGCGTTGCTTCATCAGCCCTTCGATCGTCAGGATGTCGGCTCCGTAGGCGCGAAACGCCGGGATCAGACAACTCGCGGCGAGCATTCCGTCGAAGAGGATCGTACACGATCCGCACTGCCCCTGCAGGCAACCGGGTCGCGCGCCGCGCAGCCCCATTCGCAGCCGCAGCACGTCTACGAGCAGCTCGGACGGTTCGACGTCGATCTCGGTCGCCTCGCCGTTGAGCGTGAAGAAGATCCTCATTCGGCCTCCAGGTAGCCGTGGATCAACGCAGGACTCGTGGGAATGCGGTCCATATAGCGACCGGTCGCCTGGCTGACCGCCGCCGCGAGCGCGGCCGGAATGCAGTTCTGGGGTAGCTCACCGATACCCTCCGGGCTGCGCTCGGGCGAGCCGAGCAGAGCAATGCGGATGCGCGGCAGCACCGGCTCGGCCATATTGCGGTAGGCGAGGTAGCTGCGCGGGTCGATCGCTCCGTTGCGAAACGACACGATCTCGTGCGTGGCCCATTCGAGCGCCTGATAGACGCTCATCTCGAGGCTGCGTTTCGCCTCGCCATCGTCGAGGATGTGTCCGGCGTCGACGGTGAGCCAGACGGTCTCGACGGTCGACTCGAAGGTCACCGGATCGACCGCCACCTCCACCACCGCGGCCCCGTGCGAGGCGTGCGGGAAAGCGGTTCCGGAGAGCGTTCCCGGATCGAAGCGCGCGGCACGTGCGGGGCGGTAGCTGCGTCGTACTTCGATGGGAAGCGGCGAGCGAAACCGTCTCTTCTGGATTGCGTTACACGCCTGTTCGACGAGCCGACTGACCACGACGACGTTGCGCGAGAGCGTGGACGGTCCGGAATCCGGAACGAGGGAGGTGTCCGTGTTCTCGATACGAACGTCGGCCGAGTCGAGGCCGAGAATCCGAGCCATGCTCTCGCGCCAGCCCGACAGCACCGATCGGGAACCCGGTACCGCCGACGTACGCAGCACCGCCGAACCGTCGGTCTCGAGACGCACGGTTATCGTCCCGCCGTGGCGCGGCTCGTGGTCCGCGATGAACCCGCCGCCGTGCTGTGCGACCGCGATGCCGATTCCGTGGGTCGGCCTGCGCAGATCGTCGAACTCCTGCCGGCGCTTCTTCTGCAACTCGTACGCGGCGAACTTGCGGCTGAAGTCGCTGGTTTCCGCGGCCGCGCCGAGCACCCGCGCCGCGCGTGCGTGCCAGGTCGCCGCGCGCGTTCCGTTGCGTTCGCGCAGGCCGTTGTCCCGACGCCACAGAAGCGGGTCCATCTGAGTAACCTCCGCGATGCGAGCCACGTGCGTCTCCCCGGCAAAGAACGCAGACGCGCAACCGAATCCCGAGAGCACGTTGAGTGGGGGAAGGTTGGTCCGCACGGCGGTGATCGTGACGCGCAGATGAGCGCATTCGTACGAGGCGAAGGTACTCGCCATGACGCGCTCGCAGATCTCTTCGGTAAAGACTCCGTAGGCCCCGGCGTTGTATACGATTTCCACGTCCGTCCCGCAGAGATTACCGTCGAGCGTGAGCCCGCTGACGTAGCGAATCGAGAAGGGTGCGCGCTTCGGCGTAAAGCGAAAGTCCTCGATGTTCGAGTAGACGAGCTTCACCGGCCGACCGGTAGCGCGGGCGAGGAGCGCCGTGTGCGCGGCGACCATCGAGGGGTACCAGAGCTTGCCGTCGAGCGCAATCCCGGGATCGGTGGGTCGCACGATGCAGTGGGTCGGTGGAATCCCGAGCGCCGCAGCCACCGTGGAGCGGACGTGAAAGGGCCACTGTGTCGCCGTGCGGACGACGAAGTTGCGACCCTCGAGCGATACCAACGCGCCCTGCGGCTCGTTGTAGAGGTGTTCCTGCACGCTCGTGCGGTAGGTGCCTTCGACACGGCTTGCGCTCCGGCCGAGGGCACTGTCTACGTCGCCCCGCTCGCCGCTTCGGCGCGCGATGACATGCGTCGGCGCCGGCCGGATGAACGAGAACGTCGGTTCGCGTTGCGCGTAGTCGACGACGACGCTCTCCATCGCGGCGGTGACAGCGCGCTGGCTCGGCCCGGCGAGGATCGCAACCGGCTCGCCTACGTAGGAGGTCTCGTCGTCGGCGAGCAGCGGCATCGTCTCTTCGAGGACGCGCAGCTCGTTGGCGCCCGGGATGTCGCGCGCGGTGATGCAGATCACGTCGTCGGGGAGGTCCGACCGGTAGACGCGTCTGATCGACGCGCGCGCGTACGGTGACCGAATAGTCGCCCCGTAGAGCATGTCGCGCGTGTAGATGTCGCTGATGAAGTCGCCGCGCCCCTTGAGCGCCTGCCGAACGGTTATTGCCATGGCCTTATGCGAGCGCGTCGTCGCCGATCGCGAGGAGCGCCTCCGCCACGCGGGCGACAGCCTCCTCGCTCAAGCCCGGATAGATCGGCAGGCTGATCGCACGCCGGTACGCGTCCCATGATACCGGAAAATCCTCGGGGTTCAAACCGTAGCGCTCGCGATAGTACGGCATGATGTGCAACGGGATGTAGTGCACGCTCGCGGCGACGCCCGCTTCGGCGAGCCTCGCGATGAACTCGTCGCGGTCGATCGTGAGCCGCTCGAGCCGAAGCCGGATTGGATAGAGGTGCCACGAGCTCTCGCCGCTCTGCGGGGGAAGCGTGAAGTAGTCTCGCCCGCCGAGCAGCTCGTGGTAGCGACGGGCGATCGCGCGACGCTCGTCGAGAAAGCGGCGGGCCTTCGTGAGCTGAACACGCCCGATCGCGGCGAGCAGGTCCGGCATGTTGTACTTGAATCCGGCCTCGACGACGGAGTACTGCCACGACGGCTTGCTCGACGTATACCGATCCCAGACTTCCCGGTCGATGCCGTGCAGTCGCATGACCGACATGCGCTTCGCCAGACCGGCGTCGTCGGTGACGACCATTCCGCCTTCGCCGGTGGTGATCGTCTTGGTCGCGTAGAAGCTGTAGACGCCGCACGCACCCCAGGTTCCCAGCGCGCGGCCGCTGCGCTCGGCGGGGAAGGCGTGGGCGGCGTCTTCCACGACCGCGACGGCGGCGGACTCGCCGATCTCGCAGAGCTGCTCGACAGCACACGGATGACCGCCGATGTGCACGGGAAGGATCGCTCGCACGGGGCCGTCGGCGTCCGCCGGCGAGCGGCCCGCACGCGCGCGACCGGCGTTCTCGATCGCCCGCGCCACCAGCATCGGATCTATGTTCAGGTCGTCCTCGCGGACGTCGACGAACAGCGGATCGGCGCCGAGGTACCGGATGACCTCGGCGGAGCTCGTGAAAGTGTAGGGCGTCGTGATCACGCGGTCGCCGGCGGCTACGCCGACCGCTTCGAGCGCGAGATGCAGGCCCGAGGTTGCAGAGTTCACGGCGATCGCGTGTTCGGCTCCGACCTCCGCGGCGAACTCGGCCTCGAACGCTCGCGCTTCCCCGGCGGTGGTCAGCCATCCGCTGCGCAGGACGCGAAGAACCGCCTCCTCTTCTTCGGTTCCGAGCGACGGACGGTGGAAGGGGATCCGGTCGTCAGTATTCGGGTTCATCGCACGGTGCGTCCAGGCTGGGAACGTGCACGCTGAGCTCGGCGCGCAGTGCCCTGCGCCTGCGGTAGCGGTCGGGCTGCTCGGGATCGAGGAAGCAGACGGGGCGCAGCGTCTGGAGCAGTGCGGGCAGATCGCCGACCAGCCGTTTCGCGTTCGCCACGCGGTTCAGCCGGGGATGATCGGTCGGTTCGGGCCGCTCGTCGGCCTCGTAGAGCCGCTCGTGCATCTTCTCACCGGGACGCATTCCCACGACATCGATCCGGATGTCTTCGTGCGGTTCGAATCCGTAGAAGCGGACCATCTGCTCGGCGAGATCCCGGATGCGCACCGGTTCGCCCATATCGAGGATGTAGAGCTCTCCGGGGCGCCCGACCCCGCCGGCCTGCAGGACGAGCGCTGCGGCCTCGCTGATCGTCATGAAGTAGCGCGTCACGTCGGGGTGAGTGAGGGTGACCGGTCCGCCGCGCATGATCTGCTTGCGAAACAGCGGGATGATGCTTCCGGTCGACCCGAGCACGTTTCCGAAGCGAACGACCATGAACGCGCGGTCCGGGTCGTTCTCCGCGAGCACGATCTGTTCGGCGATGCGCTTTGAGGCGCCGTAGACGCTGGTGGGTTCGACGACTTTGTCGGTGGAGATCATGACGAAGCGCTTCACGTCCGCCTCGCGGGCGGCCCGAACGAGATGCTCGGTTCCGAAGACGTTGTTCTTCACCGCCTCCACCGGATTCGCCTCCATCATGGGCACGTGCTTGTGTGCCGCGGCGTGGAAGACGACGTCGGCTCGCAGCCGACCGAGGATGAAACGCGTGTAGTCGGCGTCCTGGAGCTCTCCTACCACGGGAACGATCGTCGCGTGATCGCCGACACCCTCTTCCTGGAGCAACCGCAGCTCGCGCTCGATCTCGTAGAGCGCGTTCTCACCGTGGTCGAAGAGGTAGAGCCGTTCAGCTCCGCCGGAGAGGAGCTGCCGCGCGAGCTCGCTTCCGATGCTCCCGCCGGCGCCGGTGATGAGGACACGTCGGCCGCGGAGGTAGGCGAGGCTTTCGCGCAGATTGATCCGGACGGGGTTGCGTCCGAGGAGATCCTCAGGGTTGATCTCACGGGTCTGGATCAGGTGTGCCTCGCCGTCGACGAGCTCCGCGACCGAAGGAAGGATCCTGATTCGAGCGAAGCCCGCGCGGAGCAGCACGAGGTAGATCTGCCTGAGCCGCTCGCGGCTCGCACCGGGCATCGCGATCAACGCCTCGTCCGCGGGGGTCCGCTGGAGGAGGTCGATCACCGCGTCGATCGGGCCGAGCACAGGTGTACCCTCGATCCTCGTGCCGATCTTCTCGCGATCGTCGTCGAGGAAGGCAACTACCTGTCCGAGGATGCCCTTGCGTCTGATCTCCGCGGCAATCGAGGCTCCGGCGAAGCCGGCGCCGATGATATAGATCCTGTTCGTACTCTTCTGCATTCGCTCGCTCAGCTCTCCGATTGCGGGGAGCCGGCGGGGTCGAGCAGCTCGAACCCGAAGTCGACGAGGAAGCTGTCCTCGTAGAGGTCGAGGCGGACCTTCGCCCGCTGCTTCCGCTTGTCGACCTTTACGATCATTCCCTCGAGGCCGGCGAGCGGTCCGTCCTTGACCTCGATGCGGGAGCTCTCGTCGAAGGTTACCGTGCTCTTCCCGATCACGTCGCCGTACTTGACGAAGTGCGCCACCAGCTCCATATCGTTCCCGGCCAGCGGTCGGATACGATCGTTTCTCTCTAAGAATCGGTAGAAGCCGGGCAGACGCTTAACCGTCGAGAAGATTTGCTCGTCGATGCGATCGGTCTCGAGGAATACGTAGCCGGGGAAGACAGGGGCGAACGATTCTTCGCGCCGTCCCCGTCGGCGGATCGTCAGCTTGCGGCGGGGCCAGTGGAATCGCACCTGCTCATCGCAGATGCGGTCCCGTGCGACCGCGAGGAATCTGGCCTCTTCGCCCGGGCGAACGCTGACGACGTAGAAGCTCATTGCCGCCTGTGGAAACGGAACTGGTCCTTGATCAATTCGATCTTTCGCGACTCCCACGGGTCGTGCTTCGCGCGGGAGAAGTACTCCATGATGAACGCGGCGAAGACCGCGAGGAAGAAGGCGGTGATAGTCACGATCATCGAGATCGTCCCACGGCTCGGCCCTGCCTTCACCTCCGGCACCTCCGGTGGCTCGATCACCTGGAACCGCCGCGAGGTGTCCTGGCCCTGTACACGGGCCTGGATCAGCTCGAGCTGAAACGTCGAGTAGATCTGCTCCTTGAGCGTGAGGTCGCGCCGCAGGTCTCTGTACTCCGCGGTGAGCCGTCCGATCTCGTCGAGCGGGATGCTGATGGGCGAGTAGAGGCGGTAGCCGCTCTCGAGCTCGGCGATAAGCTCCTCGATCCGCCGGATGCTCTGGTTGATCCGCCTGATCTGCCGGTCGTCTCGATCCTGGACGAGCTCGTGGATCTGCTCCCGCTCGAGCTCGAGCTCGAACTTCTGCCGTCGGAACTCGGAGATCAGCTCGAGCGTCTGCTGGCCCTGGCTATCCGGATCCACGACCCCGTATCGCTCCTGAAAGTCGCGCAGCGCCGCGCGGGCCTGCTGCAGGTCGTCCTCGACGCGCTGGAGTTGGCCTTCGAGCACTTCGGTCCGCGCACGCGCTTCGTCGCGCGTGAGGTAGGTAAACCGCTCTTCGAGAAGCGTCACCACGCGCTGGAGCACGTCGGTCGCGAAGACCGGATCGGTGTGCTGAAACGCGACCGAAAGGATCCCGCTGCCTGCGCTGAACTCGTACGAGAGTCCTTCCTCTACCGAGCGCCGGGCGGCGGTGCGCGGGAACTCCGCGTCCCGGTAGACCTCGGTGAGATTGAACTCCTCGACGATCTGGTCGATGAGGTGTCGTCCGACGAGAAGCTCCTGCGCGAGCTCCGCGCTGTTGTCCTGGCTGACCGAGCTCAGGTCGACGAATCCGCCCAGAACGCCGAGATCGTCCTCGGAGATCCCGCTCGGCAGGCCGCCGCTCGAGCTCGGCTCGCGCAGCAGGACCTGCGCCTCCGACTCATAGAAGTTCGGCAGCGGGTTATTGGGCGCGTCCTCGGGCAGGCGGATGGTGTACAGCGAGAACAGCACGATGCCGATCGCGGCGAAGAACGTCGTGAAGAAGATCAGCTTCCAGCGCTTCGCCAGGACGGCGATCAGGTCGAGCAGCGAGACCGTGTCGTCGGCCGGTGCCTCGCCAGGGGCCTCGGGGATCCGCTGCGGCGCGTCGCGATCCGGGTGCTGGTGCCCGGCGTCGGTGGCCTGAGCCTTGGTGTCTTCGCTTGAATCGTGATGGTCGTGTGAATCGCTCACGCGTGAGAAACCCCTTCGTGGGCGCCCGAAGGCGTCGATATGCTCGAAAGCTACCACCTCACCCGCAAATCATCAATACGCACCGCCGCGGGCCGACACGATGGAAAAGCCGGTCATAGATGCGCGCCGGGTGCCGATAATGAGAGAGAGGTATTCTACCGAGAGGGCGCCATGAACCGAACGAGAGCAGTCATCGTGGTTTTCATCGGACTGGTCGTGCTGTCGCCGCTCGCCGGCGAGACGATCGCGGTGGCGGTACGCGAGCGCAGCGAGCACGAGCAGAGCGCGGCGCTCGCGGCCCGCACCGAGCAGGGCGCGATGGACCGCTTCTTCTCAGCCGGGCATATCGTCTTCGGCCTCGATATCGATCCGCTCGACGAGGTCTACACCTGCCGCGCGATCGACCGGGCGCGTGACGGAGGCGCCGGGTTCGTCGTCGTTCTCGAGCTCTCGTCCGCCGGGGTGTCCGAACGCGAGCTCGTCCCGGACGCGGTGGGTGTCGCCGTGGTCGACGCGAGGACCGAGGAAGAGCTCGCGCAGGGCGCGTTTCGGTCCGAAGACCTGGAGAGCATCGACGAACTGACACCGCAGACGATCGCCGACCGGCTCGGGGTCCTCGCCGCCGAACGCGCGCTCGAGACGATCGCGGGGGACACCGACGCATGGTAAGCAGACGATTCGCCGCAGGGCTCGCGATTATCGCCGTACTGCTCTTCTCTGCCGGTACGGCTGTCGCGCAGCAGAGCTACGAGGGGCTCGCGACGGTCGGATCGCTCGGTCGATTTCCTACCGGGCTGTTCGGCGCGTCGAACCTCGTGTCGCCGAATACCCTCGTTACCGTCCGGAATCTCGAAACGGGCCGATCGGAGCGGGTAATCATTACCGACAGCGTGCGCGAGTCGGGTGTGTTCCTCGTGCTCTCTCCGGAGGCGGCCGAATCGCTGGAGATCGACCCGGGCGGGGCGACGCGCGTGCGCCTCACCGAGATCGCAACCGGCGGCGTGGCGAGCCGCGACCCGACGACCGAGCGTGCGCTCTCGCCGGATCCGGATATCAACCCCCTTGCCGTGGCCGACTCGCTTCTCGACGCGCTTCCTCCGCCGCAACCGACCGCAGACGAGGCGCCCGAGCCGACTCCGGAGGAGCCTGCCGCACAAGACGCGTCCGACCGCACGGATGTCGAGCCGGCGCCCGCGCTGCCGGACGCGGTCGTCGAGGAGCCCGAACCGGAGCCGGAACCCGAACCCGAAACGGCGCCGGAGCGAGAAGCACCGCCGGAAACGCCGGAGCCGGCCGAGCCGGAGCGTGAAGAGCCTGCGGTCGCAGAGGCGGGACCGCGGTCCGGAGTCGCCGCGGGCATCGCGCGCACGAGCGTCGGGCAGGCGCAGGAAAGCTTCGAGCGTCCCGAAACCGCTCTTCCGTCGGCGAGGCCCGAGCCGGTCGACGTCCCGTCTCCCGCAGAGCCGGGCGAACCGCTCGTCGCCCCCGAAGAGCGCGCGGCGACCGGACTCGAGCAGGTGGTGCCCGAGCCTCGTCCGGAACCCACGCTGCCGGCGGACGAGCCTCAGCCGCCCGCCGCGGAGGTGAGCGAACGGGCGGCGGAGCCCGAGCAGCCGGACATCGCAATCGACGAGCCCCCGGCGCCCGAACGGCGGGCCGTCCGCGCGGAGGGTGCCGAAGCGAACGGGTACCGCGATGGGCCGATCGACACCGCGCTTCGTTCGGTTGTCGACCGCCTTCCGCGGAAGGACCTCTATCCCGCGCCGGTCGGTGAGCGTGGCGACGTCGGGTTCCGTTCGGTCGGCCGCCCCGAGGAGCCGCCTGCGATCGCCGAGCTTCCCCAGGTGTCTCCGCCGCCGGTCGAGCGACCGTCGCTTGCGGGACTCGCTCCGCTGGAGGCGGTGCCCGAGGACCTCGACGTACCACTCGCCGAAGCTACCGTCCCGCCTGAGGATCGCCCGGCCTACGAAGGGCTCGCTGCGCCGCCGACGCCCGCGGAGGGGGCGCCTGCGGTGCGGCTGCCCGAGGCGGCGCCGGGCGAAGACGCGCGTCCGACCGGTCCGGGGCTCGTGCGGATCGTGCCCGGAGACGCCGAGGACCCGCGCGGACCGTTCGCGGAGGCCGAAGCGCCCGAAGAGGAGAGCGCCGAGCTCGCCGATATCCCGTCGGCAGAGCCACCGGTGCGCCCGTCGACCCCGACCGAGCTCGCCGAGGCGCGTCCCGAACCCGAGGAGCGGCCCGACGATTCGCTGGCCGGCACGAGTCCCGGCGAGCCGGCCGAGCTCGCGGGCGAACCCGAGCTGCCGCGCGTGGCAGAGGAAGAGGCCGGCGAAGAGACGGCCGAAAGCGAGGAATCGCTCGAGCGCCCGGAGGCGGTACCGGAAGACGCGATGCTCGCGCTCGAGCCGGCGGACTTCCGTCCACCGGAAGCGCCTGAACCCGACGAGGAGTCGATGCTCCGGCGCGAGGAAGCCGTGCCCGCGATCGGGGACGACATTGAAGCGGCGGATCTCGCCGAGGCCCGCCCCCGAACCGCCGAGCGTGAAGTCACCGAGGCTCCGGAGCGGGCGGCGCCCGCCGAACCGGAGGAAGAGCCCGAACCGGAGGAAGAGCCCGAACCGGAGGAAGAGCCCGAACCGGAGGAAGAGCCCGAACGCGCTCCGGAGCCCCGACCCGGTCGTGAGATCGCACGCGACGATCTCCCGGTGGTCGATCGGCTCGCCGCCGAGGCGTACTACCTCCAGATCGGGGCCTACTCGAAGGCGGAGACGGCGCGGGTCGCGGTGAACGCGCTCGCGCCCACCTATCCGATGAGCGTGCTGCCGCTCGAGCGCGACGACCGTACGATCTACCGCGTGCTCGTCGGGCCGCTCGAGCGCGACGAGACCGGCACGCTGCTGCTCTGGCTCCGCGCGCGCGGCTACGGCGACGCCTTCGTACGCGGCGGGACCGAGCTGTGAGCCGGCGGCGGCCACGGGCGCCCGCAGGCGCCGGTCGACCGGCACCGCGGCGTCTCGGCGCGCGGCGTCCCGGCCGACGTCCAACGGGTCAATCGTACTCGTAGGCGCCCATGGACCACCCTGCGGCTCCGGGATTGTCGGGGCCTTCGTCCGGATCGTCGGTCAGGTTGGTCCGCGGAGCGCCGTCCTTGTCGGCTGCAAAGCCCCAGCCCTCCGCCGCGCCGTCGAGCCCGCCCTGCCTGATGTCGACCGAGGTACCCCGGGTGAGGCGGTAATCGCCGGCGTCAGGGTCAGCGAAGACGGACTCTCCGTCCGGGTCGTCCACGTTACCGCTCGCGAACGACTCGTCGTTGAGGTCGTTCAGATCCAACTCGTCGGCGGGATCTCCTGCCCAGACGAATACCGCCGTCAAGTCGTCGCCGAGCGCGAAGATTGCGTTGTTGCGGAAGCTCGACGGCACCGAGCTCGGCAGCGCCTCGACCCCGTAGCGGCGCACCGCGTCGGCGCCGGATTCGGTGAAGATGACGTTGTTCTCCATACTCGCCTCCACGATGTCGACGAGCGAGATCCCCACCGAGCCGTCGGTGTCGGTTCCGAACAGCACCGTGCCGGAGCCGATCGTGTTGTTGCGCAGAACGGCCGCCGAGCCGCGGACGATGATCCCCTTGGTCGACGAGTCCTCCTTCGAGCTTCCGCCGAGCACGACGGAATTGGTGAGCGTGAGATCGGAGCCTGTGTCGCAGAAGACTCCGGTCGCCTTCGCCCACGCGTCCCCGCCGCAGACGAAGCTCGCGTCGATCGTCGCGACCGCGTCCTGAAGGACGACGCCGGTGGTGTCGTCGTTCTCACCCGCGGCGCCTCCGTCGATTCTGCTCGCGTCGACGTCGAGGGTCCCGCCTCCTACGAGCACGCCGATCCCGGTCCCCTGGGTGGCGCCGTGCACGTCCGCGTGTTCGAGCACGAGCTCGCCTCCGTTCGTCGCAACGCCGGAGGCGGTCGATCCACGGCCGCCGGTCACGCGGACCGAGCGCAACGTGACGGCGCTCGCGAGCGCGAACACGCCGTTCGTGGTCGGGGGGTTGCCGAGCGTGGAGTTTTCGATCGAGAGGTGCTCGAGAAGCACCTCGAGCCCGTCCCCGGTCACGTTGAACACGATCGTGTCGTCGACGCGGACCGTCGTCGGGTACTGACCGACCGCTCCGTCGTCCAGCGCCCAGCGGGGGTCCGACTCGCGCACGCCCCAGTCGGCCTCGTCGTAGCCGCCGAGGAAGAGCAGATCCTTCGCTACCGTGATCGCGCCTTCTTCGTCGTACGTCCCCTCGGCGATCCGCACCTCCGCCGTGTCGTAGACGAGCTCGGCGTTCTCCACGGCGCCCCGGACGGTCCGCTTGGGGAGGTCGCTCGTGCCCGGGTTGTCGTCGTTGCCGCGGCCGGCGTGGACGTACGGCCCGCCGTCCAGTACGCGGTACTCCAGCTCGAGCGGCTCGAGCTCGTAGGTCTGCAGGTCGCTCGCCCGGATCGTGAGGGTCTTCGCGCCGGCTACGCTCCAGGTCGAGGTCGGCGCGACGGTGAGCGTATCGTCGGGTTCGGCGGTCTCGCTCCAGACACCCCCGTCGCTCTCGGTGGCGAGCGTCCCCGAGAGCTCGACCGTCGAGGTATCGATCGTCTCGCTGAACACGACGACGATGGCGGTGTCCGGTGCGATGCCCCAGCCGTTCGGGATGTTCGGCTCGGCACGGGGACGCGAATACTGCTCGACGACCGCCTCGACGGTCTCCTTCAACGGGTTGGTGCAGGTCGCGAGTAGAAGGAGCACGACGAGGAGCGCTGCCCCGCCTCGAACGGCGGCGACGGCCGTTCGTCCCGTCCTCCCTGCAAACCGCGTCGGGAGTCTCATTCGACCGGGTCCTCCCACAGCACGCGCGTCTGCGGGAGGTCCACCTCCGAGGCTCGCGCGCGGTCGTCGTCGTTGCGGCCGTCGATCGCGAGGTACGAGAACTCTTCGCTCAGCGCCGGATCGACGCGCTCGAGGTTCGCGAAGTGAGTGCGCAACGCCCCCATGTCGTCGAGCTCGTAGGCGACTCTTGCGAGCCCGACGAGCACGACGGGGTTCCCGGGATCAAAGCGCGCGGCCTCCTCGTAGAGCGCGTGGGCCTCCTCAAACCGGCCCTGGAGGAACCTGATGTTTCCGAGATTGACGAGTGCCGGGGGGTGTCCGGTCTCTTCGGCGAGCGGTTCGAGGATGCGTACGGCCTCGTCGAGCAGTCCGTATCGCGCGTAGAGCGCGCCGAGACGGTTCCTGATGCGTTCCGGAGCCCGGGTCGTACGCAGCAGTTCCTGAAGCCGCGCGACCTGCGGAGCGAGCCGCGCGTCAAGCACGTCCGCGATCGTCTCGCGGTAGGCGAGGCGCAGGGCTTCGGGGTCGATCGCGACCTCCCGGCTCACGTCGCCCGGCGTTCCGGCCGGCGGGTAGACCTCCCAGCTCTCCCGGGTGGGGTAGAAGCCGGCGTCCTGCTCGTCTTCCTCGATGTCGAGCCCTTCTCTGCTGCGGGTGCGCCACTGGTCCGCCCCGATTCGCCACGCCTCGCGAAACGAGCGGCCGATCGCGGTCATCTCGATCGGGATCCAGGCGGTGCCGTCGTGGTCGATCACGAGCGACTCGTCGCCGAAGGTCCGTACCGCCTCCTCGACGCTCACGCCGGTCGAGAAGGCGGTGAAGATGTGGCCCGGAATCGTGATGAACGCCGTGGGAATGCCGACGGACTCGAGCGCCGACGCGTAGAGGATGGAGAGGTCGTCGC
Source organism: uncultured Spirochaetaceae bacterium (assembly GCA_964625715.1). Lineage (GTDB taxonomy): Bacteria > Spirochaetota > Spirochaetia > DSM-27196 > SLST01 > SLST01. The sequence goes on along the minus strand of CAZVEF010000010.1, from coordinate 19,263 downwards.
AGTCGCCTCCGTGAAAGGCGAGCGTTTCGCCGGCGAACTGCAGGTAGTCGACGACCGCGGTGTCGGTGGACGCGTCCGTGTACGCCGGGGTGTCCGGATCGATCACGTACGCCAGCCCGTGCACGGCGAGCGCCTCGTAGACCGCCATTGCGACGCGCAGGTTCAGATTCAGCGCGACGGGACCCTCGCCCCTCGCGACCGAGACGGCCGACGTCGCGAACGTGCGGATGTCGGTGTCGCGCGGCGTCACGAAGGCGGCGGCCTTCCGGTCGTCGTCCCACGTGAGCGCGTTCCGGTTGTACAGCCGCAACCGAACGTCGCGAACCGTCTCGTACCGGCGTCCGCTCAGCGCGTACCGCGCGACGAGGGCCGCCGAGGTCTGACGGGCTTCGAGATTCTCGAGGACCCTGTCGCTGAACAGCGTCGACAGCTCGACCTGTGCGTGCTCACCCGGCGCGAGCTCCTCCGCAACCGCCACCGCCATCGGTCTGGCCACGTAGCCCGGCACGGCGATCTCCAGGGTGGCCTCGCGTATCGGGAAGCGCTCGTCGTTCCTGACGAGCGCCCGCCCCATGCTCGCTTCGCCGTAGTACTGAAGGAGGACCGGGTAGATCGGCTGGACCTCGATGGGTTCGATCCGGATCTTCCGTTCGAACCCGTCCACGTGAATCGAGACGGACAGCGACGCGGATGCGCTGTGGTAGAGCCCGAAGTGATTGTCGTAACCCACGCGCGCTCCGGCGCTCAGGAACGGCACGAGGAAGAAAGACACGCCCACGTCGGCGCCCGCGTATCCCGACGCCCCTGACGTTACCTCGTACGCGGCGCCGTCGGGGCGGCGCGGTGTCTCGTTGAACTGGCTCACGTAGCCGCCGCCGGAGAGCTCGGCGAACAGGCACAACCGAGTGGAGGCCTCGTATACGACTCGTGGCCCCAGCCCGAGGCGGATGATCGAGAGCGACGACTCGGCCCGGATGGGAAGCAGCGTGTACGAGAGGGCGAGCGCAGGCGAGGCGAGCGTGGTACGCTCGATAGGAACGTAGGCAGCAAGGTCGGTGCCGTACCCGAGCGAGAAGAGTGGGCGGACCGACGACTGAAGAGGAACCTCCACGCGAGGGGAAACGTTGAGCTCGAGGAGCGAGACGAAGCTCTCGCTCGACACATCGGGCTCCTGTGCCGCCAGAGGTGCGAACAGCAGCAGCAATCCTACCGCCACAGGCACGGCTCGCCGCAGAGTGCGCTCCGTTCTCATAGTCCCGCGTCCACGATACCACGGTTCGGGTATCCCGGATACCGGAGAAAGACGGGCTCGCGCAACTACGAGCCCGTCGGTGGTACTCGAGGCGCGCTACTGCTGCGGAACCGGCAGCCAGCTTCCCGCCGAGTCTTCGGGCAGCGAAACGCCTCCGTCTGGCAGCAGCCGGATGTAGCGCGCGTTGTCCGCTCTCGCCTCGTCAACCTGTCCCAGGTTCACGATGTTGAGCGCCTTGCCCCTGACGGTGATTTCGCGGCGTTTGTAGATCTGCAGGAAGCTGTCCTCCTGGATCTCCACCCCGGTCACGTAGATGCCGTCGGCCTCCGCGCTCTGTGCAGCCTTGTACGCCGCGGTGTTGATCTGCGGGTCCTGCGCCTGTTTGCCGGTGATGCTCCCGAGCAGCATCGTGCTCGCCGACAGCAACCCGCCACCGGCGCTTGCGGGAACCTCGCCGGTCTTGAAGATGCCGAGGATCACCTGGTACGCCGCCTCTCCGACGATGTCGTCGCCGAGCTCGAACGTGATCTCGACCGGTCTCGCCCACGTCGTAAGCGGCTCCGGCGAGAGCGATGCGTTCGCTGACGCGGCGAGCCGCTTGTCGATCGTCGAACATCCGCTCACGACCAGCAGCACGGCGACGAGCAATACGATCGTGGACGCGAGACGGACACGTGCTCTACACATGAAGTCCCCCTTCGTTAGGATAGCGCCCATCATACTCTACGTCTCGTCGCGTTCGCAAGAGAAACATGTGGGGTCACCTGCGTTATCCGGGCCGCCGGTCCCCCGCGTCTCCGCCGTGCCCACGGCGCGGACGCACGTAGCTGCGCGGTCCTGTGATCGACCGCTCCCCCGACAGCGACGTGATGACGACGTTCAGCGCGTGGATGACGTGCCTCTCTTCGACCCGGCGCCGCTCTTCGAGCGCGAGCTCCTCGAGCACTCGCGAGGCCTTCCTGGACGACACGTGGCTCACGATCGACTGCGCCTCCGCCGGCGTCATACCGATGAGCGCGAGCGCGATGTCGCGATCGGTGCACGCCATCAGGCGGTTCTGCACCTGAACCGCCGGGAGCTTCGCCACGAGCTGCCGCAGGCGGTGTTGCAGCGCTCCGCGTTCGATCACGAGAACATCGAGGAGATCTGCTCGTCGTAGACACCGTAGACCACCGACCGGCGGATCTTCTGCGTGTGCGTGAGCTCGCGGCCGACTTCGAAATGCCCGGGCAGGAGCTTGAACCGGAAGATGCGCTCGAAGCTCTTGAACCCGGTCTTCGTGTTTACGAGGCCGTTGATCTCGTCGCGGAAGCGTTCCTGCACCTGCGGGTTCTCGAGCGCCTCCTCGCGGTCGACGTACTCGACCCCCTGCTCGTCGAGAAAGGCCTGCAGCGCCTCGTCGTTCGGCACGATGAGCGCACCGAGAAACTTCTGGTCCTGGCCGATGACCATCGCCTGGTCGATGAGCTCGCTCTGCGTGAGCTTCTCCTCGATCGGAACCGGTTCGATGTTCTCGCCTCCGAGCAGGACGATCGTCTCCTTCGCCCGGCCGAGGATTGTGAACTCGCCGGTGTGCGTGAACACGACGATGTCGCCGGTGTTCAGCCAGCCGTCGTTCAGGACCGCCGAAGTCTCCTCAGGCTTCTTGTAGTAGCCCTCCATGATCTGGGGGCTCTTCACGTAGAGGACGCCCTTCTCGCCGGGCGGCAGCACCTGCATGTCGTCGCCCACGACGCGGTACTCGATGTCCGGCAGCAGCCGGCCCACGGTACCGGGAACCGGGTGGTGCTGGTGGCGCACGGCGAGGACCGGACCGGTTTCGGTGAGGCCGTAGCCTTCGAGCAGCTTGATACCCGCCGCCTGGAAGAATCGATCGACGTAGGGCGGCAGCGCGCCGCCGCCGGAGACGCCCGCGACGAATCGGCCGCCCAGACGCGCCTTGAGCGACGAGAACACGAGCACGTCACCGAGCGCCTTCAGCGGCGAGAGGACGACGAGCGGGACGACGCTCAGCACGATGTCGACGACGCGGCTGCGGCGCGAGAACTGCGGCAGCAGACCGCGAAACATGTTGATCAGGCTCGCGTGCGCCTCGCCGATCCGGACGAAGAAGTGGAATAGAATCCGCTTTACCGGGCTCTGCTTGTTGACGTTGCGGTAGACCGCCGCGCGCACGCCCTCCCAGATACGGGGGACGGAGGTCATCCACGTTGGGCGGATCTCGGCCATGTCGGCGAGCATGACCGTGCCCACCGGCCTCGAATAGGCGAGCGCGCACCCGCGTTCGAGCGCGATGTACTCGACCGCCCGTTCGAAGCTGTGCCAGATGGGCAGGACGCTGAGGAAGATGTCGCGCTCGTCGAGGAAAAGAACGTCGCGCAGGCGGTCTATCTGAAACACGAAGCTGCGATGCGTGAGCATCACGCCCTTCGGCTCGCCGGTCGTGCCCGACGTGTAGAGCAGCGTAGCGAGCTCTCCGACGGTACCCTTGTCGAGCTCCGCGTCGAAATCGGCGCCTCGTTCACCGACGATCCTCGTCCCGTGATCGCGCAGCGCTTCGAAGCGGCGCAGCGTCACGCCGTCGCGCGCGGACCCGTCCTCGAGATCACCGGCGTCGAAGACGACGAGCGTCTCGAGCAGCGGCAGGCGACCCTTCTGCGAGAGTATCTTCTCAAGCTGCGCGGCGTTCTCGGCGAAGGCGAGACGGCAATCGGCGTGGCCGAGAATGTAGCCCATCTCGTCGGCGGTCGAGTCAGAACCGCGCGGAACGTCAATCGCACCGATCGACAGGAGCGCCAGATCGGTCTCGACCCATTCCGGCCGGTTGTCGCTCATGATGCCCACGTGGTTCCCGCGTCCGACGCCCAGGTCAAGGAAGGCACAGCCGAGCGCGCGCACCTCGTTCCAAAGCTCGGCGAACCGCAGAGGGACGTAGGCGTCGTGTCCGTCCTTGCTGTAGAGGGCTACCTCGTTCGGCTTGGTAACCGCGACGCGGTGGATTCGCTTGGGAACCGTGTCGTTCGTCTTCGGCGCTTCCATGCTTCCTCCTACGCCGGAGCGTCTCCCACGAGGCACATCCACTCCGCCTCCGCGGCGACCTCGTCGCCGACGTACGCCTTCCCGCTCTGTTTGATCATGCGCTTTGAGATCTTGACGTTCTCGATCTCGAGCCGGACCTCGTCGTTCGGCCGAACCTGCCTGCGGAACTTCGCCTTGTCTACCGTCGCGAGGAAGAAGAGTTTGTCGCCGAGGACGCCGAGCTTGCTGATGCCGGCCCCGCCGCACTGGGCCATCGTTTCGACGAGGATGACGCCCGGTACCACGGGGTAGTCGGGGAAGTGGCCGGCGAAGAAGTATTCGCTGTCGGCAAAGGTGCGATAGCCGACGATCCGCTCCTCGCTCACCGTCTCGAGCCGATCGACGTAGAGGAAGGGGTCACGATGCGGGAGCAGTTGCTTGATATCACTCATGGATCCTCCAGCGGGTGTCAATGGTTCGGAAAATGATAAGCTACGATCGGGGCTTGCGCAATGGGCGCCTCGCGTTCGTCCCGGTCGACCGGCGGGGAAGTCATGTACTATACTCGCGAACCGAGGATTGGAATATGCCCGAAGCGAATACGAAGCCGGTCCTGCACGCATCGAGCAGGATCGGAATTGTCAATAGAGGCGAGCCGGCGATCCGCTTTCTGCGCGCGGTCAGGGAGTATAACGAGGCGCACGGCACCGCCCTCACGACCGTGGCCTTTCATCTCGACGAGGAGGCCGATGCGCTCTTCGCGCGTGAAGCCGACGAGGCCGTTCCGTTCCGCACCGTCCCCGGCGCGGCCCAGGCGGGAACGGTCTACCTCGACCACGAGGTCCTGCTCGCCGGGCTCGAGCGCGCCGGGTGCAACGGCGTCTGGGCGGGGTGGGGCTTCGTCAGCGAGGACGCCGAGTTCGCCCGGCTCGTCGCGGATGCCGGACTCGTCTTTCTCGGACCCGATCACGAGGCGATGGGACTGCTCGGCGACAAGATCGCCGCGAAGGACCTCGCCGAGCGCTCCGGTGTGCCCATCCTGCCGTGGAGCAAGCGGGCGATCGGGAATCTCGCCGACGCCCGAGCGATCGCCGAGCAGATCGGCTACCCGGTGATCGTCAAGGCGGCGCACGCCGGCGGCGGGCGCGGCATCCGGTTCGTGCTCACGCCGCAGGAGCTCGAGCGGCAGCTGGCCTCCGCGCGCGAGGAGACGAAGCGCATCACCGGCGACGAGATCGTCTTCATCGAGCGCCTCGTGCGCACCGGCCGCCACCTCGAGGTCCAGTGCATCCGGGACCGTCACGGCAACGTGTACACGTTTGGCGTACGCGACTGTTCGGTCCAGCGACGCAACCAGAAGATCATCGAAGAGACCCCACCGCCGGGCATGGACGAGGCGCAGGTCCGCGAAATCGAGGCTGCGGCGGCCAGGCTCGTCGAGGCCGCGGACTACGAGAGCGCCGGCACCGTGGAGTTTCTCTTCGACATCGAGCGCGATGCCTTCTACTTCATGGAGGTGAACACGCGCCTGCAGGTCGAGCACCCGATCACCGAGATCCTCTACGGAGTCGACCTCGTAAAGGGCCAGATCGACGTCGCCTTCGGCAACGAGCTGCGGTTCCCGGAGAAGCGTGCGCGGGGCGTCGTGCTCGAGGCGCGGCTGAACGCCGAGGACCCGGACCGCGATTTTACGCCTGCGCCCGGCTTCGTGCGGCACTTTCGTCCGGCCGGGGGCCCCGGCGTTCGCGTCGACTCGGGCATCGCGCAGGGCTCGACGATTCCCTCGCTCTTCGACTCCATGGTTGCCAAGATCATCGTCCACGGAAGCGACCGCCCGGACGCGATCGCCCGACTGCGCCGCGCGTTGCGCGAGACGAGGATCGCGATCGCCGGCGGAACGACGAACAAGGCGTTCCTGCTCCACCTGCTCTCGCAGCCTGAGATCGTTTCGGGTCCGGTCCATACGAAGTACGTCGAGGCGCTCCTCGACCGCGCCGAGGCGCGCGTGCGCGGAGAGGTTTCCGCGGCCCTCGTCGCCGCGGCGATCGAGGCCTACCTCGCGCAGGACGCCGACGAGCGCGCGGTCTTCGAGCGCCAGATCTCGAACTTCGGCTACCCGCGCAGCGCCCTGTCGGCAGGAGCGCGCGAGGCGAGCTTCGGCTACGACGGGAACACGTACGCGTTCACCGTGCGCCGGGTGAGCCCGTCGGCTTACGAGCTCGAAACCGACGAGGGCGTGATCGCGGCCGAGTACGTCTCGTCGCAGGGGGAGTCGCGGCTCGCCTACGCCGGGCGCCGATACGCCGTCCAGTCGATCGAGCGCGGCGATGCGCTCCAGGTGGAGGTCGACGGCATACCCGTCGTGCTCGAGCAGGAGTCCGGCGGAGCGGTCAAGGCGCCGTCGCCGGCGGTGGTGCTCGGGCTTTCGGTGGAGGTCGGTCAGGCGGTGGAGAAGGGCGATCGGCTGCTGAGCCTCGAGGCGATGAAGATGGAGATGACGATCGAGGCGCCGTCGTCGGGGACCGTCGGTGACATCCTCGTCTCGCCCGGACAGCAGGTGGCCGCCGGCGAGCTCCTCGTCGGCCTCGAAACCGCGAAAGAGGAGGAGGCCGATCGCGCCCCCGCCTCGCCTCGCGTCGGCTTCGCAACCGTCGCCACCGACGAGGAGAGCGAGTGGTGGCGGCTGTGCGCCGGCGTGAGCGCGCTGTTCAGCGGTTACGACGCCCCGGCGGATCCCGCGCGCGCGTTCGAGCGAGCACTCGCGCTTGCCGAGGAGCACGCCGACTACCGTGAGCGCCTCTTCGACCTCGTGTACGCGGTGCTCGAGACGTCGGTGGCGATCGACACGGTGTTCAGCGGCGAGCGGATCAGCACCGAACAGCTCGCCCGCCCGGTTTCGTGGCAGGAGCTCATCTACATCTTCTTCCGCTACGCGATGCACGGCAACGAAACGCTGCCCGCGGAGTTCGTCGACGCGCTCGAGTCGGCGCTCGCGCGGTATCCGCGGGGCCTCGAGCGCGACGGTTCGTGGGAGGCCTTCTACCGGATGCAGCGCACGCAGCGCGAGCGCGCTCTGCGGCTCGAGCTGATGCGGACCATGATCTTCACCGTCGAAGGTATGCAGGTGCCCGCCGGGCGCAGCGACGGCCTGCTGCGCCTGCTCGACGAGATCGTGCGGCTGCACCAGATCGCCGCTCCGTCGCTCGCCGATGCCGCGCTGCACGCGCGCTACCACCTCTACGAGCGGAGCGCGATACGCACCGTGCGCCGCCGGCGCACCGAATGGGTGCGCTCGCAGCTGGCGAGGCTGGCCGATCTCGCGGAGGGCTCGGAGGCCCGCCGTTCGATCGAGCAGGAGATCGTCGACGCAAGCCCGTACATCGTCTACGAGCTTCTGCAGGCGTGGCGCGGGGACGGCGGCGGCGACGCCGGGCTCGCGCGGGAGCTGATCGCCCGGCACCTCGTTCGCGACCGTGAGCTGGAGCTCGTGCGGAGCGTTCGCGCCGGGGGCCGCGACGTGACGGTCGTGCGCGCCGACGGCGTGGAAACCGTGGTGATCGTGTGCGAGTCGCCGGTCGAGAGGCTCGGGGCGGTGATCGCCGAGGTCGGCTCGGACCGGTCGGTTCGCGCCGACGGCATGGAGGTGATCGTCGTCCACGCGACCGACGGTGAGGCCGACGACGCTGCCGACCAGGCGCTCTTCGCGCGCTACGCATCGACCCCGCTCGAGGTCGCGATGCTCTCGGTGGGGGTCTACCGCGGACGGACGAGCAACGACTTCCGGACCTACCGCCGGATCGACGGATGGCAGGAGGACGAGCGGCGCAGACACTTCAGCCCGCTCTTCTACCGTGAGCTGCGCGTGCAGCGGCTCGAGCGCTTCGACTTTCGGGTCGTCTACCGGTCGGACGCGGTCTTCCTCGTCGCCACGACCGCGCGCGACAACCCGCGTGACGAACGGCTCTTCGCGCTCGCGACCGCGAGCGAGTCGGCGCCGGAGCTGGGGAGTGCGGGTCAGATCGAGCGGGTGAGCGAGTTCGACGAGGTCTTCATGGAGGCCGCCTTCAAGATGCGCAGCGAGCAGGCGCACCGCCGCAGGCGACTGTTCTGGAACCGCATCATCGTCCACGTGCGTGCGCTCGTTCCGCTTTCGGCGGCGCAGATCAAGGAGTACGGCAACCGGATCGTGCCGCGGACGCGCGAGCTCGGGCTGGAGAAGGTCGTCGTCTACACGCGGCGCAAGCGGTGGAGCGAGGACGTCATCCGCGAGCTCGAGCTGCTGTTCCTCAACATATCCGAGGACCAGTTCACGCTGCGCAGCCGCAAGCCGTCGGACGAGCCGTACAAGCCGATGGACCGCTACGTCTCGAGCGTCGTCCGAAGCCGCCAGCGCAACAACGTCTACCCCTACGAAGTCGTGAAGATGATCACCTACACGGGATATCCGGTCAGCCTGAACGTCCCGCGCGGCGACTTTGAGGAGTACGATATCGAGATCGACGGCGGCACGCAGCGGGCGACGAGCGTGAAGGGGCGGCCCTACGGCCACAACGACAGCAACGTCGTTCTCGGCATCGTGCGCAACCAGGACCCGGCGTCCGGCCTCTCGTATCGGCGCGTGCTCGTGCTCTCCGACGCGACCCGCGACATGGGCTCGCTCGCCGAAGACGAGTGCCGTCGCGTGATCGCGGCGCTCGACCTCGCCGACGCCGAGGGCATCCCGGTCGAGTGGATCCCCATCTCCTCGGGTGCGCGAATCGACATGGAGAGCGGCACCGAGAATCTCGACTGGACGGCCGCCGTCCTGCGACGAATCGTGGAGTTCACTCAAGGAGGCGGGGAGATCAACATCATCGTCAGCGGCATCAACGTGGGCGCGCAGAGCTACTGGAACGCCGAGGCGACGATGCTCATGCACACCCGCGGGCTGCTCATCATGACCGACGACGCGAGCATGCTGCTCACCGGGAAGAAGGCGCTCGACTTCTCGGGCAGCGTCTCCGCCGACTCGAACGTCGACATCGGCGGCGTCGAGCGGATCATGGGCCCGAACGGACAGGCGCAGGTCTGGGTCTCGAACCTCGCGGAGGCGTACCAGGTGCTCTTTCAGCACTACCGCTACACCTACGTCGCCGCCGGCGAGCGGGCGCCCCGCAGGATCGAGAGCGCGGATCCACCCGACCGGGACGTGGGCGCGGCGCCCTACGATGACCGCTACGGGCAGGGGTTTGCGACGATCGGCGATGTCTTCAGCGAGCGCTTCAACCCAGAGCGCAAGAAGCCGTTCGATATGCGCCAGCTCATGTACGCGCTCGTGGACGACGACGCCGGCCACCTCGAGCGGTGGCGCGTCATGAAGGACGCCGAGACCGCGATCACGTGGGAAACGCGCGTGGGCGGGTACGGCGTCGGGCTCGTCGGCATCGAGAGCCGGCCGCTCGCGCGGCTCGGCGACATTCCGCACGACGGTCCGGAGACCTGGAGCGGGGGCACGCTTTTCCCGGAGAGCTCGAAGAAGGTCGCGCGTGCGATCAACGCGTGGAGCGATCGGGTGCCGGTCGTCGTGCTCGCGAATCTGAGCGGCTTCGACGGATCGCCGGAGAGTCTGCGCAAGCTGCAGCTGGAGTACGGCGCGGAGATTGGCCGCGCTGTGGTGAACTTCCGCGGCCCGCTCGTCTTCGTGGTCGTTGCGCGCTACCACGGCGGCGCCTACGTGGTCTTCTCGAAGACACTCAATCCCTCGCTCACCGCGTTCGCGCTCGAGGGTTCGTTCGCCTCCGTGCTCGGCGGGGCGCCGGCGGCGGCGGTCGTCTTCCCCCGCCAGGTCACGCGCGAGGTGCAGGAGGATCCGCGCTACGCGGAGGCGGTGTCCCGGCTCGAGAACGACCACGCGTTCACGCAGCGCGAGTTCGACGAGGTCTACCGGGCGATCCACGCGGAGAAGCAGGCCGCTCTCGCGCAGCGATTCGACAACATCCACAACATCGAGCGGGCCAGGCAGGTCAACTCGATCGACCAGATCATCTCGGTTGCCGAGCTGCGTCCGCGGATCATCGAGACGATAGAACGCGGTTCGTGAGCGCAAGAGCCGGGTCGGTCCGCGGCGGCACGTCCGCCGCGGACGCTTCAGCGGTCTACAAACCGGTAAAGCGGAACCAGCCGGAAATCCAGGATGCGATGCTCACCACGTCGATGATGTTGAGCACGGCGAGCGTAAGCGTCGCGGCGGCGCTCACGCCGGCTACGACGAGTCCCGCGACGCCGCGGTGCGGCGGCGCTCGACGCGCTCGACCGATGAGTACGAGCGCGAACGGGAGCAATCCCACGAGCGCGGTACCGCCGGCGAACAGCGCGTTGCTGAGCGCCGGGTGCGCGGCGTCCCACGCGGAGAGCTGCGCGCCCCAGGCGATGAGGCGGGCCGACAGTTGCTGCAGCCGCCCGACGGCGATGAGGATCCCGATCACGACGAGCAGTACGCCGCTTGCGACCTTGATCGCCGGGATGTACCGTCGGATCCGGCGAAGGCCCTCCGCCGCCCGGCCGAAAAAGATCCCGGCGAGCAGGAAGGGCACGCCCAGCCCGAGCGAGAAGGCGATGAGATAGAGCGCCCCGGCGGTGACGTTGCCGCTCGTTCCGGCGAGCAGGAGGATGCTCGCGAGGATGGGCCCGATGCACGGGGTCCACCCGGCCCCGAACGCCATGCCGATCACGAGCGCCCCGGCGTGCCCGGCCGGACGCTTGGCGAAGTGAATCCGCCGCTCGACGTTGAGAACCTTCCAGAAGTCGAAGATGATGTTGAGCCCGAGCAGGATCACCACCGCCCCGGCGATCACGTTGATGACCGTACCGGTGTTTCCAAAGAGCGCTCCCGAGCCGGAGAAGGCGATGCCGAGGACGACGAAGACGATCGAGAAGCCCAGGACGAAGAGAACCGTCCGCAAGACGACCACGCCTCGCCGCACGGTCGATTCGCGCGCCTCCGTCGCGGCGACGCCGCCGACGAACGAGAGGTACGAGGGGACGAGCGGCACGATACACGGCGAGAGAAACGAGAGCAGCCCCGCCGCGAAGCTCAGCGCGAGCGTAGGCGTCGTCATTCGGTTTCGAGCAAGGTCCGCATCGAGTCGAGCATCGCCTCCGTCCCCCAGTCGTGGAAGCCGGGGCGTACGCCGAGCACGTTACCGTCACGGTCGACGATGTACGTGGTGGGATAGGCGCGCACGCCGTAGCGCATCATGACCCGGCCGTTCGTATCCATCATGACCGGGTAGGTGAACCCTTCCTCATCGATGAAGCCGCGAGCGGTCTCGGCGTCCTCGAGCACGTTCACCGCGAGGATCTCCAGGCCCTCGTCGGCGAGCTCGTCGTAGAGGGTCTGCATGGAAGGCATCTCTTCGCGGCATGGTGGGCACCACGTGGCCCAGAAGTTCAGGAAGACCACCTTGCCTGTGTGCTCGGAGAGCGAGGTCTCCCCGCCGGAGAGAAGGTCGAGCGTGAAGTCCTCGCTCGGGATCTTCTCCTCGAACGGCATCATGCCCATCGCCGCGACGAGCTCGGCCGTTGCGTCGTCCATAGGGATCGTCTCCGACGGGTTCCCCGGGGCCGATTCGCCGTCGTCGGTCGCCGTGGGCGCGTCGGGAGCTTCCACCGCCGGCGCCTGTTCGGGCGGGACGGCGGTCTGTTCACCGCGGCCACCGGCGGCCACGGGAGCGATTGTCAGCAGAGCAAGCATGAACGCGACCGGCACGATTCGCAGAGCCGGCGCGGGTGTGGTGTGCTTCATCGGGTCCTCCCTCGGAGACTATATAGCAGAGTCTGCATAGTCGTACCCGATATATACTGCGCCGCGCGCCATCCTTCAAGCAGAACCCGAAGCGATGAGCACCATGAAGTTGTACAGGCCGTGGGCTACGGCGATGCCGTGGAGGCTGCGTGTGCGAAGGTAGATCTCCGCGAGCACGAGGCCGATGGCGAGCGCGACGATGAACCCCGCTACCCCCTGGTAGAGGTGTCCGGCCGCGAAGAGCACCGCCCCTGCCGCGAGCGCGAGCCGTCGATCCAGGCCGGCCTCCGGCGCGCGGTCGGCGACGTACGCGCGGTAGAAGAGCTCCTCACGGTAGCCGATCGCGAGGGTCGACACGAGCGCCACCGGAATCAGCTCGGTTCGCTCGAAGCTCCAGTCGACGGTCGGCTCGACTCCTCCATCGAGGCCGGCGACTGCCCCGATACCGATCGACACCACGCCCACGACCGCCCATACGCCGAGCAGCGCGGTGAGCGCGGGGAGGACGTCGGCCTTCGAGGGAGCGGTCCAGCCGAATCGGCGTGCAGAGCCGTTGCGACGCAGCTCGCCGAGCGCGACGACGAGCAGGATCTGCGGGACAGCGGTCGCGAGCAGCTGCACGTGATAGAAGAGGCTGTCGAACGCCTGAGGGTCGACCCCACCTCCCTGCGCGATCATGCCGGGCAGGAAGAGGACGGCGAAGAGAAGTGCACACTCTTTCCCGATGCTCATCACTCAGATATACTCCAGATACGCCGTCGAGAAAATGGTGCAGATCTCCATTCGAGCGGCCGAAGATCGAATCAGGGCCACCGGCGCGTCCGGGCGACGGTCACGAGGAGAGGGGAGCCCCACGGGATGTGGATAGCGCTTGGAATCGTAGCGGCATTACTCACCGCCTTCATCGTCTTCATCCAGCGCAACGGCGGGTTCGGCTTCCCGTGGCTGCAGTTCTACGTGAAGGGTAAGGAATCGGGGTTCCGGTTCCGCGAGCTGAACCTGCTGCGCCACGTCGCCGTGGACAACAACCTCCGGGACCCGACGTCGCTGTTCTGGAGCGAGAAGACGCTCGACCGGTGTATCAGGGGTACGATCATCAGGTTTCGGGGCCGGAACCAGGAGAACGATCCGGATTCGGTCGCCTTCCTGAACAAGCTCTTCGACTTCCGAAAGCGCGTCGAGTTCAACCTGCCCAAGTACCGCATCGGCATCACATCCACCCGCAGCATCACGCCGCAGCAGCCGTTGCGGATTACCTTTCCCGGAAGCGGCGTCTTCTACGCGAAGGTCGTGGAGAACATGCGACGCTATCTGGCGATCAGCTATCCCAAGGGCAAACCGCTACCCCCCGGTTTCTCGTGGGAAAAGCACAAGATCAACGTCTATTTCTGGCGCCCGGAAGACGCCGGGTACCGTTTTGACACGCGTGTGCTCGGTGACTACCTCGACCGCAAGTTTCCCATCCTCCACATCGCGCATTCGGACAACCTGATCCGGACGCAGAAGCGTGGCTCGATCAGGGCAACCCTGAACACCAATGGACGCCTCTATCCTTTGAAATCCATCAGCGAGACGAGCGAGGAAGCGGAGACCAGCGGAGGCTATCGCTGTCGCTTCGTGGATATCTCCGAGGACGGCGCCGCCGTTATGGTGGGGGGGCGGGCGAAGCCGGGCCTTCCCATCAAGCTCCAGACCGAGCTCTACGACCAGCCGGTCGTGATGTCCGGGGTCATCAAGGGCGTCACCTACAAGCAGAACAAGAACGTCTCGATCCTCCACATCCAGGCGCGACCCCCGTCTCCCTCGATGAAGAACCACATCCTCACCTACGTCTACGGCATCTTCAAGGATCTGCAGAAGCGAAGCACTGCCGCTTCGCGCGCCTAATTGAATTCAGACGGCGTTCCCGGTAGTATCACCTATAGAACAGGAGGCGAAGATGAAGCGACGCGTCGTGCTGCTGGGTATCGTGCTGACCGTGGCTATCGCCGGCGGTGTCGCCGCGCAGGACACCGAACGGGAGCTTGAGGCGTACCAGGACCGATTCCGCGATGCGGGCGCGGAGGCGAAGCTGCAGATTCTCGAGACCGCGGACACGGTGTCGGTAGAGGAGCTCGGGCCGCTCTACCTGCAGGCGGTCCGGTTCGTGCTGACGAACGCCGACGAGATCGAGAACAACGTCATCCTGCGAGACATCGCCCTGTTCGCCGTGGAGAAGATCGGCGAGGGCGGGTACAGCCGCGCGACGAACAGCCTCTGGAACCTCTTCGTCGAGTACGACGACGATACCGCGAGGATCCTCATCCTCGACGTACTCGGGGGCATCGGCGGCGGAGACGCCGAACTCGTGCGCGAGCTCAACGGCTGGGTGCAGGCGCAGGTCAACCTCCACCGCGGCGGCGTGATGCCCGACCAGCAGGTGCTCCGGAACGCGGTGCAGACGCTCGGTGAGCTCGAAGACACGAGCTCCTTCGCCGTGCTGGTCGACGTGCAGCTCGCGCAGATCTCGGATCCGATCACCGAAGAGGCGGACATCGCGATGGACGCGCTTCCGGGCGACTACGTCGAGCAGGCGATCACCACGATCAACAACCGCGGCGTCACCCGACGTGAACCGGCGCTCGAGTATTTCATCACCGATGCCGATCTGTCCGACGACGAGCGCGCGCAGATCGCCGCCGGCGTCCTCGCCGAGGCGCTCCGTGAGGTGCTCCGCGACCCGAACGAGATCGAGGCGCAGCGTCGTCTTCGCTACCGCGCCGCAGCGGTACTGGTCGAAGTACCGTACCCGGACGCAACCGGCACGCTCATCCGCCACTTCAACACCACCTTTGCCGACTACGATGGGGGCGTGACCGCGAAGACCTGGGTGCTCGAGGCGATTGCGGCGCTCGGCAACACGGGCGCCGAAGCGGCGGCGGTACGGCTGACCGACTTCCTCGACCTGCTCAACCGGTACACCGAGAACGATCGACCGTACGACACCCAGATCATGCTCGCCGTGGTCACCAACCTCGAGCGGCTCGGAAGGGTCGAGGCCTACGACGCGCTGTTCTACGTGACGCTCCTCGACTATCCGCAGCGCGTGAAGGACGCCGCCCGCGAGGCGATCGACACGATTACGCAGTGAGCGCCCTCGTTCCGTCCGCCGCAGCCGCGACGGTCGGGATACTCTGGGCAGCATCCGGCGCTCAGCTCCCGTTTCTCCTGATCATCGCAGTAGCCGCGTGCGGGCTCGCCGTCTGCGGGTTCCCGCGGTTCGGCGCACGGCGACAACGCGCCGGCGGGGTGATCGCGATCTGCGCGGGGGCGGTCATCCTGGGGGCCGGTTCGCAGGTAGCCGGTGAGCTCTCGACCCGGGCACGCCTGCCGGTGGAGCCGAGCGAGGTGCGTCGCGCCGAGGGAACGCTCCTCGCCGTCGGGGGCGAGGCCGACCGCCCGATCGCCACGGTTCGTCTCGCTTCAGCCGCGTCGGAGTGGGTCGACGGCGAGGCGCGCGGCGAGCTCCTCGTCATCGCAGCCACGCCCGGGCGCCCGGCGGTCGGGACGCGCGTTGCGTTGACGCTTGAACCCGGCGGGTCGTCGATCTGGCGCGACGATGCCGGCCGGCTGTGGGCGCGCGCGACCATCACGACGGTGTCGCCGGGTACCGCGCCGGGCGAGGGCGACCCCGGATGGGCAACCGGGGCGCGGCGGATGCGCGATGCGATCGCGCTCGCCGTGGACGAGATCGCCGGGGATGCGGCACCGCTCGTGCGCGCGCTCCTCGTCGGAGACGCTGCTCTCATCGACCCGCGGGTGCGGCTTCTCTTCCGCCGTTCGGGCGTCATGCACCTGCTCGCGCTTTCGGGAATGCACCTCGCGGTGATCGCGCTTCTGGTCAGGAGCTCGGCCGGGTTGCTCGTCGGTCGACGAGCGGCCGCCTGGCTCGCGGTTGGAGCCGGATTCGCCTACGTGGCTCTCGCAGGGCCGCGCCCGGGGCTCGTCCGCGCTGCGCTTCTCGTCCTCTTCGCGACGAGCGCCTCGGCGCGGGACCGGCCGCGTCCGCTCGTCGAGCTGCTCTGCGCCTGCTTTCTCGTGCAGGTGCTGCTGCAGCCCGAGGCATCCGGGTCTCTCGGCTTTCAGCTCTCCTATCTCAGCCTGCTCGGCATCGCCGCGGTGGCACGGCCGTTTGCCGAGGCGATCCGGCCGTGGATTCCCCCCGCGGTGAGCGGGCCGCTCGGCGCGGGCGTCGGCGCCGGGCTCGCGACGGCACCGCTCGTGCTCGCATTCTTCGGCGCGTGGTATCCCGTCGGAATCGTCGCGTCAATCGCGATTGGGCCGGTGGTGCTGCTGGTGATGGTCGTGGGCCTCGTCGCGGTCGCGATCAGCCTCGCCGGAGTCGGCTGGGTAGCGGTGGTCGCGCGCCCGGTGCTCGAGCTGCTGAACCGGACCGTCGAGGGCGGGGTGTGGTTCTTCTCGGCCGCTCCGGCGATCGGCGCCGGTGACGGCACGAGCCGCTCGGTGGTCGTCGCTTCGACGGTCGGCACGCTCGCCGTGGTCGCGGGGCTGGTGTGGCAGGCACGCGCCGGTGCGGCCGGGCGCGTCGCGGCGGCTCGTCGCCGAACGGAGTCACCGCGATGACCTGGAAGGGTCTCGACGAGTCCCCGGGGCGCATCAGGGAGCTGCTCGCTTCGCGCGGGCTCGCGCTGAAGAAGCGGTGGGGGCAGAACTTCATGATCTCCGGGCAGGCGCGCGGGCGGATCGTATCCGAGCTGCGCGTGGAGAAGGGCGAGCTCGTCTGGGAGATCGGTCCGGGGCTCGGCTCGATCACCGCGCTGCTGCTCGACCGCGGGGCGCGCGTTGCGGTCTTCGAGGTCGACTACGGCCTGATCGGCGTGATCCGCGAGCGATTCGGCGATTCGGTTACGGTGGTGGAGGGCGACGCGGTGAAGACGCTGCCGCAGGCGGCCGGAAATCCCGACCGGATCGCGGGCAACCTCCCGTACCGGTCGGCGGCGGCGATCGTGAGCACCATCCTCGAGTCCGAGCGCTTTTCGGGCGTTCGGCGGATGGTCTTCACCGTCCAGCGCGAGATGGCGCGGCGGATGGTCGCCGGGCCGGGGGCGTCGGACTACTCGCCGTTCTCGGTGCTCTGCTCGATCGCCGCGGACGCGCGCCTCGCCGGTGACCTCGCCTGCGGCAACTTCTACCCCGCACCGGATGTTGTCTCGTCGGTGGTCGTACTCGAGCCGCGCGCGGTCGAGCCGCGCCTGCGACGTCTCGCGTCCACCGCCGCCCGCTCGCTGTTCGCGCAGCGTCGCAAGACCGTCGCGAACAACGCGGGGAACCTCGCGGCCGCGCTCGGCGCCGAACGGGAGGCGGTCGTAGGCGTGCTCGAGGAGGTCGGCATCGAGCTGTCCGGGCGCGCGGAGACGGTGTCGGCCGACCGCTTTCTCGAGCTCGCCGGCGTCCTCGCCGCGCGTGGCTATTCGGGTTTGACCTGATCGAGGATCGCGTCGACCGTGCGTTTGTCGGTCTCGTCGAGCGGGACGAGCGGGAGCCGATACGCCTCGGTGATGGTCCCCGTTGCCGCGAGCGCGTACTTGATCGGGATCGGGTTGGTCTGCAGGAAGACGGCCCTGAACAGCGGCAGCAACCGGTAGTGCATCGCGCGCGCCGCTTCGAAGTCGTCGGCGCGCGCCGCTTTCACGAGCTCGACCATGAGCCGCGGAGCGATGTTGCTCGCGACCGAGACGACACCCTCACCGCCGAGCGACATGAGCGGGAGCGTGAGGTTGTCGTCGCCCGACAGGACGCTGAAGCCTTCAGGGCGTCCCGAGACGATATCCATGACCTGCGCCATGCTGCCGCTCGCCTCCTTGACCGCGACGATGTTCGGATGCGTCGCAAGCCGAAACATCGTCTCGTTCTCCACGTTCCGCGCGGTCCGACCCGGAATGTTGTAGACGACCATCGGGAGGTCGGTGGCCTCTGCCACCGTCATGAAGTGCCGATACAGGCCCTCCTGGGTCGGCTTGTTGTAGTACGGGGTGACCTGCAGCGTTCCCGTTGCCCCCACGTCCTTCGCGAGCTGCGTCATGCGCACCGCCTCGGCGGTGGAGTTCGACCCTGTGCCGGCGATGATGCTCGTGCGGCCGGCGGCCTGATCGGCCACGATCTCGATGACGCGGATGTTCTCCTCGTGGGTCACCGTCGGGCTCTCGCCCGTCGTTCCCATGGGCACCAGGCCCTCTACCCCGCCGTCGATCTGCGCGTCTACGAGCGCCCGAAGCGCCCCCTCGTCAATCGACCCATCGGACTGAAACGGCGTGACCATCGCCGTATAGACTCCTGCAAGCATTCCTTCCTCCACTCTCTCTGTTAATCGCTCTCGAGCAGCCGGTCGATGTACTCGTCGACGGTGAACACGCCCCGCCGTCCGCGAACCCACTCGGCGGTCTTCACCGCTCCGAGCGCGAACCCTCCGCGGCTGCGTGCCTGGTGGCGCACCTCGATCGTGTCGACGGCCGAATCGAGGTAGAGCGTGTGCGTGCCCGGGATAGACCCGCCTCGCGAGGAGCTCACGTGTAGCTCCTCGGGTTCGGGCGCCCGATCGAGCCTCGCCGTCTCGATCCGCCTCTTGCGCGGAACCTGCTCCATGACCGCCTTCGCGAGCGAAAGCGCGGTCCCCGACGGACTGTCCTTCTTGCCGCGGTGATGCATCTCGTGGACGAGCAGGTCGTACTCTTCCACGCGCGCGACGAGCGAGCCTGCAAAGGCCGCCAGCCGAAAGAAGAGATGCGCGCCTATGGAGAAGTTCGACCCGTAGACGAGCGCTCCTCCGGCCTCGTCCACCGAGCGGGTCACCTCGTCGAGCCGATCGAGCCATCCGGTCGTGCCGATCACCGCCGGCACGCCCGCCTCGGCGTAGGCGGCGACGTTCTCCACAACGGCGTCGGGCAGCGAGAACTCGATCGCCACCTCGCAGCCGGCGAGCGCCTGCGGCGTGACCTCCGGGGCGTACAGGTCGCCGGACCGGTGGCTCCCGGCCACCGCGGGGTCCACGACGCGCGCCACCTCGTGCCCGCGCTCGCCGAGCACCGCCTCGACCTCGTGGCCCATTCGCCCGTAGCCGACGATCGCGGCGCGCATCACGCCCCCTGACAGAGCGTCGCCGCCGCGGTGTTCACGATGTCGGTGACCGAACACCCGCGCGAGAGGTCGCTCA